>JAFUOJ010000020.1 GCA_017481945.1 Parabacteroides sp. | reverse complement strand
GGGCTGTTCCTTTCGGTGCATACATATCACCGGCAAAGACATCCTGTAAAGGTGAAGCCATCCAATACTTCGCGTCTTTCGCCATTTCAAAGTCCACACGGGCGGTATTATATATCAAATACTGCTGGTGTCTCAACTGAGCATTCGGCTTAAAGTAAATCTCACTTACCTTATTAATATAGTATGGAGAGATCTTATAGCCTTTCTGTACTGTGTTTGTATCGACTGCCATCTCATACTGGATGTTTGAATCAGTAGATATATTCAAAGTAAGTCCATCCTCTTTCTTTTCTGGATTCTCCAACTCCAACGTCTGACTTCCCGGAATAGTAATCTTCGTAAAGTACAACGGAGCGAAAGCATTTGCTACGTTATCTGAACCGTTGGCATCCTCTGTAGACGTAGAGTTACCACCTACATATAATTCTCCTTTCGTTGATTGCTCCCAGTTGGAATCGTTATACCAAACGTCTCCACTGCCTTTCTGCCATGTCAAGAACTCAGGGACAATCTTGATCTGTAAGACGGCATAACCGATACAAGAACCTTCTATATAGTTATCACTGTCATCGTATTCACCAAATGGTACATACAACGAGTAAATTTCCCCTTCCTTTAACAAATCCGGAATCTTAGCTTTCTCTTCGTCGCTTAATCCCTTCATAAACTGTATACTCAGTTCATTCGGTTTAGAACTATCACTATTATTAGTCTTTGCATAAAGTTTCGTCACTTCTCCTACCGGAGTGTACACACTACCGTTTTGTCGCAAGAAGACTTTATTATCAGACGCAACAACACCCAAATACGCTGTTTCCTCACTTCCATACGTAACGGCATTTTGGATAGGGACATTCGGCAATTCAATACCATTCAAAATATGACGTAATCCCAAACGTAAAGGAACCGTATTCAATGTTACCACATTATAATCTACATTTGGGAAACCAACCGACAGATTAGGTACATCTAAATCTCCAGACAATTGTAGTCCTTGTGTTTCTGTACAGAACTCATACGTTTGTCCTAATTCATCTGTACTATTCGGTATATAAGGCATTGCGATCAAATAGGTCACCCAACGTAAGGTAGCTGTTGACCCTGAAATCACTTTCGGTTCGGTCGTCTTATCACCTAATAAACTGATTAACAATTTAGCATCTTCTTGATGAGCTTCATAAAAAGAACTATTCTGAATATCCTCCACATTTAAAACCTCCAAATAAGGTTCAGAAGTTGTTCCCATTGACTTACGATACGCCTTAATCAAAGCCTGCAATGTTTTCCCATCAGAATATGTATCCTTTGTAACAATCGCCTCATATTCATCCCAGTTACCTAAGAACCAATCAAATGTAAAACCAGTCTTATAAATCTCACTAAACTCTTTTTTATTTCCGTCACTATCATAGGCCCACAAATAAGCTTTAAATGTACGAATCTCCCCTGCACAAACTGTTTCTTCGGCAGCTGCATCCGTTTCAATTGTGATCGTGATAGACGGTTTCACCTTAAATGGAGAGTGCAAAAGACAGGCATCATTCAGTTGTGGAGTATCTCCGGCAGCCCATAGGACAACTTCATATTCTCCATCGGCAAAACCACCATCAACAGCCTCTCCCTGATATTTCAAATCTGTATCCTCTACATTCAGGACAGCCATATAGAGGGTCTTGGTAGTTGACTCATACCAAGAATGACAGATACGAGGAATATTCAACTGACCATACATTGCATTCAAACTGCTTTCATACAATAGATTTTTCTCACTTCCTACAGTCTTAATAGCCGTAATATCATCTTCAGATACTCCCGAAGTAGTATAAAGATTCGCCAACGTTTGAAGATTTATATCTCCTATAGTAGCACTATTACCAGCGTCAATATAATTTTTAACCGCTAAAATATTCATCTGAATCTCCTCTGTCAAAGCTTCATCTTGTGTACTTGGGAAAGCTGCTAACTCCACATCTGTCATCGATAAAAGATTCGTTGGAACAACCACACGCATTTGAGTAGCATTCGCTTCATTAAATTTAACCCAATCATCAGTCACACCAAAATTATCCACACAACCAAATAGAACATTTCCTATATAGGAATTATTACCGAAACCATACCGCCATTTAGCTTCACCCCCCTTTTCTGTTCCATTCGCTACATCCGGATTCTCACTCCATCCCATATTACGCAACAACGTCTCATAGTCCGAACTTACATTCAATGTTGAAGCGTGGCAAGCGTCTTGACGTTCAACAGAGATATCCGGTGTTGATTTGTAAATCCTTATATCATCTATACCATAATCCGCACCATTGGAGCTCGGTGTGTTATTTGCGATTTCTAAGATATATTCATCCTCTGTACTTCCTCCCGGAATGGAAAAACGGAAATAAATCTGCTGCCAATTTGCCTGACCTCCACTATTACCTATCGCTGGACTATTTTCGACCATACCGGAATAAAACTTATACAAAATTTCCTCTGTATTATTACTTCCTTTCTTCTTTAACGTAAACCCAACATCTGCATGTTCTGCATCTGTAGAATGTGCCATATCACAAATCCAAGCTGTAACCAATAATGTGGTATTCGGACATAATTGAGAAATATCTACTTTAGTTATTACTCCCGCCTCGTCTGTTGCATCCAAATACATAAAATAACCAGACTGATCACCTTTTGTCTTTTCCCATAAACGGTCTACCATTCGATTATTATAAAAATCAGCAAAATAATCATTATAGATTCCACCATTAACATAAACACCCTGCTTTGAAATACCCGGATAATTTAAAGTACGATATAACGCAAACTCCCCTCGTCCTACTGAAAGACGTTTATCCCTTCGATAAGGAATATCCGTTAAGTCAGCAAAAGCATAATAAGAGTTGAAATTATCGACTAATTGAGTCGAATAGTTGTTGGTCGAAGTAACTGATGAGCC
The DNA here is from genome assembly GCA_017481945.1 of Parabacteroides sp. Taxonomy (GTDB): domain Bacteria; phylum Bacteroidota; class Bacteroidia; order Bacteroidales; family Tannerellaceae; genus Parabacteroides. The sequence goes on along the minus strand of JAFUOJ010000020.1, from coordinate 106,508 downwards.
GGATATAATTCCGCCACCTTTCTCAAAATCAAAATTAATCACATCTATTGTTTCAAAATGATGTTGTGTCAAGTAATCTTCAAAGCGATACTGATAATTAATCGAGCTTTCACCATCTTTAACCGTACTTAATTGTTCCTCCGTCAATGGCATAGAGAACGGTTCCAAATACACCGTTAGAAAAGAGACCGGATAAAAAGTTCCATTTTCAGAAGTTCCCACTTCAGCCGTTAGATAATAGGTTAATTGCTGTTCCGTATCTTTCGCTTCATAAGGGAAAGTATATTTCACAATATTCTTTCCCGATTCACATATTTCCGAAGTATAGGTATTACCATATTTACCATTAACACGCTCTCCATTACTATCATAAGCTCTCCAACGTACATAAGTAGGTGAAGTAATACCTCCATTTCCATTCGGAATATAATAGTTTGCCAACGGTTCTGCCAAACGATAATTAGTACCTGTTTCTATCGGTGTATGTATCTCATAATGTTCCAAGAAATTTGCTTTAAATGTTTCTAAATTATCAATTGGTAATTTATTTTCTTCTAAAGACAATTCTGTGTTTGTTCTTGCCTCGTCTATAACATGGATTTGATAAACGTACTTTACTGCTACTCTTGGAATTGTTACCGTATTATTCGTAACGTCAGAAGAAACCTCATTGCTGGCACTTGCCTCACAAACCACATAATAGGTAGAACCAACACTTGCATTAGTTGGCACTGTATACTTTATCGAGGAAATTCCATGTGAAGGAATTGCATCTACCGCATCTGCATAACGCGTCCAAGTATTATCTAAAGCCCAATTTGATGTACCTTTATTACAGACTACACAAGCTTTAAATATTCTGTAGGAGGCATTGGTAGGTCTTAACCAGGCTATTCCATTTTTAAATTTCCAAACACTATTTCCACTATAGTTTGATAAACCTATCGTCTCCTTTACTGCGGCAGAAGAATTAGGATCTGTCGTTACATACCAACGAATGAATCCATCTAAATTCGCACCAGCCTCTTTTTGTAATACAATTGTTTTAGTATCATTTTTTGTTGTATAAATATCCCTTACTGTATTTCCTAAAATAACAGGATTAGTAATTGAGATATCGTAATCTTTAGAATTTGAAGAAGAAACAGGGGTAGGCCAAGTTATTTCCTTTTCATCTTCAGAAATAGTCCATATAACATCATAAACCCACCTAGAAGGTTCTTCTCTTATATCCTCATCTCTCAGTGAACTAAATATTACATCACCATTATCCACCTTATTAAGAAAATCTTTAGTATCAGTGCCACTATGATTTCTTAATAATTGCAATAATTCATCTTCACTTAGTTTATCAGGAGGAGTTTGTTGTCCCCAGACACTTCCACCACCACTAATCAATAGCGCAGTGATTAGTACCAATGTTTTATGTAGTATATATCCTGTTTTCATGAGTTATCTCCTTTCGTTTTAAATGCTTGCCTGATTCCAGATATAAATTGTATAGGGAAGCAGTATTTCTCGACTTGTATTCTCACTGTCTTCCACCACTATGGTTAGCTTCAGCGTAGCACTGGACCGCTTAGCCAACTCCTGAGTACGAATGGTGAAAGAGCCGTTTAAAGTTCCTTGAGTCCCAATAGTCATTTCACCTGTTGAAAGCACTTGGTTATTATTTGTATCAATCAGTAACTGGTTCTCATTGTCTATAAGCTCAAGAGTAGTATAGGTAGTTCCTGCCTCGTATGAGCTACCCTCTTTTTTATACCGAATCTGCCATTTTGTATCAGGAGAAGACAAAGATGAGCTTGTCAATGTATATTGAATCGCCAAATCACCCCCATCCGAATGTACATAACTGGTGGGTGTTATAACATGAATACCCGTACCATTTCCTCCAAAAGTAATCGTCTTTGGGAATACCCCGATTGGTATACGTTGTGAAACAAACTCTAACTTAGTCTCAATATCTGTAATATAAATAGGTATGTCTAACAGGTCATTTCTGCGGACAAAATCGAAGTCAGTTGTATGGCTTGTCGTTGTTTTATAAGTCTCACCCGCTGAACCTCTCGTCAAAGTAATCGCCATTCCGGAAGTACTCGTACTCGAAGTCAACATAGACTCATTTACATAAGTAGTAAACGTTTGAGCACTCTCCTTCCCTACTGCTATTGTCTTTGTTTCATCTGCAGTGATCAAAGAATAGGATAAATTAGCAGCTACTGTCGTTTGCTGATCAGGGAAAGAGGGAGCCCTACTCACATCTATCGTAGGATCAAATTCCAAGAAATTCTTATTCTCATACATATAAGGAATCAGATAAATCGGTCTTTTCTCTTGAAACATCCCAATAAACATATTTGAGATCTCCACCGGTTGATTGTTCAACTCATTTGAGATTGTCACCCGTACCTTTCCAATCATACGGATCAATGGTATCGTCAATGTCGTATTGGAAGACAATGTAATCGGATAAGCATAACTACTCATTGGTATCAACTTTTTACCCGTTGCTACATTAAACTTCTCATTAATATTTCCAACCTGAACCGCATGGTTAGTTCCTCCATTCACAAAATCCGCAGCTTTATATGTACCAGTCATGATACGACTCTTCAAATCTCCACCATTTTCCAAACTCTCCAAATTCGCAAATGCATAGAATATATACGTACCTACAGGAAGTTCCATTTGGGAAACAGCCGTTTTAGAATCGTCATCCGTTCCTAACCCTGTATCACCACTTCCGGCAGCCATGTAACCGGCTAAGTCGCCATTGGCATCATACGCGACGACTAACCACTTTGAAATATTACGTTCATAGTCTGCCTCCTCCTCTACCCAGTTCGGTGTATCCTCTGCTTTCGTTACCGGATGCATACTGTTTGAAGTTTGCAAAGAGATGGTAACCGTACAAAGTTTGGAATCGTCCGGCAGATCGGGGGCACTGCTATTGTCGCTACAAGCCGGTAATAGCAACCAGAGCAGTAACCCAGCGGTCACTGCTGCTACTTGATTAATTGAATTATAGAATCGAATCATATAGGGCCTCTTTACTCAAATTAAAACTAAAACTACATTTATAATTCACCTTCATTGATACGAATCACCCAGTCCTTCACTTGTACCTTATAGCAAGCGTAGCCTACAATCTGTGGGTCTTCAGGTTCCGGTTCATCCGGGGTTGGATCGTCCGGGACATCGGGTTCATCAGGATTTACCGGGTCATCAGGTTCGTCCGGAACATCGGGACAATCTGGACAGATAACCGGGGTCAAGAAAAACACAATCGAATATTCATCCTGACGGTCTAAATACTCCTGTGCTGATATTTTATGCCCTTCCATTTTGGTCAGAAGGAGATAGTTGTTCAAATTCACATTCAATACATCCTTTTCCCATCCTTCATGACGAATAATCAAGCGATAGTTCTTGCCATTCATCAGACGCATGGTATTCATTTCAGCAACAGCAACAAACTGAGAACTGACCGTTGCTCCTGCCGTAGTGTCGGCAGCAATGTTTACGTTCTCCGTATAATACGGGAGGTAATTTATGGTAGGATCGGCTAACAAACTGTTGTCATAATCCATATAGCCATTATCGGCCACAATCTGGAACGTAAAGTTATTCACGTCCATGTCTTCGCCTGTCACGTTTTGCAAGACAACACGTAACTTATTCGTATTCTTTGCCAAACTGATCATTTTATCTTCCGGTTTCTCACGGGTCACAACAAGAGTATCCAAACTGTGCCATAAAGCGTCTAACTCATTGGGTTGTGTAGTATCCGCTTCGCGCAAAGTACGCACCTTAACATCTTCGACGGTTGATATGCCAGCAGTCAGTTGCGGTAGTTCATAACTGGAGGCTTTCAGTCCTGCCCATGTCACCAACTGGTAAGTAGCCGGTTCAAGGTCTAAGGAGATAGATCCATTCTCCATTTCCGACTGTTGGATTTGCCGCTGATACAAGAAGTTTCCGTCTTGGTCACAGAAAAAAAGCGTCACCTGATCTACTTCATGCTGGAAAGCGTCGGCAAACTTCATGTTGTAGTCATATTTAAAATGCAGGCGATACTCGCAAAGGGGTAGCGAGTCATCGTGTATCCAGTCGCAGGAAGCCAATCCAACCAGAGAGGCAACAGCAAAGAACTGTTTACATATACGATATATACGATTCATAATTCTATCTTTTTAATATAAAACTTCTGTAGCGGATGAAAGGGTCGGGAGATTTCTCTTCCCCCGAACCCTTTGAGTGTTTAACTATTATTGCATAATTATAGAATGATGCCTGAGTTCGTACGTTTTACCCAGTTTTTTACATAGAGATAAACATCAATAAATACCTCTTCACTTTCATCTGGATTATCAGGAGAATCTTTACCAGGAGTGTATGGAAGTGGATCACCCAAATCTCTAACGCCAGTTACAACCAACTGATAAACGTTATTACGAACAATCACAAATTCCATAGCAGACATCACATTAACATTCTCATTTGTATCGTGACGGATCCAATATTTATAATAGCTCTTACCTTCTTTGTAATAAGAAATACCCCAATCTTCATATAAACTACCAATGTATGTATCGGTTACATCACCTGTCAATGATAGACTGCTTCCACTCTCACTTTCTATAAAAGCAGACCAAGTTAAGTTGCTTTTTATAGTTGCAAACGTCGCATTTTCTGTGGCAAGAACACCCTGTAAATACTCTTTAAACTTTAATTCCACAGAATTAGATTCCTTCATTCCATTAACAATAGTTTTCAAAGAAGCAAGATCATCAAAAGTAACATTATCAGTCCAACCCTCCATGAAACCGTTATACACTTGTGTTGTCATTTTATCAGTACCTAAACCATCAAAAGCCAAAGCACCTATTGTCTGAACATCAGCATAAAGAACTTTCTGGATAGAACCATCACTTGTCAAATGACCTGCAGTTAAGAATGTACCATTACCAGTATAGTCATCAGAACTATAATCTACGACATCTACTTTATCATCAGTAACATTATATTGGCTAACTGTCAAGTTTTCACCCGGTGTAAACTGAACTTCAAAGATCATACCTGTTGTATAACCATTTACCTGATTTTCAAGATCCAATGTATTTTCTTTTGTATACACAATCGGAGTGAAAGTAGTACTACCATCAGTATAAGTATTGCTTGATAGAACAGATGCAGCATACCAAGCATTTGTAGTTGGAGAAAAAGAAGAAACGAACTGATTTGTATAAGTCGTAATAGCAGGAGTACCATCAGTTATTACTTTATCAGTTATTTTCGGATCCAATACATAATTATACTGACCAGTCTTATTAGCTACAGTTGAAGTTGGACTCCACACCTCATCTCCTAAATATTTATATGGATCAGTAGTTCCATAATCTGTATTTGCAGCAGGTAAAGCTTGATCCCAACTGTCAACAACCGGACTTACCTGTTTAAACATATAACTTGAACCTGTATAAAGATTGATCGGGATAAAGCGAGTCAATTTGAAAGATCCTTGATTAGTTGCAGTTGTTGATGTAGGAGTATAACCATCATCGTTTAGTAAACCAGCAGCTACATTCAAGTCAATACGAGCAGCCAAACGTTCTACATAAATCGTTGTTACCGCAGGATTTGATTCATCCTTATTATCTTCAGATATTGAAACGATAGAGCTACCTGACTGACCTGTCATTTTATGGGTAGACATGATAAATTTGCTATAATTTGTATCTGCAATAGCTCCGGAACCAGAAACTACCGCTGAATTATAATCATAAGCAAGTAAATCAGCTAAAGTTGTTTTGCCGTCATTGTCAGCATCTGGTATTGTAGTAATAGCTGAACCATGATTCACAATTGCATACACCAAATACTGCTTTTCAGTAGGAGTAACAGATTCTAACAATGCCACTGTTACCTTATCATGATTAGGCTCTGTACCCCCATTGGCAGTTTGATTTATTCCACTCTTAAATCCATACCCTGCAATCTCCTTCTGTTGAAAAGCAGTAGCGTTAGTTGCCTTCAAATAGTCTGTACCATAAGCTGTAACATCTGTACTTGTATATTCTACTAAGAAAATATTCAAATCATCTACATGAGCTTCTTTTGAACCAGTTAATTCTTCCAAATAACCATCTCCTTCCTCTCCATTCGCTTTTGTTGAAGAGCCGGTAGAAGCAGTCGAGATATTCACCGTCATATAGACGCGGTCTCCATTCGTACTCGGTATATCCACACCATTACCTCCTTTTTCAAGGTCGTCAGAACAGCTTGCGGTTAGTAACACAGCCGCAGCCATCATTGTGTAAAGCCTGTTCTTTTTCATATTCCAGTCACTTTAAATAGTTAATAATTAAGTTGTTTATAAAATTCTGCTTGAATGTGTTCGACTCCTCGCTGAAGGGTCCTCCGACATCTGCCCGAGATGTCCGTGGAGATCTGCTCGAGATCTCTTCTGACATCTGCCCGAGATGTCGGAGCGGCCTCTCAGCGAGTACATCGAACCGGTCTACGTAGACCTGATCTTACAATTCGTCAGGCATTTCATCTTCGTCTGTATCCGTCTCTCCTGAAGCTGTATCCTCCTCCGTTGAGTTCAATTTTACACGGGTGTACGTAACACTGTCACGCATATCCTGCAACATTTTACCCGGAGTAAACACAATCCTCGGTCTTTTCATCATGGTAGCAGCATTGAATCCTTTTTCAGAATCCGATCCTGTACTGGCAATGACCAGACGAAAACTTCCTAACTCTCCCAATTGGACATTACGACCTTCACGCAAATGAGTGACTAACTTCCGAACAATACGGTCTAAAAAGCTTTTCACATCACCACTGCTTAATGCACTTTCTTCTGAAACACTTTCACAGATTTCATTCGTAGTGGCATTGCCGTTTGACAATGCTTGTGCATAAAATTTAGTACTGCCCTTTTCGGCTCCCTTGGAAAAATCCTGACGGGAAACCAGCTTATATCTCACAGACATAATTTTAAAATTTAAATTGTAAAACAAAATAATAATTAAAAAAATATCGTATTTGCTCTTTTTCGCTTTTCAAGTTGTTCTTAGTTTACTTCATTAACTATGTTGATTTTATTAGTTTTTTTGTCAGTAAGCCGGAACAAACCCGTTTCCCGTTGTATAGACCCTGTACTACTTAAACCTTCTCTTTTTATTCTTTTTTATCAATTCTCAACCAAAGTTGCCAATTGTCTCAAATTCTCTTCCACCTGTGTTGCCACCTGTGCATTTCCTTTCAAAGCTTCCAACTTCGCTTTCGCTTCGTCTGTTTTGCCTTCCAACATCAGGATGTCAGCCTCTGCCAACTCCCGTTCCGGACAGGCAGGTACTTTCGTCAAGTAGCGACGAGCGGCATCGATACGTTTGACCGAGATGGCATTCATCGCTGCATTGAGGTTGGACACCGGATCCTCCGGATACATACGAACGGCTATTTCAAACACTTCGCGGAATGCGTCACTACCCGGATCCATCGTCTGGGCGACTTGGAACATTTCGCTCAGGCTCAACTGTTTCGGATCGGTATAGATCAACTGCTTTGCCTCCTCTACCGTAAAGTTGCGGATGGTGTATTTCACCGCATAATCAGAGTGACGCAAAGCAGGATAGATTTCATTCAGCAAAGTACGGTAGGGCACTCCGCCGTTTACCGTCTTCAACTTCGCCTCTTTTCGGTCGAGGTCAGTTGGTTCATCCGCACGGATAATGGCCAACAGTTCCTCCTTATCCTCCAAAGCAGAGGTCGAAACCCGTTTTTCCAATCCAGCCCAATCTTCCGGCTCAAAATCTACGGTGAAGCGAGCGTCTGCAAAGTTGTAGAGTCCCTTCACGTAGTTACTCAATGCCTTCGCACGATTTTCCGCTAAGTAGCTGTTGTTCTTATAGCTACCTTCGGGAGAGGCATACCCTTTGATATACACCTCCGTAATGGTGGCATATTCATCGTTGCGAACCGATTCGATGGTTTCACGAATCTTAGCTAACTCCAACGTATTGTTACGATATTCCGGATAGATCACAATCTTGTTCACCGGGAAGTCTAAGAAAGCACTCCCCTCTTTGGTGCGAGCTTTGATGGACTCTTCCGGTGGAGTGATAAACGCCAATGCCGGTCTCAGCGGTTCCGGCTTTACCAAGTTGATGGCAAAGAGGTTGGACTTGTCGTTCTGCAAAGTTTCCCAACCACAACCACAAAGGTCTGTAACCAAAGAGACCTCGGAACGCGCCATCCAAGAGCTGTAAGGAATAGCGGTATGGTAGCTGAATTGTTGTTCTTTCTTATTATATCGACGTATTTCAAACTCGTTATTCTCCTCCGGGTTGCGTCCGGAACGTTCATACTGAATGTGTCGTTCACGTCCATTGACTACCAATGCCGGTAGCGGACAAAGGCTGTCGCCTCGTTCAATCAACGGAGTGCAGATAACGCTACGATTAGCAGGTACTTGAATCTGGCTGATGTCGATGGTCATATTGATCACCAGTTCATCTCCGGCACGTTCGACTAACTTTTCTTTGACAAGGATCTGTCCGTCCTGCAAAGTCTGGGCCTGCACCATCCCTCCGCAAAGTAGCGCGAAGGCAAGTGCAAAAGGTTTCGTAAATGTATAGTTCATCTTCGTTTCCTCCAGCATTTAGAATTGATAAATCAGATTGATAGCTGCCTGTGTCGGGCCAAAGTAGTGTTTCTTAATGGTCTCCTGCTTTCTTCCGCAGTTGGCACAAGGGTATTTGTCAGACTCTAAATAGAGATAACCCACCCCGACAGTGGCCTCGATGTTCCAATGCTTTGAGAGCAACCAAGAGTATCCGTAGCTAACACCAACACCGGTCCCCCAGCCTTCATGGCGTTCATCTTCCGTACCCAACCATTTAATGTTCGCTACATTATATAATAGGTAAGGAACGTGTAACCCCACAAAATGACGGTTAAACGTTTCACAGAACCAGTAGCGCAATTCCGGATGAAGGCGTAGGTGTTTCAATGCCTTATCGTAGCTTCCGTCGTCATTCTTTCCATCGAAAGGATTCAGACCGGCTTCGATATCCAAACTCCAGTGACGTGCCAAGCGGAATTCTGCCCCCAAATTAAACGTCACCGTTGCCCAGTACGGAAGGTTCGTCTTAATTCCGACTACCGAACCCTTGTACTCGGTCAGTTTCTCCTGCCCATAGAACGACAGGGGAACCACAAACAGGAACATCATGAAAATCAGTTTTCTCATCATACTCATTTGTTTTAAGTTCGTTAGTTATTGTTCTTTGTTATTTCATATCTTTTGCTTTTAACAGCGCTTTGTGTTTCAGTATCGATTCCGGAGTACTTCGCCGGACATATCCGCCCAAACTGTTGTAGACCAAACCCAAGCGTTGCGCAATACTCTTCAAAGACTCCGTAGTTGTCTCGAAGAGATGAACTGCTTCTGCATATTTAGCTTCACTCTGACAAGAGACTGTCCGCCCGTTTACCGCCTTCTTACGTCCCAACTTTGCCGTAATTTCCGGTTCATGGGTGTAGAGGTAACACCGAAAGATATCCGGATCAATCCCAAACTGAGCCGCCACTTGAGTTACCGGACGGAGATTAACTTTCAGATCTTCAATCGCAGCAGCATATTTCCCGGCGGTAGATTTGAGGAAGCGTTTCTGCTGACTCAAGTCCGTTCCACAACCATCCTCATGCTGTGCCGGAGTTCCCCCTCGGCGTTCCAACATCAAGTCTCGGTTCCAACGGCGGAGGTAGTTTCGGAAGCCACCCGGAGAAACTCCAGTCCGATCGAGAATTTCAGAAACAGTCAAATAGGTATTTCTATAAAGCTCTAAAGCCTCTTTGTATTTTTCTTTTGTCTCAAGCTTCGGTTCACAAATCCGGCTACAGCCATTCATCTCCCCTTTTCGGCGATGCCCTATCGCTTGTTCCCGTTCACCAATCTTTTGCCTCCATATATCTTTATGGTAAAAACGAAGGTGCTGGCTCAACCCACCTACCGAGACATTGCACTCTTCAGCTACCTGCAACAGGTTTTTGGGTGTCGTGCGAAACAGTTCGATGGCTTGGGCATAGATTTCCTTACAATCCTGGCGTACTCCGCGGGAGATGTTGTCTTGGATTCCCATACGTTTCCGAAGTTTCTCACGCCGTTCGATAATTTCCGGATAGTGGAGTTTTAGCTGATTGCCTAAGGCTGTACCGTCTAAATGGAACAGATGAGCAATTTGAGAGACATTATATTGGATATAGTTGACATCATCACAGGCCAAAATGGCATCTTTATACTTCTTATGAGCAGCCTTCGTTTGCCCTCTTTTTTCTCTTAGTTTCACAGATTCGGGTTCGATACCGTCAAGGGAGAGACCATTACGCTTCAATACCAAATCACGATAATGACGTCTCAAATAGATACGAAAAGCGGAGAGACTGACCTGACACTGTTCCGCAATTTGCTTGCTGGACATATCCGTAGTCGCATACAGAGTAATAGCTTCCTCATATTTAGAAGTTAGTACAGTAGTTCTTTTTTGTTTTTCAGCTCTCCTATTACCCATTTCATTGTTATGTTTGGGAGTAAAACTTATTTATGAAATAAGGGAACTGCCTATTTCTGAAAGAACTACAAAAGCAAATCAGGGAGATTTAACTTAAATCTACTCATAAAAATCCCTGATAGGACGTATGGAAACTTTTTATCATTCGGACGGAGAAGAAGAAAATAACTCAATAAATTACAATAGAATGTTAAAGAGAGAACAAACGTTGACGAAGTGTGTTTAAAAACAAGAGATTTAAAGAATAAATATGCTAAACTCTTAAAATTAAACAATAACCTATCTGGGAGATGTCCTCTTTTTTAGATAACATCTTCATTTTATTACAAAAAAAGTTGATTCCTAAATATTTTTATACTTTCTTTGCAGGTGGATAAGGATATGTTTTCTTTATATATACTATGTTTCTTATAGTTAACTCTATCAAAACAAACGTATTATAAGCATAGTTCCCTTATTTCATAAATAAGTGTTTTCTTATTTCATAAATAAGGTTTATTACTCTTCCACTTTTTGACTAATAAACAGTTAATTACGCCTGATACCTTCCGGTTAGCCTGCGCCAATTCAGAGATGTCCAGTTCACTCAAATAACAACGAGTTGTCTTTTCAGAGGTATGCCCTAATGCCTGACTGATTACGGCCACAGGAACGTTACACTGTAAAGCGGTAGATGCCCAACTGTGCCGCAGGACATAGGAGGTAAACTTTTGAGAGAGCTGTAACTTACTGCCGATCTCTTTCAGCCGTCGATTATGTGAAGCCAAACAGGCTTTGTACTGCCGGTAGGTCGGCTTTTCCACAGGCAGGATGGGAAACAGGTAGGTACGCTTCCCATCGGTCGGTGCATACTTACGAATGAGTTGCCACATGCCGGTCGTTATTTCCAACCGAATCTGTGTACCAGTCTTGTGCCGATGGTAGACCAATTCATTGTTATGGATGTTCCGGGTAGTCAGATAGGCCATATCTACAAAGGGCATTCCGCAGGCTAAAAAGCTGAAGAGGCAGAGATCGAGCGACAGCTCCTCTTTGCTATTCCTCAACTTGAGGGTTGCCATCTTCTGAATGTCTGCAACAGGGACTGCCCGTTTCGCGGTCACCTCCCGACGCAACTTCAGCTGCTTAAAGGGATAGGGAGCGTAGTGCAGGAGTTCCTCTTGGTAAGCGGCGTTGTAGATAGCTCGCAAATTACTCAGATAGGTATTAATACTATTGGTCGCCAATCCCTTGTTTTGCAGATAGGTCACAAAGTCGGTCACCAATGTCCGGCTTAGTTCCCGAATTGGGAAATGGGGGTTCCCGACAAATTTCAGGAAATGGCAGACGGTTACTTGATAGAGTTCTGCCGTACCGGCCTTCCCTAACTGCTGCTTGAGTCGGACTCGCTGCTGGGTGTACTCCCAAAGAGATAAGGGAGTCTCTCTCCTTTTGTGTTCTCGTTTCATATACGTGTTGTCTTTTATGTATGTTGAACAATAACAAAATACAAGTATATACAATAACTTAAAACACAAAAAGCTTTCATCGGGTTTAACATCCCAATGAAAGCTTTTCTTTATTATCAGAAGAACAATTTTATTACTTCGGTTCAATCTTGACCATCAAATGATCCTTCGGTATCTGCTCTCCTTCCGTTACGTTCAGTTCTGCCACTGTTCCATTAACAGGAGCAACAACACGATTGTACATCTTCATCGCCTGATGGATCAACAGAAGATCTCCTGCTTTCACCTCCTGACCGGGTTGTACTTCCAACTTCACGATGGTTCCGGGAAGATGAGAAATCACATCACCGATGAAGGGCTTTTGCCATACTTTACGGTTCTTATATTTTGTAGTAAGCGTCGTCTTATACTTACGGGCGGTTACCACAAAATCTACTAATTCGTTCTCTTTCTTTTCCATATTCAAACGTATTTACAGCAGTTGCAATTAGAACGGAGGTAAACCGTGCTTCTTAGCAGGTCTGTATTCTTCTTTCAATACAGAAAGTTTCAAAGCGTGAAGCAATAGAGCACGTGTTTCTTTCGGTTCGATTACTGAATCGATGAAACCACGAGAAGCAGCCACGTATGGGTTGGCGAACTTTTCGATGTACTCTTTTACCTTTTCCTGACGCATTGCGTCTTGGTCTTCTGCCTCCATAATCTCCTTACGGAAGATGATGTTAGCAGCTCCTTCCGGTCCCATTACAGCGATTTCAGCTGTCGGCCAAGCGAACATGAAGTCAGCTCCCAAGTGACGAGAGTTCATAGCAATATACCCTCCGCCGTATGCCTTACGTAAGATTACGGTAATCTTTGGCACAGTTGCTTCAGAATATGCATACAACACTTTTGCACCGTGGCGGATCACTCCGGCGTGTTCCTGGTCTACACCCGGCAAATAGCCCGGCATATCTTCCAAAGTGATGATAGGAATATTGAAAGAGTCACAGAAGCGGATGAAACGAGCTGCCTTATCGGCACTGTCGCAATCCAATACTCCAGCCAATACCATCGGTTGGTTCGCTACGAAGCCGACTGTCTCACCACCCATACGACCAAAACCGATCACGATGTTTGCAGCCCACATTTCCTGAATTTCCAAGAAATCTGAATCATCAGCAATACATCTGATCACGTCACGTACGTCATACGGTTGCTTTGGATCTACCGGAACAACGTTTTCGATATTCAAGTTTGTACAAGGCTCTTTCGGTTCGAAAGATTTTGCACGGTGTTCGTTATTCCAAGGAATGAAAGTAATCAAACGTTTTACCTGTTCAAAACATTCCTGTTCGCTCAATGCGTAGAAGTGTGCGTTACCAGTTGTTTCAGCATGAACACGAGCACCGCCCAAGTCTTCCATAGAGATGTCTTCACCCAATACAGTCTTGATTACGTTCGGACCAGTGATAAACATCTTAGAGATATTTTCTACAACGAACACAAAGTCAGTCAAAGCAGGAGAATAAACAGCACCACCAGCACAAGGTCCCAAAATCAAAGAGATCTGAGGGATAACTCCTGAAGCAATGGTATTACGATAGAAAATTTCTCCATATCCTGCTAATGCGCCTACTCCTTCCTGAATACGTGCACCACCAGAGTCATTGATACCGATAATCGGACATTTCATCTTCAAAGCATGGTCCATGATCTTAGTGATCTTGCGGGCATGTTGCAAACCTAATGAACCACCTGCTACGGTAAAGTCCTGTGCATAGATACAAACCGGTGCTCCGAAAATAGTACCTGTACCTGTCACAACACCATCCCCTGGTAGATCTTTCTTGTCCATACCGAAATCACGACCGTCATGTTTTACGAACAGGTCATATTCGTGGAAAGAGTTTTTGTCCAACAAGGATAGAATACGATCACGGGCAGTCAATTTACCCATCGCAATCTGCTTTTCGATAGCCTTCTCGCCGCCACCCATTTCAACAACGGCTTTCTTTTCCCTGAGGGCCTGAATGTTCTTACTTAAATCTGTCATATTCTTATGTTTTATTTTCCTACCGCCTTCGCTTTATAAGAGCAACGAGCTGTTCCTTTTATAATGCTGTTCAACTTGCCTTTATTCAGTTGGCGGCGGATACCTGAAATATTGTCGATAAATACGTGTCCTGCTAAATGTTCGCATTCGTGCTGTACGACACGAGCGGCAAACCCGTCAATCACCTCTTCGTGTTCCTGAAAATCCTCATCTTGATACTTGATACGAATCTTCACTGAACGAGAGACCTTCTCATGCACACCGGGAAGACTAAGACAGCCCTCTTCCATAGAGACCTCCTCTTCGCTGCGTTCCAAGAAAACGGGATTGATCATAGTACGTTTGAAGTCCTTGCATTCCGGGAAGTCATCTCCCATCACACTGGCGTCAATTACTAAAAGTTGTAGAGACAAACCGACCTGAGGAGCTGCTAATCCGATACCGTCTGCATGATACATTGTCTCATACATGTTAGCAACTAACTGTTTCAGTTCCGGATAGTCTGCCGGAACGGTCTGAGCCTCTTTTCTCAAGACCGGTTGTCCATATAAATATACAGGTAAAATCATAACTTTATAGTTGATATTTTTTATTCTCTAAATAGGATTGTAAAATAATCACGGCACTTATCTCATCGACTAAGCCTTTCTCTTGTCTCTTCTTCTTCTTAAGTCCTCCGTCCAACATGGCTTTATGTGCCAAAACAGATGTAAACCGTTCATCATAGTACTCCACCGGAATCTGAGGGAGTGTTCGCTTCAAATGGGTCACGAAGGCTTCTACATATTTCATGTTTTCCGAAGGCTCATTATTCATCTGTTTCGGTTGTCCCACAACAATCCGGTCTACCGACTCGCGAGAGACATAATCGGTGAGATACTTTGTCAAGTCGCAACTGGGTACTGTTGCCAGTCCGTTCGCAATCATCTGCAAAGGGTCTGTCACAGCCAACCCGGTACGTTTCCGACCATAATCTATTGCTATAATTCTTCCCATCGGGGGACAAAGATAAGATAAAAATAGATTACTATTACACATTTTACAAAAAAGTGTGCATAAATCTACCTCAATAGGCGTTCTTTTCGCCTTTAAACATATTCAAAACGGTCACAACAATGATCTTCAAGTCCAAAAAGAAGGACCAGTTCTCTATGTACCATACATCTCGTTTCACACGACCTTCCATCTGCTCCAATGTCTTGGTCTCGCCTCGATAGCCGGTCACCTGTGCCCAACCGGTCACTCCGGGTTTCACCAAGTGACGTACCATATACTTGTCAATTAAAGCAGAATATTGCTCCGTATGCTTCAGCATGTGAGGACGGGGACCGACTACAGACATATTCCCCACAAAGACATTAATAAACTGCGGGAATTCATCTAAGTTTGTCCGGCGGAGGAAGTCCCCGATCTTCGTCTTACGAGGATCGTCTTTCACGGCTTGTAGAGAATCAGCTTCCGCATTGACCTTCATCGTCCGGAACTTATAACATTTAAATTCTTGCCCATACAATCCGGTTCGCCTCTGCTTGAACAAAATAGGACCGGGAGAGGTCATCTTAATCAAGATTCCAATTACTATATATAATATAGGAAAGACAGTGACTAATACTAATAGAGAGAAGATAATGTCAAAGGTTCGTTTCAAAGCCCGATTATAGAGCGCCTGTAAAGGTTCACGACGAACAGTCAAGAGGGGAACTGATTCTATCATCTCCATCACCAAGCTCTTCTTCAGGTTTCGATAGAACTCCGGTATAATGTAGAAGCGAATCATGTGCTTCTCGGCAAAATTCAGGATACGGACAATCTTTTCATCATTCGCGCTGGGCAATGTACAGTAGATTTCATCCACATCGTTTGCCAAAGCATAGCTCTCCACTTCATGGGTCATGCCTAAATAGTTCGGGAGTACCGACTTCAACGCTAAGTTGTCATCAAAGAAACCTAAGACATTAAAGCCATAGGCAAGGTCATCATTCAAGACTCTATAAAGCTCCATACCATTCTTCCCGGCCCCGACTATAATCACTCGTTTGAAATTATATCCCCGGCGGCGGTACATCTTCAACGACATACGTACAAATACACGCCATAAAGAGAAGAACACAATACTTATTCCATAATAAACGACTAAGAATGTAGCTAAAGCATCCCCTATATTCAAAAATATCAAACAGATGGCAAAAAGGGAGAAGAGAACAGTTACTAACAATAAGGCTCGTTGTACAATCTTGTCAATAAAAACGATAGCCATGTGCAACCGAAACGGTACAAAGTATAGAGAAAAGAAATAACAAAAGTTTAATAATAAGACGACCTCACGCAAGCTACCAGCAATAGCAGATGTATAAAACGGATCCAATAGATGATAAACCAAAAAGAATAGGAAATTCAGCACAACCAAATCTCCTATACCAATCAACCATTGAATGAGGTAACCATGTTTCTTGTTTAATTCCATAATAAGACTTAAAAACCTCACAAAGGTAAGTATTATTTATGGCATAAAAAAGGCTGCACTAAAATTGTGCAGCCCTTTATAGATTATAATTAAATAAAATCAATTATTTATTAGCCGACATAATAACAACACGGTTCCAGTTGTTTTCGCTATATGGTTGTTCTTCACAGCCTCTCCATTCAATAGTGATCTGGTTAGAAGAGATACCATATTTTTCGATCAATTCTTTAGCAACGGCTCTAGCACGTTTTTCAGACAACTGCATATTGTAATCAGCTTTACCTGTCTTCTTGTCAGCATAACCAATCACCTTGATCGGAGAATTAGTCTGCTTCATGAATTCTGCAGTGTTGTAGATGTTGATCTGTTGATTCTTATCGATCTTAGAGCTGTTCAAACGGAAGTAAACTACATTGTCTACATAGTTGTTTACTACATTGTTTACAACCTCTTCGCATTCAGGACAAGAAGCCGGACGCTTGCTCAACTCTTCGTTTTCTGCACGTAGTTTGTTGATCTGGCCGTTCAAGTCGTTCAACAATGCGTAATCCATCGGTTCCAATACTTCGAAATCAGTCTTACCCAATTTGAAGGTCAAACCTGCGCTCAACTGAGCAATACCATCACACAAGTGACTCATTGAAACACGGTTGAATTCTTCATTCAACAAAGAACCCTGAAGTTCTACGTTCAAATCGACACGTTTGCTCAAACGGAAAGCAGTCAAGATACCGAAGTTAACTGTCGGAGATTCTGTTCTTGAATATTCAGCAGATTCGGTAGTTTTGAAACGCTGTGCGTAACCAAGACCGACCCAAGGAATCAAACGGAACACTCTCTTTTCATTATAACGTCCCCAGAAGTTAGTTACATCCCATAACAAATCTAAATGAGCAGCTGCATATTTATTATGCTGCATAATCTGAGCGTTATCACCAACAAAACCATGCAATACACCGCCATTCAACTGAAGACGCATAGCCAAATATGGATTGAACCACTTACCAGCAGATAATTGCGGAGCAAAGTTTAAACGGTTTTTGAAATCAGCTTCACTATTCTGATCACCGAACAATACGCTTGCACCTCCAGCAATAGAAATAAACCAATTGTCACCAGCTTTGTTCTTCTTGAAGTTAGTCTTATAACCTGCTTCATTACTAAACCCAACCTGCGGTTTAAATTCCTGCGCAGTCGCAGAGAACATGAAACCTGACAACAAAGCTAAAAGTAATACTTTAGTCTTCATATTCATCAACATTTTTAATTAAACAATCAAATACCAATAGCTATTTACATGAAATACTGTGCAAATTTAACTCTTTTTCTAATTATAACAAATAAAAACAATAAAAGTTGTTCTTACTCAAAATAATTCAAGACCTTATATCCGCCCTCTTTCAAGTAGGATTCTTTCTTCATCAACTTAATATCACTCTGCATCATATCTTTTACTAATGCAGGTAAATCATATTTTGGTTCCCATCCTAAACGGGTGCGAGCTTTTGTTGCGTCACCAATCAATAATTCCACCTCTGTCGGACGGAAGTACTGAGGATCAACCCCTACCAATTCTTCTCCAATTCGCTTTTTAAAGTTCTCCAAAAACACCTCACCTACTCTTTCTATAAACACTTTTTCGTCAATAGAGTTTAATAGAGCAACTTCATTAACATTTTCACCTTTAAAGACAATCTCTACCCCTATTTCAGCAAATGCCATCTTCAGAAAATCACGAATTGTTGTAGTTACCCCTGTAGCAATCACATAATCAGAAGGTTCGTCCTGTTGTAAAATAGCATGCATAGCTCGAACATAATCCTTCGCATGCCCCCAGTCACGTTTAGCAGAAAGATTTCCCATATATACCTTCTGCTGCATACCTAAAGCGATGCGAGAAACAGCACGAGTTACTTTGCGAGTAACAAAGGTCTCTCCTCTCAATGGAGACTCATGATTAAACAAGATACCATTCGAAGCATGCATTTTATACGCTTCCCGATAATTTACCGTAATCCAGTAACCATATAATTTAGCTACCGCATACGGGCTTCGCGGATAGAAAGGTGTAGTCTCTTTCTGAGGAACCTCCTGAACCAAACCATACAACTCTGAAGTAGAGGCCTGATATATACGAGTCTTAGGTATTAAATTTAGTAGACGAACAGCTTCTAATATACGTAAAACTCCAATTCCATCTGCATTCGCAGTATATTCAGGTGTATCAAAGCTGACCTTCACATGGCTCATCGCAGCCAAATTATAAATTTCATCCGGCTGTGTCTCTCCTATGATACGAGTCAAATTCAAACTATCAGTCAAATCCCCATAATGCAAAATCAGATTACGATTTTCGACATGCGGGTCTTGATATAAATGATCAATACGGTCTGTATTGAACATAGAGGAACGACGTTTCAATCCATGTACAATATATCCCTTCTTTATCAAATATTCAGCTAAATAGGCACCATCCTGTCCTGTTATACCCGTAATTAAAGCTACTTTACTCATAAAACTATAAATTCTGTAAATACCAATTATAAAGGCGTTCTACGCCCTCTTCTATCTCAATTGTATGTTGCCAGCCTAAAGCATGCAACTTCGTTACATCTGTCAGTTTCCGCATGGTTCCATCCGGTTTTGATGTATTAAATACAATCTCTCCAGAGAAACCAACCTTCTCTTGAATCAAAAGAGCCACTTCTCGAATAGAAAGTTCTTTTCCTGTTCCTATATTAATATGGGTGTTCCGAATATCTCCAGTAGCAGGACATACATCTTTAAAATCAACCTTTTCCATGACATAGACAGAGGCATCTGCCATCTCTTCACTCCAAAGGAATTCTCTTAAAGGTTTGCCAGTTCCCCATAGTTCTACCTTTCCTTCGTATATACCATACTTAGCTAATATTGCCAAGATCTCCTGTTCTGTTGCCTCTCCTGAGACGTTTTCAACCGGACGAGCATTCAAATCTTTCCGTATGGTCATCCAATCCCCCTCAGACAAACACTTACCTAAATGTATCTTACGAATCATAGCAGGAAGGACATGAGATGTTTCCAAGTTAAAATTATCATTAGGCCCATACAAGTTTGTCGGCATGACAGCTATATAATTTGTACCATACTGCAAGTTATAGCTTTCACACATTTTGATACCGGCAATCTTAGCAATTGCATAAGGTTCATTCGTATATTCAAGAGGAGATGTCAACAAACAATCTTCCTGCATGGGTTGCGGGGCTTCTCTCGGATAAATACAGGTACTTCCCAAAAACAGCAGTTTCTTTACCTTATTTATATAAGAAGCATGAATCACATTATTCTGAATCATCAGATTCAAATAGATGAAATCAGCCCGATAACGACTGTTTGCCATTATCCCACCTACATGGGCAGCAGATAAAAAGACATATTCAGGTTTCTCTGTTTCAAAGAATGCATTTACGGCTTGCTGGTCTGTTAAATCTAACTCAGCATGCGTACGCAATACAAAGTTTGTATATCCTTTTTGTCTCAGATTCTTCAATATAGCCGAGCCGACTAATCCACGATGACCTGCAACAAAAATCTTACTATCCTTATTCATGTTGTCTATCTATTAAATTCAATAAATATTGACCATATTGATTCTTACTCATTGGAACAGCAATTTCTTTTAATCGCTCCGTATCAATCCAGCCTCGACGATAGGCTATTTCCTCCAGACAGGCTACTTTCAAACCTTGCCGTTTTTCTATTACCTCCACGAACGTGGACGCCTCTGAAAGAGAGTCATGCGTACCTGTATCCAACCAAGCAAAACCTCTTCCTAATAATTGTACTTTTAATTCCTCGTCTTTTAGGAATTCTTGATTCACGGTAGTTATTTCTAACTCACCACGTGCTGAAGGTTTGATCTGTTTGGCTATATTAACCACCTTATTGGGATAAAAATACAGACCTACCACTGCATAATTTGATTTCGGATTCTGAGGTTTTTCCTCTATACTTAAGACATTTCCTTCCTCATCAAATTCGGCTACCCCATATCGTTCTGGGTCATTGACATAGTAACCGAAAACTGTTGCCTTCTGTTCTTTTTCAGCCATATGTACAGCCTCTTTCAACATCGAAGTAAAGCTTTGTCCATAAAAGATATTATCCCCCAATACCAAACAGGCTGAATCATCACCAATAAACTCCTCTCCAATCAAAAAGGCCTGTGCCAATCCAT
This sequence comes from Parabacteroides sp., assembly GCA_017481945.1. Classification (GTDB taxonomy): domain Bacteria; phylum Bacteroidota; class Bacteroidia; order Bacteroidales; family Tannerellaceae; genus Parabacteroides. The sequence goes on along the minus strand of JAFUOJ010000020.1, from coordinate 85,756 downwards.
CGGGCGAGGGCTGTTCTGCATACTCAAAACGGACTCCATAATCCGAACCATTCCCTAACAAACGACGAAATCCGGGAAGATCCTGAGGGGTTGATATAATCAATATTTCACGTATACCAGCCAGCATCAATACAGATATTGGATAATATATCATTGGTTTATCATAAATAGGAAGCAATTGCTTAGAAACTCCTTTCGTAATAGGATACAAGCGTGTACCAGAGCCACCGGCTAAAACAATACCTTTCATACTTTAACTTACACATTATATAATACTGGGCAAATGTATTAAAAATAATCTAATTACTGAACTGATACTATTTTTCTTTCTCTTATTCTCCTAAAAGTACTTCTAATTAAAAACCTTCTTCTATAATTCTGCTTCCGATTTTCAATAATTCTTTTATCTTTGTCTTTCGATTCTACAAATCTATATATCCTGAAAATATGAGACGCTTAATTTTTACTATTCTCACCATTGTTTATACCACGATGGTATTGGGACAGACGAATCCTTCCATAAAGGGTCGTGTCGTAGACGCTATATCAGGAAAGGCAATTGAGTTTGCAGATGTTGTTGTTACTGATGATAAGAATAACACAATAACTTCTACCATTGTTAAAGAGGGAGGCTTTACAATTGATCATGTTCGCAATGGGAATTTTCACCTCTCTATCCTCCTCATCGGTTACCAACCATACGTTAGTGAACTACTATCCTTTCAACAAGGGAATACCATCGATTTAGGAACAATTCCTTTGGCGATGGTTGAAACAGGATTGGAAGAAGTTGTTGTCACCGGAGAAAAAAGCAAGATTGTTTACAAACTCGACCGACAACGTATCAGCGGATCCGCCTCTCTTTCTGCTTCAGGAGGAACAGCTGTTGATGTGTTAAACTCTACTCCTTCCATTCGCATTGATGCAGATGGTGAGGTGTCCTTTAGAGGCAGTAGTGGATTTTTGGTTTATATAGACGGAAAACAGAGTCCTTTAGAGGGGACACAGGCTTTAGAACAAATTGCAGCTTCGAACATAGAGGATATAGAGATCATCACAACACCTTCAGCTCGGTACAAAACAGATGGAGATGTTGGTATCATCAATATTATCACCAAACGGCATGATGACGAAGGGGTAAGTGGCGCTGTAAATGTCTCAGGTAGTACAATTGGCACTTGGAATGCCGATGTCTTAATCAGCTACAAAAAAGGAGCCAACCGTTGGTATATCGGAGGAGCTGGCTCGGAAATTCGAGGAAAAAGTGATTTCGATCAGACCAAAACCACCATTGTAGATGATTTCATCACAACTTCTGACGCTGACGGTACACGCCATAGTAACAAAGCCTCTTACATCGGTCGTCTCGGTTGGGAGCTAACAAAAAACGGTCATAATCTACTTTTAGAATTTCAATCCGGTATGATGAAAAATGCCAGAGGTGGAGATATGAGCTATTACGAACACCGCATGCAGGGAGAACAAGTTCTAAATGACAATTTATACGACAGTCACGATCGTTATTCCAACGAAAAACAGTTAGCACAAGTTGCAACCGACTACGTTTGGAAACTCAATGAACGTGGAGATAAAATTGCAGTTACCGGCCGCTTACGTTACGACTGGTATGCACTGGAATATACAGAAAGTAATATGTTCGACCAATCCGGAACACGCTATGAAGGGACACGCGGTTACGAAGATGAATACCATTGGGATTTCGATGGAACCGCCAATTACATTTTGAACTATCGACCAGGAGGAAAAGCAGAATTAGGTTTTCAATACACCTCATATAGTGAAGTCGGTGATTATAACATCAAATATTGGGACCGCGACAAGCAGGACTTTGATTGGCAAGAGGATCTCTATGCTCCTTTTTACTACCGCCGACAAATCTATTCTACCTACTTAATGCTGAATGATAAATTAGGTCCTGTAACCTTCGACGCCGGAGTCAGGGCAGATCGTACCATCGACAAAATGTCTATCGAAATCGAAGGAGCCAGTCGTCACAACAAATACTTAGAGTTCTTTCCGTCTGCTCATATCGCATATGAAGCACCCAAAAGCAATGTCTTCTCTGTCGGGTATTCCTATCGGACCAACCGACCAGGTATCTGGCAGTTAGAACCCTACATCACGTATGAAGATTATTATACCAAAATGATTGGTAACCCCGACATCAAACCGGAATATATCCACTCAGCAGAAATCGGTTATCGCAAAACCATCGCAGAAGAACATACTCTCTCCGTCACAGGCTTCTACCGTCACCGTACCGGAGTTCGTGACCGTGTCCGTGTGGCTTATGAACCAGGAGTAACGTTGGACTCTCTGATTAATGCCGGAAAGGATCATACGTTAGGTGTTGAGCTAAGCGCTCGAGTAAAAGCAACCCGTTGGTGGAATCTGACGTTAAACGGAAGTCTCTTCCATTATGATTTCACCAGTACTTACGAGGGTTGTTCCGATGCTTCGAATACTAGTTATTCCATTTCAATGATCAATAACTTTATTTTAGGTCCATCAACCCGTATGCAGTTTGATGCCAATGTAGTTGGCCCCACTGTATTGACACAGGGACGGGAAGACGCCTACTGTTATTTCGATTTAGCAGTACGTCAGCAATTGGTTAAGAACAAACTGTCTGCTTCGCTTGTTGTACATGACCTGTTCCACACAGCCAAATACAACAACTACCGAACTTCACAGACGCTGACATCAACGACACATGTGCGCCCGAAATATCCCAACATCCTGCTCTCTGTCAGTTACACATTTAATGCAGCTGGGCACAAAGAGCACTCCGGAGCCGTCTCGTCAGGAGCACAATTTGAAGGTAAGGACTTTTAATTTCATCCATAATCGTGTTTCATTTTTAAACATCCGACAGGAAAGCTCATTCTTTCCTGCCGGATGTTTTTTTCTCACGTAGGTCTGTTACCAACCTACAATTTTTAAACAGAGAAGCTCAAGTCAGTGGGATACCTGCCGATTCTTTACGAGAAGAACTCCCAACCTGGCCCAAGCGAAGCTATGCGTCCCGAAGATTATCCATTATTCACTTAATACTTTGCTACTATGATTTACGGCTATGTAAGAATCAGTACCGACAAACAGAGTACAGAGAATCAACGCTTCGAGATTGAAAATTTCTCAAAGGAAAAAGGTTTCTACATCGGACAATGGGTAGAAGAAACGATCAGTGGAACAACCTGCGTCAACGAACGGCAGCTCGGCAGGTTGTTAAGACAACTCCGCAGAGGAGACACTCTCATTACGACTGAATTGTCAAGACTTGGACGTAATCTTATGCAGGTGATGAGTATTTTACACCTATGTATGGAACGTAATATCATTGTCCTGACAGTGAAAGAGCGGTATGAATTAGGTGACAATATTAACAGTAAGATTTTAGCTTTTGCTTTCGGTCTGAGTGCAGAGATCGAACGCAATTTAATTTCGCAACGTACCCGCGAAGCACTTGCACGCAAGAAAAAAGATGGAGAGAAACTGGGACGTCCTCGAGGAAAATGTATCCATCAAATGAAATTACTTGGAAAAGAGAAGCTGATCCAGGCAATGCTTGAAAGCCGTCTTTCCATGAATGAAATCTCAGAAGCATTAGGCGTTAGCCGACAGACACTTCGGGATTTCTTGAGTGAATTCTTTCCCAATTGGAGGAAAGAGCGTTACTTCAGATAAGAGGTAACCAGTCCCACACATAAAAGCGCCGGTATTCCTCGGGACCAACCGAACAATACCGGCGCTTATATAATAGCCCATTGCCCTATCCCTCACGAACCAAGCAGAACAACCTAATTACTAATCTAAAAATCTAATACCATGAAAAAACACACTACACCTATATAACCGCACGCCCTCTCAAAAGGTTCAGTTCCGATTCAAGAATTAAGAAAGTAACTCTTTTTCCGGTTGTTTTATTTCCGAATTGCCCCTATATTTGCGCAGTTTTATAAGAATAATTGATATCTAAAAACGTATAGAAATGCACAATTGGTTTGAATGTAAGATCTCCTATGAGAAAATCATGGAGAATGGAATGCAGAAAAAGGTAACAGAACCTTACTTGGTTGACGCCTTATCATTTACAGAGGCAGAAGCTCGTATTATTGAAGAAGTTCACCCTTTTATTTCAGGTGAATTTACCGTAACAGATATTAAGCGTGCCCGCCTGTCTGAATTGTTCTTCAACGAGAATGGAGACCGCTTCTACAAAATCAAAGTCTACTTTATCACGTTAGACGAGAAGAGCGGAGCAGAAAAAAAGACTGCTGCACAGATGTTAGCACAGGCTTCTACTTTGAAAGAGGCTATCGACGTTTTGGAAGAGGGTATGAAAGGTACTTTGGCAGACTACACCATCGCTTCTGTCACTGAAACGCAGTTGATAGATGTTTTCCCATTCGACGCAAACCGGATTCCTGCTGAGAAGAAATCAGAAGAAGAACTGATCGCAGAACAGAAAAAGCAAGCAGCAACAACAGAAGCATGAGTATCACAGAGAACATAACTAAAATTAGAAGATCGCTACCAACCGGAGTCACGTTGGTAGCCGTCTCTAAGTTTCATCCCATCGAAGACCTACAAGAGGCCTATGCTGCCGGACAACGTATCTTCGGGGAAAGCCGTGCCCAAGAACTGACCGTAAAACAAAAAGCTCTGCCGAATGATATCGAATGGCACTTCATCGGTCCGCTACAGAGCAACAAAGTAAAAGACATCGCCCCATTCATCCACCTGATTCATAGCATTGACTCACTCAAGCTCTTGCAAGAGGTAAACAAACAGGCGGCAAAAAACAACCGCGTGATTCGTCTCCTTCTGGAAATTCACGTAGCACAAGAAGAGGCAAAGCACGGCTTCACTCCCAACGAATGTCGCGAGCTGTTGCAAAAAATCTCATTGGCTGACTTCCCGAACATTCGCATTTGCGGATTGATGGGAATGGCGACATTCACTGGCGATATGCACATCGTGCAGCAGGAGTTCCGCACGCTTCATTCGCTCTTCGTCGAACTGAAAAACGGCCTCTTCAAAGAGGATGAAGACTTCAAGGAACTATCCATGGGGATGAGCGACGATTATCCCATTGCAATACAGGAAGGAAGTACCATGATTCGTGTCGGAACAAGCATTTTTGGCGAGCGGAAATATTAACTATTTTTAGGAACAAGCAGGGACTGCTGAGTGGGGTAAATTTCTATATTTGTGGAAACAGTTATAAACTAAACAGCCCAAACATGATAAACGTAGAAACAAAGTATGCGGGGCTTACCCTTCGCAACCCGATTATCATCGGAAGTTCTGGTCTTACAAATAAGGCTGAACACAACAAGAGATTAGAAGAAGCTGGTGCAGGTGCCATCGTTCTAAAGTCACTTTTTGAAGAACAAATCGAACTGCAAAGCGATTCGTTAATGCAAAACTCCGATTCCCCGGAAGCTGCAGACTACATCTATAGTTATGTGAAGACAAACCAAATCAACCAATATCTGGAATTGATTGAAAAGAGTAAAGAGGTTTGTACCATTCCTATTATTGCCAGTATCAACTGTTACAAGTCTGACGCATGGATTGAATTTGCTCGCCAAATCGAGGCAGCCGGAGCGGACGCTTTAGAGTTGAACGTTTTTTTCTTGGAAACCGATTTGACGGCTGACGCGGACAGCGTAGAGGAACGTTATATCAAACTCATTCGTCGCGTAAAAGAAACCGTATCCATCCCGGTCATGATTAAGACCAGCAAAATGCAGGGAAACATTCCTGCCCTGGCGCAGACCTTAACCGTGAACGGTGCAGACGGTCTGGTTCTCTTCAACCGCTTCTACCAGCCGGATATTGACATCTTCAAGCAGGAGGTCACTTCGAGCAACATTTTCAGTAATCCCGCCGACCTTAGCGACACGCTTCGCTGGACGGCAATCCTTTCAGGTAAAATTCCGGGTATCAGCATTGCCACTTCAACCGGTGTACACGATTGGGAAAGCGTTATAAAATGCTTATTGGCAGGTGCTGACGCTGTACAGATCTGCAGTGCCGTTTACCAGCAGGGTCAGGAGATAATCTCTCAAATGCTTACCCGTTTAGAAGAGTGGATGAGCCAACAGAACTACCAGAATATTTCAGAATTCAAAGGGAAGCTGAACTACGCAAATATTCCCAATCCGACGTTGTACGAACGTTCGCAATTCATGAAGTATTACTCCAAGAGAGAGTAATCCCGTTTATTGATTCCACCTCTTTTCAAAAGTCTTTTCCAGCTGCTGGAAATTATTTTTGAAAACTGAAAAATAAATTCCAGCCCCTGGAAAACGTTTTTGAAAACGTTTAAATCTTTTCCGGGAGCTGGATTTCATTTTTATAAACCAAAAAACGTTTTCCAGAGGCTGGAAAACGTTTTTTGTATTTGATTCAACTGTTCCAGCTTCCTGAACTTATTTGCGGGAAGCCGAAAGGATTTTCTCTTAGTCAATCATTTCAAAACCGGTGTACGGAACCAAAGCCTTCGGAATGCGAATACCTTCCGGAGTCTGATTGTTCTCTAACAGAGCGGCAACGATACGTGGCAATGCCAACGCACTACCGTTCAACGTATGACACAATTGTGTCTTCTTGTTTTCATCCCGATAGCGGCATTTCAAACGGTTTGCCTGATAAGTATCGAAGTTAGAAACAGAGCTTACTTCCAACCAACGTTTCTGAGCTTCTGAATAGACCTCGAAATCGAAACAAAGGGCTGCGGTAAAACTCATGTCGCCACCACAAAGGCGAAGGATACGATACGGCAATTCCAACTTCTGCAAAAGACCTTCCACGTGTTCCAACATCTCTTTATGAGACTGCTTTGAATGTTCCGGCTTATCGATACGGACAATTTCAATTTTAGAGAACTCATGCAAGCGGTTCAATCCACGCACGTCCTTACCGTATGAACCGGCTTCGCGACGGAAACATTGTGTGTAGGCACAATTCTTAATCGGTAATTGTTTTTCGTCCAAGATGACATCTCGGTAGATATTAGTCACCGGAACCTCAGCCGTCGGGATTAAATACAAATCATCCAACTGGCAGTGATACATCTGTCCCTCTTTATCGGGTAACTGACCTGTTCCGTAACCGGAAGCGGCATTGACAACTGTCGGCGGCATAATTTCAGTGTAGCCAGACTTGCGAGCTTCATCCAAGAAGAAATTAATCAAGGCACGTTGCAATTGCGCCCCTTTTCCTTTGTAAACCGGGAAGCCAGCACCTGTGATTTTTACTCCTAAGTCAAAATCAATCAGGTCATACTTCTTAGCCAATTCCCAGTGAGGAAGAGCGTCTTTCGGTAGCTCTGTTTCCATGCCACCCATCTTTTCTACCTGATTATCTTCGGCAGTTGCGCCTTCGGGCACTTCATCATAAGGAACATTCGGGATGGTATACAGTAAATTCTGCATATCTTCCGTAGCCTGATCCATGTCTGCCTGAATAGACTTGTTAGCCTCTTTGATTTCAGCCACACGTTGCTTAGCAGCTTCAGCTTCCTCCTTCTTTCCCTCTTTCATCAACAAACCGATGGTTTTGGAAGTGGAGTTTACCTCTGCCAAGTTCTTATCTAATTGATTTTGTGCACTACGTCTTTTGTCGTTTAGTTCGATCACTTTAGCGATACATTCAGCAGCACCTTTAAAGTGTTTTTTCTCCAGACCGCGAATGACACGTTCTGTATCTTCTGTAATTAATTTGATTGTCAACATACCTTTTCGATGTTAATTGATCTTTCTATCGGGGGGCAAATGTACGAATTTTAATAAAATATTATAGCCTTAAAACTTATAAACTGTAGCATTTACATCGACCAATTTACTTTCTTCCTTCGCTGTAATCTTCACAGAAGGAGCCTTATTCAAGAAACGTAAACCGATATAGTCCTTACCGGGCTCCGTACGAGTCAATGTATAGGTCCGTTCTCCATTCATTACAACCTCAATAGTTCCTACAAATTCAACCTCTACAGTCAGACCACCGTATTCTATCGGGTTTGCCCAAACATTTTCAGCTACTTCTCCAGCTTTCAAAGATTTATTCTTTATGGACCAATGATCATTTTTATACACATCAACTAATTCATTGGGCATCATACTGAAATCCGTCAACAGAATAGTTATCCCATTACGGACAGCCTGCACTTCGTGAGGTGTTTGGAAAATAGAAGACTGGATTTCAAAACCGTTTGCACGCAAAGAGTCACAATATTCCTTAGTCAATAATTTTCTATTCATAGAAGAGACACCGCACTTGCCACCAATCTTTCTCAGACGTTCCATAGTGAACTGTACATCCTGATTCTTTTCTTTATGCGGATCCATTAGAATCAGACAGTTGGTAATTTTGCGAGCTTCACGAAGCAATGAATCATGAACGGTGAAGCAAATCCAGTTATCGCCCATCATTTTCTGCGCCAACTCATAAGATTCCCACACTTCGCTGTGCAACATCGGAAGTACTCCCTGCTTCTTACATTCGTTCAACAACTCTTCCAAAGTAGGAATCGGTGTACGCAAAGCAGGATCAGCAGAGGCCAAAACGTAATCACGACGTAACTCCTCAAAAGTTAAATCCTTTAGATGTACAGGTTCTTTCAATTCCGAATAATCTTTAGCCAAGCGAGCTGTACGGTTCAACTTTCCGTCATGCAGAATAACCATGACGCTGTCAGCTGTGTACTTCACGTCGCACTCAATTCCTGTATATCCAAAACGTTTTGCCATTCCAACTGCAGCCAAGCTGTTTTCAGGAACAACATCGTCTAACCAACAACCACGATGAGCAATAACAATCGGCAACTGCTCTTTCTTAGTTTCTGTACCACAAGAAACCAATAATCCTACAAGGCACAACAAAATCAAAAACCTTTTCATGAACTTATTATTTTAATGTTATTAATATACTCCCCCGTTTTACTTTACTCTTCCCCCCGTAAGCCAGGTCCGCACGTAATAAGGCTCGTTCAACGAGCTCACGATAACTCCTTTCGAGGTACTTGTATGAATAAAACGTCCATTCTTTAAATAAATACCGACATGATTCGGAACTTTCCTTTTCCCATTACCCGTCCGGAAGAAAACCAAATCACCCTCCTGTAATTTGGACCGTCCCACTTTCTTACAATCATACTTCAACATATCAGCAGAGGAACGGGACAAATGCTTGCCATAAATCTCTCGATAGATTGTAGAAACCAATCCAGAACAGTCAATACCTTTTTTTGTCAATCCGCCACTCCGATGAGGCACTCCTAACCATTTTGCTCCCTCGTTATATAAAAAGATATTATCGTCCGGAGTTAAACGAACGCCATACAGTCGAGAAAGTTCTTTAGGACCTTTGAAATCTGCCGACAGTGCAATTTTTTGCTGTTTTTTACTTCCGCAAGCAGTAAAGAACATCAGAAAAAAACAAACAGAAAATGTGATAAAATCCCTACGAGTCATAATGAAGTACAAAGATAGAATTATTTTGTCATGCTGAGGGAATTTTTACTTCCTGCCCAAGAAAAAATTTTTCCCTGCCCAGAGAAATAAAATTCCCTAAGCAACTGTTTGCAATAAAAAGGTCCCGGATTTCCAGGGAACCCGAGACCTTCTATCTATGACTAATAATCAGATAAAAATAGCCTTACAAAGCAAAAGATGCTTTACGATTGATCCATTTTCCACGTGTAAAATCAGGGAAATCAACCAATGCACCACCACGAGCGATAGACATTTCTGAAAGAGCAGAGATTGCACTCCAAGCAGCTGCGTCATAGCAATCCATTGGAGCAGGTTTCTTATTCTTTATCGCATCAATAAAGTCATACATCATAATGTAATCCATACCACCATGTCCAGCCTCTTTCGCTTGTGCTTCCAAAGTAGCCCACAACTTATGATCATACTTCTTGAACCAGTCGTCAGCCGGATCCTTATGATGATTCTTGGAAATACCTTCTACGTGGATGTAATTTCCATTATTCATCCAAATACCCTGTGTTCCCTGTACACGGAAATTCAAAGAATAAGGACGAGGAGAGTTGGTATCATGTGTTACAATCACAGTCTGACCATTTGCACACTTAATCATAGAAGTTACAATGTCTCCTAAATTAAATCGAACATCTGCGTATGGATGGTTAGGACCTCCATTATCAATAATATACTTATGAAGACCACGAGACTGAGTTGCCATTGCAGACATGGCTACAAAGCGGTTACCACGGTTAATATCTAAACAGTTTGCAACCGGACCTACTCCGTGCGTAGGATATACGTCTCCATTACGATGAATAGAATGGTTCGTACGCCATTGTGCTTCTGCATAAGCTGTCGGACCCATGCGTAACTCGCCACCTTTTTGGTAAGTATAATGTTTTCCATCATTAAACTTCACATCTCGCAAATCATGTTCATAACCGCAAGTAGCATGCAGCAGTTCACCAAACAATCCTTGACGGACAATATTCAATACCGCCATACAATCCCGACGATAGCATACATTTTCCAATATACATAACTGACTTCCGGTCGTCTCTGAGACATTTACCAAGTCCCAGCATTCTTCCAGCGTATTTGCTGCAGAAACTTCTACACCTACATAAGGGACACCCGCTTTCATCGCTGCAACAGACATCGGTACGTGCCATTCCCACGGACTGGCAATAATCACGCAGTCAAATTCTTCATTGTTCAGCATTTTTTCAAATTCACGTTCACCTCCTGTATATACTTTCGGAGCAGGTACATTGAATTTAGCGATATGCTTCAGAGTGCTTTCCAAAGGACCTTGTTGAATATCACAAATTGCCACAATTTTATTTCCGGGAATTGCTAAAACATTGTTGATGTGCTCTTGACAACGTGAACCAGTCCCGATAAAACCGAAACGCAACTTTCCGTCATCTTTACCAGCTGTTTTTTTCTTCTTTTCAGCACTTACTTCATTTACAACTGTTGTTGCAGCAGCGTTATTACTCAACGCAAGACCAGCAGTTCCGATTCCGGCTGCTGTCACTTTCTTCAAAAAAGAACGACGAGTGTTTTCCATCTTATTTTTTTAATTATTATTTATGTTAGAGGGGCAAATTTATAATAAATCATGAATATTCCCAAAGAATACTTTTATATTTGCGTGCTTTTTCAAACACACTATTTACCTTCTTGGATTGTATGCAGGAATTACAGTTATTACTTAAACGTTTTTTTGGATATACCTCCTTTCGGCCTTTACAAGCGGAAATCATACAACGTACATTACAGAAGAAAGATTCATTGGTACTTATGCCTACCGGTGGAGGCAAATCAATTTGTTTTCAACTTCCGGCAATTTACATGCAAGGGACAGCCATTGTTGTCTCTCCTTTGATTGCATTAATGAAAGACCAGGTAGAGAACTTGATTGCAAACGGAATTCCTGCGACAACGCTCAACAGTGCCATGCCAGAAGAGGAACGCCATCAGGTGCGCCAACTCTGTATTCAGGGTAAAATCAAATTATTATATATCTCTCCCGAAGGAATCATGAGTGAACTGCACTGGTTACTACCTCGTATCGATATTTCTTTGATTGCTATCGACGAAGCACATTGTATCTCTCAGTGGGGACATGATTTCCGACCGGAATACACGCAGCTTTCCGTCCTGAAAGAATATTTTCCGAAGGTCCCTATCATTGCTCTTACGGCTACCGCAGACAAAATCACGCGAACCGATATTGTCAATCAATTGCGACTACAGGACCCGCAAATTTTTATCTCCTCTTTCGACCGTCCTAACCTCTCCCTGACTATTCGAAGAGGTTTAAACAAAAAAGATAAGATTGGCGCGATTGTTCATTTCATCAATAAGCACCGCCATCAAAGCGGTATTATCTATTGTATCAGTCGCAACATCACCGAAACCCTTGCCGAAGAGTTATCCGAATATAGCATACGGGCTGTTCCCTATCACGCCGGACTAAGCCCTGCCCAACGAGCGAAGTCACAAGACGACTTCATCAATGACCGTATCCGCGTAGTCTGTGCGACCGTCGCTTTCGGTATGGGAATCGACAAAAGTAACGTACGCTGGGTAATCCATTACAACATGCCCGGAAGCATTGAGAACTATTATCAGGAAATCGGACGAGCTGGACGAGACGGTATGAAAAGCGACACACTCCTTTTCTATTCACTTAGTGACCTCCTACTCCACCGCCGATTCGCAGAAGAAAGTGGACAGAAAGATGTGAACCTCCAGAAGCTAAATCGCATGCGCCGATACTGTGAGGCCGACATCTGCCGTCGCCGGATTCTACTTAGCTACTTCGGAGAGGAAACCGACCAGGATTGTGGCAATTGTGATGTCTGCAAGAATCCTCCCCAGCGTTTCGATGGCAGTATTTTAGTACAAAAGGCACTGAGTGGAATCTTCCGTACGGAACAACAGGCCAATATGCGTATGCTTATCAACATCCTACGCGGTTCTGAACAAAGCGAGCTCCTTGAAAAGGGTTACGACAAACTGAAAACCTATGGAGTCGGTAAAGATCTCAGCTACAAAGAATGGAAAGAATATCTCTATCAAATGATCCAATTAGGCTATATCGAAATTGATTACGCCTCATCCGGCTACCTAAAAGTAACTCCTTTAGGTCGTAAGGTTCTTTTTGGCGAACAACAAGCCCAACTTGCCGTCTATCAAAAAAGCAACGACTTCGCCCTCCCCACCAAGAAAGGAGGTTACAAATATCGTCCGATTCGTCCCATCCAATCGAATTCTATCGACGAAACCTTGCTCGACTCCCTCCAGCAGCTCCGAAAACAGCTTGCCGAGCGGGAACAGACGCCTGCCTACATCATTTTTTCTGACGCTGCACTGGCTGATATGGTCGACAAAAAGCCGATTACTTTAGATGAGTTCAGTGAAATACGAGGCGTCGGTCAGTTAAAGCTTGACAAATACGGTAAAGTGTTCGTCTCTCTTATCCGTTTCGTCCTCCGCCTCCCCAAAAAGGAGTTATAAAAGAAAAGCAGTCCCACTAAAGAGGATATACAAAAAAGAAAGGCGCTCTTCACAGAGCACCTTTCCCACACGCAATGATAATTTACTTACATATTTATTAGTTTTTACAGTTGCTTGAAGAATAAGCTACCAACATCCATACTAACTTTTCCTGTGCTTTCAAGTAATCGCTCATCAAAGCTACGGTTGATTCATCACCTGCACTTGAAGCCAAAGCAAGTACTTCACGTTCTTTTGCGATTAGCAAACTGTAGGTATTGAGCACATTTTCCAATGCTTCGTCTCCACAAGACACTCCGGAAACCTCCTTCACCTGTGCCACCTTCAAATAATCACTGTAGTTATTAGCCGGAACACCGCCCAATGTCAGGATTCTTTCTGCAACTTCATCCACCTTTTCAGCGATATCATCATATAGTTCTTCGAATTTGCTATGGAGAATGAAGAAACCACGTCCCTTAATGTTCCAGTGGAACCCGCGAAGGTTTGTATAGAATACTTGTAGATCTGCCAACAACTGTTGTAAAGCGTTTACTACGTTACCTACTGCATTTGCATCTAAATGGATATAATTCAAAGTCTTCATAATTTTACTTTTTTATTTGTTAGACATCTTTCTTTTTCTGTATTGCAAATATACAACAGAGGTAACCAACTGTCCAACAGACAAATCCTATCGGTATATAGACACCATCTATCAACGGGTATCTTTCCCCCGAAAAAGGGGAGATACGTATATTCCCTCTATATTCAATAATATATCGCAGCTTAAATCTGTCATAATCAAAAAACAGACAGAAAGACTCTCTTTATAACTTCTGATTTCGTTTCATGGTTCGATACTCTGTAGGGGGAACTCCGACATATTGCTTAAAGTATTTACGAAATGTAAACTGTTCCGGGAAATTCAGTTCAGCAGCTATTTCTTTAATGCTTTTATCACTTTTCTCTAATAAGATTTTTGCATTTATTATGGTTATAGTCGCAATCCAATCGGAAGGAACTCGGCCTGTTACCTCTTTTACAATTGTAGTAAAATGTCCCGTAGAAAGATTAGCTTCGGTAGCATAAAAGGAAACAGAACGTTGCTGATGATAATGAGCGTATAAAGAAAGTAGGAAATTATAAGCGGTAAGATCCCGTTTGTTTATCACTTCAACGGAATGACTATGCTTGCTATAATATATATTTACAATCTCAAGCAATAGTTCTTGCTCAATCAAATGTACCTGAAGAGAAAGTAAGACTCGTTCTTTTGGTAAAGTAGCTTGTTCACAACAAGCACGCTTCTTGTCTATTCGTTCTTTCTGTTTCATCACATATCGAATCTCTTCTTCTGTTAATTTCAAACAAGGTTGTTCCCGAATTCTCAAGGGTAAACTAATATCGCAAATCAAATGAAAAACGGGATAGAAAACATCTAATTTATCCATCATAGTAATCACTTGATAATCGGAGCTGGGTTGCACATCGTATATTTGGACTAATGGACTAACAACATACAGTACTCCCCGTTCTACATGATGATATCGCTCATTGATTGAGACTTCTGCTGTTCCTTCTACACATAAACAGAAACCTCCTTTATTCCAATATTCTAAAAGAGTATTTTCACTCAATAAATCTCTATTTTCTTTCATCTCCATTGTTATTTTATTTCTATAGCAAAGATAGTCTAAAAGCAACAACAAAATAAACCAATCTTTGATTTTGCTCAATCAATACAGTATATTGCCATTTTTTCTCAACACTAACATTCCGACTTTTGCAATATCTAATTAAAACGGGATCTCTTCCTAATGATTACAGACAATGGTATCAAATGAATTATAATTAAAAGGAATTTACAATGAAACAGAAATCGATTCTTTTAGTACTCGCTCTCTTGAGTTACTTGACTGGGGCGGCTCAGGTAACGAATAGACAGCTTCCTGTAGCTGGAGACCAATTGACATTAGAAGAATGTCAGCAACTGGCACAGGAGAACTATCCTTTATTAAAAAGGTATAACCTCATCCAGCAGACAACAGAGTACTCTCTCCAGAACATCAATCGCGGATATTTGCCTCAACTTGTGTTTAGTGGACAGGCGACTTACCAGTCGGATGTAGCCACTCTCCCTGAGTTGCTAACAAATCTGTTGGCACAAAACGGATACGCTGTCAAAGGGTTGGATAAAGATCAATACCGGATCGCGTTAGATCTAAACCAGATCATTTGGGACGGTGGAAACTTGAAAGCCCAAAAAGAAAACGTAACGGCTCAAGGAGAAATACAGACGAAGCAGACAGACGTCGATATGTACAATATTCGCGAGCGCATCAACAATCTGTACTTCGGTATTCTCTTGATCGAAGATAAGATCCGTCTGAACCAAGATTTACAAACTTTGCTACAATCTAATTGTGACAAGTTAGAATCCATGCGACAGAATGGGACAGCTATGCAAGCAGACGTTAATGCAATACGTGCTGAATATCTAAAGACGAACCAACAGTTGACGGAACTAACTTCAATGAGACAAAGTTTCCAACAAATGCTAACCCTCTTTATAGGTAAACAGGTAACAGCGAATACAACGTTACTAAAACCCAACGCAACCTTGCCGATTTCTTTGGAGAACTTACGCCCAGAATTACAGATGTTTGACGCACAGTTACAACAGACGGAAGCACAGCGTAGACTGTTGAATAGCGGAGTACGTCCTCGCCTAAGTTTATTCGCACAGGGATTTTATGGTTATCCGGGCTACAATATGTTCGAAGATATGTTCAATCACGACTTCTCTCTGAATGGACTCGTCGGTGTACGACTCAGTTGGAACATCAGCAAATTGTATACACACAAGAACGACAAACGTAAACTTGTACTGGCTCAAAATCAGATTGAGAACGCACGCGAAGTGTTCCTTTTCAATAATCAATTGCAATCTACACAGGAACAAGAGGCGATAGAGCGTTACAAAAAAATGATGTCTGAAGACGATGAAATCATCCAGTTGCGTACTTCGGTACGCCAAGCTGCTGAGGCTAAATTGAAACATGGCGTGATTGACGTGAACAATCTTTTGCAAGAGATTACTCGCGAGAATCAAGCGCGTACCAATCAGTCCAGTCATGAGATCGAGATGTTGAAGCACATCTATGAATTGCGCCACACGGTAAATCAATAATTTCTTAGCATTCTTAAACAACACAATTGGATAAATCAAATAAAAACAAAAAGATATGAAGAGTTTCAAGTTATTAGTTATGGGAATGACCGTCTTGTTCAGTGCTTGTGGAGACGGTAAAGGCGATTATGACGCTTCGGGTATCTTTGAGACAACAGAAGTCATCGTCTCAGCTAAAGGGAACGGAGAAATCATGCAGTTAAATGCAGAGGAAGGGTTAGAAGTCACGGCTAATCAGCCATTAGGATATATCGACACAACACAGTTATCACTAAAGCGTCAACAATTAGTAGCGACGCTCTCTGCAACCGATAGTAAGCGATTGAACAAAAGCCGCCAGTTGGCTTCACAACGGAAGCAGATCGAAAATCTAACGAATGAGCAGCGCCGTTTTGAAGCATTGGTAAAGGCTAACGCAGCAACCCAAAAGCAATTGGACGACATAAACTATCAATTGGGAGTTTTAGAAAAACAACTTGCCGCAACGGCCGAACAGATCGGGAATTCCAACAGTAGTTTGAGCGGACAAAGTTCAAGTATTTTAGCACAGATCGCGCAGATTGATGACCAGATCAAAAACTGTATTATTAACAGCCCGATAGAAGGAACTATCCTGACTAAATACGC
The DNA here is from genome assembly GCA_017481945.1 of Parabacteroides sp. GTDB lineage: Bacteria > Bacteroidota > Bacteroidia > Bacteroidales > Tannerellaceae > Parabacteroides. The sequence goes on along the minus strand of JAFUOJ010000020.1, from coordinate 68,908 downwards.
TGAACAGGGAGAATATGCAACTCCGGGACGTGCCTTATTTAAGGTGGGTAACATAAAAGAGATGAAACTACGGGCTTACATTGGTGCTGACCAGCTAACGACCATTACGCTTGGACAGAAAGTAAAAGTCTATGCCGATTTGGGAGAAAGCGATCGCAAAGAATTCGAAGGGACAGTCTCTTGGATCAGTGACGAAGCTGAGTTTACTCCAAAAACGATTCAGACTCGTTCCGAACGTTCTAACCTTGTGTATGCCATTAAGATCACAGTCAAAAATGACAAGACCATTAAGCGAGGCATGTACGGTGACATAAAATTCTAAAGCTAAGCCAATATGAGTATCGTTTCAGTAAAAGACCTCAAGAAGAGTTATAACAAAGGCAAGACACAGGCTCTAAAAGGAGTGAGCTTCGAAGTGGAGCCAGGAGAGATCTTTGGTCTTATCGGTCCCGATGGTGCAGGCAAAACTTCGCTTTTCCGTATCCTGACAACCTTGATTCTTGCTGATTCGGGTAGTGCAAAGGTAGATGGTCACGATGTGGTGAAAGAATACAAAACCATTCGTCAGCACATCGGCTATATGCCAGGTCGTTTCTCGCTCTATCAAGATATGACCGTTGAAGAAAATCTTTCTTTCTTCGCAACTGTTTTCAACACAACCATTGAAGAAAACTATCACTTGGTTGAAGATATTTATAAGCAGATTGAGCCGTTCAAAACGCGGCGGGCAGGAAAACTATCCGGCGGTATGAAACAAAAACTGGCTCTTTCGTGTGCATTGATCCATGCTCCTCATGTTTTATTTCTTGACGAGCCGACAACAGGCGTAGACCCTGTAAGCCGAAAAGAGTTTTGGGATATGCTACAAAGGCTAAAAAGGAACTTTAATTTGAGTATTATCGTTTCCACACCTTATATGGATGAAGCAGTACAATGTGACCGCATTGCTCTGATTCAAGCAGGAAGCTTTCTAACAATTGATACACCACAAAGTATCATTAGTAACTACACTGAAACACTTTGGGCTGTATGCAGTAATCAAATGCACAAGTTATTAAATGACCTGCGTAATATCAACGGTATAAAAACAGCTTTTGCTTTCGGGGAAAATCATCATGCTACTGTCGATACTACAGTGCTCACAATCGATTCGTTAAAAGCACAACTGGCCATAATGGGACACCGGAATATTTTCATAAACGAGGTAGAGCCATCTATCGAGGACTGTTTTATGAATCTGCAAAAATAAAGAACTATGACAGACAAAGTAGTTATCAAAGCCGAAGGACTTACCAAGCAATTTGGAGACTTCGTGGCAACCGATCATGTGACCTTCGAAGTGCATGAGGGTGAAATCTTTGGTTTCCTCGGAGCTAATGGCGCAGGCAAAACGACTGCTATGCGAATGCTTTGTGGTCTTTCTCAACCGAGCGCCGGTAAAGCAAGTGTGGCCGGATTCGACGTCGCTACGCAACATGAACAGGTGAAACGCCACATCGGTTATATGTCGCAGAAATTCGCTCTTTATGACGATCTCACTGTAGAAGAGAATTTAACCTTTTTCGGAGGGATCTATGGAATGTCTCCCAAGAAGGTGAAAGAGAAGATTACAGACCTTCTAACTGAATTGGGATTTGAATCGGAACGTAAAACAATGGTGAAGTCATTGCCACTCGGATGGAAACAGAAGCTGGCTTTCTCGCTGGCGATATTCCATGATCCGCGTATTGTGTTCTTAGACGAACCGACGGGAGGTGTCGATCCTGTGACACGTCGTCAATTCTGGGAGTTGATTTATCAAGCAGCAGATCGAGGAATCACCGTCTTTGTTACAACACATTATATGGATGAAGCAGAATATTGTGACCGTGTCTCCATCATGGTGGACGGGAAGATTGAAGCACTCGACTCACCAGCGAATTTAAAGAGACAGTTCAACGGAAATTCTATGTACGACGTGTTCTATGCACTGGCTCGCACAGCCAAGAGAGGCGATTAAATCTCAAAGTTCAAAACTTCAAAGTTTATAAATATGAAACAGTTCTTAAGTTTCGTCCGAAAAGAATTTATACATATACTTCGTGACCCGCGTTCATTACTGATTCTGTTGGTCATGCCACAGATTATGGTCATGCTCCCGGGATATGTCATTAAGAACGAAGTAAAAGATATTCGTGTAACAGTACTTGATCAGTCACATGATGTTTACACGACACAGATTACTGAACGTTTGGCCACTAATGAGTATTTCATTCCGAAAGGAGAAGTAAAAACGGAAGCAGAAGCGATTGATCTTTTCCGCAAAGGAGAGATTGATTTAGTCGTCGTGTTTGGTCCGGAATTTGCCAGCCGTCTTCTGCACTCCCAAGACGCCAGCATTCAGATTCTTTCTGACGGTAGCGAACCAAACCAAGCAAGTGTACGGGTGGCTTATGCCCAACAAGTGGTAAGCGGTTTTCAAAAGGAATTGCAACAGCAGATGGCCTCTTCCCGACCGCAAGTTAGAGGGAAAGGAGGTATAACAGGCATGAATATTAAAGTAAATAGCCGATTACTATTTAATCCGCAGCAGCGTTCAGAGGTTAACTTCGTGCCGGGTGTAGTTGGAATGATTATGTTACTTATTTGCTGCATGATGACCTCTATCGCCATTGTCCGCGAGCGAGAAATGGGAACTATGGAGATTCTTCTGGCCTCTCCTCTACCGGCAATTGATATTGTGCTGGCCAAATTGATTCCTTATATGGTCATTTCACTCTTCAATTTGGCAACGATTCTTTGTATCACAAATTTCATTATGAATGTGCCGATGATGGGAAGCTTATTCACTTATCTTCTCGTCTCCTGTATCTATATATTCACATCTCTGATGTTAGGCTTGCTTATCTCTACTTGTGTAAATACACAGTTGGCTGCCATGCTTATCTCTTTGTTATTGATTGTACCGACCATCTATCTATCCGGCATGGTCTTTTCAGTCGAAAGTATGCCGGAAACAGCACAAATTGCCAGCAATATTGTGCCCACCAAATGGTTTATCTCGGCCTCACGCAAGATTATGATTGAGGGAGTCGCATTGCAATATGTAGCAAAAGAGATTATTGCACTCGTCATCGAAGGGATTATATTTCTTCTGTTATCTTGGAAATTCTTTAAAACACGATTGGAATAATGAAAGCACTCAAATATCTTTTAGTAAAGGAATACAAGCAGATGTTTCGTAATCGTCTGTTGCCAATTATATTCATTCTTCTACCTGTCGCAATGATGAATATGGTTCCACGCGTAGCTACGCAGGAGGTTAAGAATCTGAACATGGCGGTTATTGATTGTGACCATTCGACACTATCGTCACGCCTCACACAAAAGCTCTCCTCTTCTGGTTTCTTCAATCTCTATGCGACATGTAACAACTATAAAGAGGCATACGACCTCTTGGAACGTGGTGATATTGATTTCATCATCACCATAGAAGATAATTTCGAAAAGAATCTCTATCGGACAGGCGGTGCACAAGTCATGGTAACAGTCAATGCAGTAAACGGGATGAAAGGCGGGCTCGGCAACAGTTATCTTACGCAGATCGTCATGCAATACGCACAAGAATTGAATATCGAAGCAGGACTTTCAGTCAAACGTCCGGTAAAAGTAGAGCCACGTTATCTCTTTAATCCAACAATTGATTACAAGCCCTACATGATTCCGGCATTGATAGCGATGACACTCGTTCTTCTCGTTGGATTCCTTCCTGCGCTCAATGTCGTTGGTGAAAAAGAACGAGGAACTATTGAACAAATTAATGTGACACCAGTAGGACGCATTGAATTTATCCTCTCCAAAATGATTCCCTATTGGTCAGTAGGTATTTTCATTGTGGCTTTTTCCATGATTTTAGCTTGGAAAATTCACGGAGTAGTTCCTGCTGGCAGTATTCCTTTAGTCTTTCTTTTTAATGTCATATATATATTCGTGATCTCCTCTTTGGGACTCACAATCTCAAACTATTCGGAAAATATGCGTCAGGCAGCAATCGTGATGTTCTTTTTCATAGTCATTTTCATACTGACAAGCGGACTAATCTCCCCCATTTCATCCATGCCGGATTGGGCAAAAGAGGTCACACGATTAAATCCTTTACGCTATATCATCACAGCAATGCGCGAAATATATCTCAAAGGAAGTACATTCTCACAACTCATTACACAGTTTGTTCCTTTATGTCTTTATGGGATTATAGCCAGCACATGGGCTATCATTAGTTTTCAAAAGAACAATTAATACGAAAGAACATAACTCCTATATATTGTCATTTAAATCAAACTATTTATTCTTACAATTTCCGTTTTTCCAAGGACGTGTCCCATGAAATAGAGGCACGTCCTCAATTATTTTAAACAAGGCCAAGGCTAAATACCTAACATTCTCATTTTATTGTGCTATCTTTGTCGCTAAAATTCAAAATAACAAATGAATAAGATCGGTATATACGCATTGACACTTTTTTTTAGCTTGACGGGATTGGCTGTCTCTGCTCAAAACAACAAATCTCAAGTAGTTATAACGAGTGAACAAGGAAACAATGTATTTTATCACACCATTGAAAGAGGACAAACGGTTTACGCCATCGCAACCATGTATGGTGTAACGACAGAAGATATTTATCGACTAAATCCAGATAGCAAAAAAGGGATTAAAGCAGGATCAACTCTCAAAATTCCGCAAAGGGATCAGGCAAGTAACACTGCTACAAAGCCTGTCGGGAATTATACATTCCATACGATTCAACCCAAAGAGACTCTCTACTCTCTCTCTCTTCGTTACTCTGTTCCGGCAACAGCAATTATTAAGGCGAATCCGGGATTATCAACTTCTACTTTTACAATCGGTAAAACCATCCGTATTCCGGCAACTCAAATAGAGGATTTAGCCACAACAAAGACTCAAAGCGTCACGAAAGAGATTGAATACACGATTGAAAAAAAGGAAACGATGTATCGAATCTGCCGGAAATTTAATATTTCCAGCTATGAATTATTGAAACGCAACCCGCAATTGAAGAATGGGGTGAAAGCTGGTATGGTCATCAAGATTCCGGTACAGACAGAAGAAAATATAATTACTGAAACAGCAACACCGTCTTTATCTGAAAGAGAAGTCAATGCTTTACTTTCAGAAGACAAAAGAATTAAATACGTAAATCAAATTAAAGTCGCACTGCTTCTTCCGTTTATGACAAATGAAACCACTCCGTCGGCAGAGACACAACGTTTCATCGAATATTATGAAGGGATGTTGATCGCCATAGACAGTTTACGTAGCTTAGGCTGCTCGATTGACCTTTCCGTCTATGATACAGGAAAAGGAACAAGCAAACTGAAAGAGATTCTCAAAGACGACGCATTGAAAAACGCGAATCTAATCATCGGGGCTGTCCAAAACAACCAGATTAAACCAGTGGCAGACTTCGCTCAAAAGCATAACATCAAGTATGTAATTCCTTTCACGTCTAAAAACGATGATGTTCTGTCGAATGCATACGTGTATCAAGTAAACACACCGCACTCCTATCTATACGACAAGGCGGCTCAAGCAGGATGTGATCTATTCGCAGAAGACAACATCATTCTTTTGAAGATCAATGACGGTAAAGATAAGACCGATTTCATCAAAGCTTTCAAAGAAGAGATGAAAGGGCGTAACATCCCATTCCAAGAAATAAGCTACAATGCTGAGACATTGACTACCGACGTGGAAGCACTCTTGACAGCGGAAAAACGAAACGTAATCGTACCGACTTCCGGGACCTTGGACGCATTGAACAACATTAAGTCACCGCTACGCACGATCGTCGAGACAAAACCGGAGTTTGTTCTGACGCTATTCGGCTATCCGGAATGGCAAACCTACACCCGCGAATGCCTGGACGATTTCTATACGCTTAACACCTATATTTACAGTAATTTTTACGCCGACAACTTATCTGAAGGGGTAGCTGACTTCTACAATAAATATAAATATTGGTACAGCAAGACATTGACAAACACGTATCCTAAATACGGCATTTTAGGTTTTGACACCGGCATGTTCTTTTTGGGCGCCATCAACAAATATGGAGTCAATTTCGAGAATAATCTGGATCGAATCAATTATCAAGGTCTACAAACAGGCTTCGATTTCCATCGGGTAAACAACTGGGGTGGATTCATCAATACAAACATATTTATTGTTCATTATCAGAGTGACTTTAAAGTAACCCGTAGCGAAGTGAAATGATCAAGAAAGTTTTAATTACAGCCATAATCTGTGCAACGACATTAGGAAGTGCCGTTGCACAAAAAAAGTTCCAACAAGAACTCTCGGTCGGAGCCTCTTTCGGTACGACTTTCTCTACCGTCAGCTTCTCCCCTACCAAAGTACAGCAGAAAATGAAGTTGGGATACACCGGAGGAGTCACTCTCCGCTGGGTAACAGAGAAAAACTTAGGACTGCAAGCCGAATTGAACTTTGCACAGCAGGGTTGGAATGAAATGTTTGAAGATCAACCGGAGTATAAGTACAGCCGCACAATTAATTACCTCGAACTCCCGATTCTGACCCATATCTATTTTGGTAATAAGAACTTTCGATTCTTCATAAACTTAGGCCCCAAAATCGGATATGCCCTTGGAGAAAAGACAGATGAGAATCTCAACGGTGCCAGCCCCAACACAGAAAACACGCAGCACGACATGGCGATTGAGAAGAAATTTGACTGGGGATTGTGTGGCGGTCCGGGGATTGAAATCCGTACAGGAATCGGTTCTTTCCTTTTGGAAGGACGTTACTACTACGCACTCGGTGATATTTTCAACAGCCGTCAAGAAGACTATTTTTCCAAATCTGCTTCCCAGGTCTTTTCAGCAAAGATTTCCTATTTGATGCCTTTATTCAAGTAATTTAAACTGATCAAACAGGCTTAAGAGTGCTGCAAGTTCATTTTTAAGAAGCTAAAAATACCTATTCAGTACTGCAAAATGGGGTTTAGCCCCCTAAAAACCGTTTTGCAGTAGTGCAAAGCCATTTTTACACCCCTAAATCAGAACTTACACCACTGCAAAGGCATTTTTAGGAGGCGAAAAATGAACTTACAACGGCGCAAAGCCCTTTTTAGCGTCTTAAAACCCATTTTGCAGTTGTTCAAAGGCTTTTTTAGTTTATAATCTCATAAAAATTCTTTTACCTAAGAATCAATCATCCCAAACTATTTTACAACCCAAATCTTGTTCAGAATCTTTTCATAGACATTATAACTGTTTCCGATTTGCAGCCCATAAAAGCGAGTTCCTTTTTTCTGTTCCTCTTGTATTCTCTTTAAAGTATTGCTCATCGGTTCTTCAAATTCAAAGTCGCTAATAACCAAAACATCAGCCATCAAATAGTTATCTGTTTGTAAAGCTTCTAAAACATCTGCAAGCATAGACTCGCCATCCGTACCACCTGTAAAAACATTTTTCACAAAAGATTTCACTTCCTCCCAATGTTCAGACTTAGAGATTTCCAACGTTTGCGATCGAACTGAATAGGTAATCAAAAAGCACTTTCTATGCTTTTGTTTAGCCATTTGAAGAATTTGCATCATTATAGATTTAGCTATCTTTTCTGGAGTTCCATTCATCGAAGCACTGGTATCTATACTCATAATGATAGGACCTTCCTGCAAACGAGGTTCCTTTTGTCTTTGTAATTCTGTCTTCATTCGTTGAACATTTGGTGATTTACTTGTATAATCCGCAAAACGAAATGTTACAGCATTTTCAAACGAACTGACTTTTTTCAAAAAACGAAATGTTCTTCAGGTTACGTTATTCCCTCCTTAGTAGATAATAAAAATGTGCTGGAATGTAATAATTCCCAGCACATTTCTTTATTGCTTTTTCTATGGTAAATCATAAAACTACTGACATTTATAACGTGGCAGTATAACACCGTTTGAATACCATTAAAACCATATTCCTATATTATTATTTAGCCTAAGCAACTTCTTTCCCGAAGGTTTCCGCATGTTTCTTATACAGCATCATATCTGTGTATTTGGCATTGTAGTTCATGTGGGCATTGAACTCAACTTTCCGGCAGTCTTCAAACGGATTGCCGATTGATTTGTTCCGACCAATCCATTCACACAATTCCAAAATGGATGACTTGTTTGACGTGAAGTAAACAAAATCCTTTTCGACCAAAATTGTCAGTACATCCAAATAGTCCGACATTCGCCAATACATCTTATAGGTACCGACTTCTGTACTCAAATAAGGGGGATCGACAAGAAACACCACATTAGGTACATCCTTGTATCGTTGGAACAACTCCTTGTAATCACAGGAAGTAATGACCAGCCCGTCCAAATAATCCAGACATAACGGATAGTCCGTTGTCCGAATGTTGTTATAAAGGGCTTCCTTACGCATTTCCTCCACACTCAGTTTGTATTTCATTGAAAACATAATGGAGGAAGACAATGTAATGAAATCAATATAACCGTATTTCTTTTCAGCCCTATTGATACATTCAAACACCTTTTCCCTCACATTCCCCTTAATTGGTTTATGCCTCGGGACATCTTTTACAATCTCACGGAGTTCCGCCAATAACGCATTGGTGTTCGGTATATTTTCCAGACGCTTCCGGTAATTGTCGAAGTCATTATATATGACCGTTGCGCCCGGTTTTTGGCATTTGGTGATATGGGACAACAGTCCGGAACCACCGAACAAATCCACGAATACGGTATCTTCGGGGAATTGTTCCAATACCTTGATAAACTCTTTCGCAAACATGCGTTTCTGTCCTACAAAAGGAAGGGGGGCCGATAAATACTGCTTTCTCATCTTATACGTTCAGTTCAAATTTAACATCATCATTACCGGAAAGGAGACTGTCTGTCTTTTCCAGATTGCTTTCATAGATATGCACATTACCCAGATTCAGGGTTATGGATTTCAACGGAAGTTCTATTTGCCTTGCCATGAGATACAAATGATATATGTCCGCCGGTAGACCGAGATTGGCATCGGAACTGCGTTGGTAAGCAGAAACGACAAGTTCATCTTCATCTATCTGGAACTGTACAAGGCTCAAGCATGGGGCTTGGTTACTCTCTGCATCCGTTGAGCCAAGAAACAATACATAGTTCTTGCTGTTTCGTTTCTCCCTGTTGATTTTCGCTATAAGCGGCGGGAGCTTCTCAAAATAGGTGGGATAAGAATTCACGAGAATGGCCCCGCAATAATCCCACCAGTTGATACCTGCCTCCCGGTACTTCTCCACACAGCGTTCACCCTGCATGAACAACTGCAATTCATTACGTAATTTCTTACGGGCTATGTTATGCCCCTCGAAAATATCGAGCAGGTCAGCCGGAGTAAGCGAAAGTTGCTCGTTCAGAAGGTACTTTATATTTCCCTTCTTGTTGTGCTGCACCTTTCCTGAAGAGAGCACCTTTTCTAACATCTGATAATATTTGTTCATTGCCTAATCATTTTTCTCCGGCAAAGGTAGGTACTCCCTAATCGTTGGAAGAAAAATGGGCACAAATCACACTGCATCAGTCGTGCAGTGCTTTTCAAAACGTTTTTTCACATCATAGACCTTGCGCTCGCTAATCCCATACTTGGAAGAAAGATGGCTGACGATATAGGTTACTTTCTCACCAGCGTTCTTCATCCGTTCGTAATCCGAATATAAGTCTATAAAACGGCAATCTTCCGGCTTGAATCCTATCCTACAAAGCCGATTTATCAGTTCCCTGTTAAATTTAAGTATTTCAAATACAGTCATATCCAATCATTTTATTACTTTTGCACTGCCAATCATTTATGAACAAAATAACCCAAGTAGTGTGACAGAGGGCATCGCCCCCGGTTGCGCACTACTTGGGTTATTTTGTTAATAAATGATTGGCGTCTATATTAACAGGCCGGGGGCTTTTTTATTTCCTCCCCCCCCCGAAAGAGATTGTCATAAGTTCAACCAGCCGTCAACTGTTGACTTTGCCATTTCACGGACTGCATTGAATTCAATCCACTCAGCTTCATAATCGGCGGCTTTCTCTATGCCGGAATTGCGTAGCAACTCTATCTGATGTGTCTTGATTGCGTCCTCCTCTGATTGCGTATAACGGCTTCGAATGATACCGTTTATCAGCGAATCACGGTCTGACGAGGTTGTTTCTACCAACGTACCACCGTCAACCTCCGTACCGGTATAGGCATAGGCGGTTATAGGCTCAGGTACTTGCTCCGACTGCATTACTTCCGGTACATAGTCAGGGATAATCTCCTCGTTCAAATACACCATGTAACGCTTGTCATCGTACTTTTCAAATGTTCTCGGTTCTGTATAAATCGCTTTGTTCATATCAAGTGAATTTATAGAATTTCTTGTTTAACTTGTTCGTAAATTCCGTTATCACGGTCGGACAAGGCAAATCTTCCTTCATGAAGTCATTACCGGCTTGTTCCAACATGACCGTGCTTCCGGTATAAGAGTAATACTCCGCCTCTCTGGCCGTAAGATTACCGTTCTTGTCTTTCTCCTTTTCAAACTCGTAGATTTCCGTTTCTTCGCCATCAACGGAAGTCTGTACGACCGTCTTCAGAATACGCTTGTAACGGATTACAAGGCATTTCTTCGGACGGGTCTGCCGTTCTGAGCGGGTACCGCCGTTGCCGTCCGGCACCTCGACTATGACATCTTCCTTTTCGACCTTGCTGTCTTCCACAGCAAAATCAATCAGAAGGATCTTGTACTTGCTTTCGTCCTCCCCGTCCTTGCAGACGATTTCAGAGAAAGCCCTTTTCTGGTCAAAACGCATACCCTTGAAAGGGATGTTCACTTTACGGTTCTTATTACCGTTCCAAGTCTCTTTTCCATATTTATATCTAATTTCCTTAATAAGTTCCTGCAATCCGCATGGGTGGCAAAACCGATACGGCTGGCACATTTCAAACGGATTTCCTCCGGAGAAAGGCCTTTCTTCCTGTACTTGGCCACTTGACGGCACAAAGCCACCTTGTTACGCTTACGCAACCGACGGTGGTCATGATAGGACACATAACCGCATACATCAATACCCCCGTTATGGACGGGGCGTACATTCCAGTCCTTGTTCACATCGATGTAATAATCACGGGCAAGTACCATGATTGCCATCTCGGTAACGATATGGAGGAAGGTCTTGTCCTCATGCTGGATGACGATATTGTCGGCAAAACGGCTGTAATGCCTCAATCCCTCGCTCACATAACGTTCAAATTTGGCCTTCATGTAGGCTACACCTTTGGAAAGTTCCTCCGCCTGTTCCCTTGTCCGGCAAGTGACGAAACTGTCCGTTACATAACGGTCGCACCAATAGGCCATTTTGTCCCTGTCATCACGGATACGGAACAGGGCAATGGCTTCATGGTCAAAACCGGCTAGGAAGAAATTGGCAAGTATCTGTGAAATCTTCACACCCAAAGGGAGGCCTTGATAATAGCTGTCAATAAACTCATCCAGGAAACGGAGCAGCTTGGGATCCTTTATCTTCGTCCGGACACGCCGCTTCTTGAGGTCATGCCGGATTTGCTGGAAGAAATGGTGTGCATCAAGCTGGACATAGTAATATGTCCCCTTGTTGTCCTGCATGTCTTTCCTGAGCAGGTCTACAAAATCATGGGTTCCACGTCCCTTGACACATGAACAGCTCCGTCGGATGAAGGTATCGCAAAGAAGCGGTTCCACATGAAGGCAGGCAGCCCACTGGATTACATGGTCGGCAATGGGGAGCTTGCTGATGACCCTTGTCTTACGTTCATGGATGGTCTCATTCCGATAGGGGGAAGTATGCCAGGTTTCATTGGCGTAGGCTTGGAGTAGCGATTCAAGCCTGGCAGACAAACCGGACTCGAACTCGTGGACGGAGTTCCGGGAACGTTTGTCCTCGGAAAATCCGTCATAGGCAAGTTCAAAGTTCCGCATTGTCTCAATCAGCGGAGAAATGTGTCCTCTACGTTTCATAACAGTGTCAAATTTTCAGTGTCTAAAAACAGTGTCAAAGTCTGCTTTTCTTGTGGTTTCGTTACCGTCGGCCCGGCATGGCCGGTCTACCGGTACTTCCACCCCAGTTCATGTTCCGCCATGGGGCGAGGCCCCATCCCCCGTTGTAATGTCTTCAAAGTTGAGAGGCGAGCCGATGTTCGCATTGGAATTCGAGACAGCATTGTTCACATTGACGTCGAAAACGCCCGAATTGGAACCGTTGTTCGCACTACAACCACGCAGCACCAGACGGAAGCCGGAAGTAAGACCGGAATTGTTCCAGAACATATCACAATGCCAGGTACTCGCCGTACCGCCGACTTCTGTCGGGAACAGTTCGAGATGGTCATAACTGACCTTCTTGATATAGCTGCCGCTTGTTTGAGTCGGAGAAGTGGAATAAGCGACCATACCCGTTTCAACGCCACAAGTCCAAGTTCCATAAATGGACGGGGCGACAAGATGGGTTACGGAAGTATCCTCGTTTATTTTCGCGAACTCGTCATCCTGAAGACGCCACAGATAGCCGTGCATGTTCTTCAAACCGAAGAATACCGGAACGGGGGCGGTATAGACGACGCTGCCGTCCTCACCAAGCACTTCATAGTTGGATATACCGCAGGAATCACCCAGCTCAACACCTGCACTCGTCGGAAGGAATGGGTAATTTCCGTTATAATTACTCCAGGAAGTCCAGTCCCAGGTTGTAACACCGGTACCAAGCCCACCTTGATACAAACCGTCACTGTCTTTGGAAGAGTTATAGGCAGCCTGTACATTACTGGTACCGAAAATAATTTCAAACAATACCGCAACGACGAAACCGTGCCGCATGGTACCGCCAAGCCAGCCCGTGCCGTTCTTTCGGGCGGCAGCACGGGCAGTTTCATTGGCTATGGCCGTTACAGCCTTGCCGCAGAAAGTCCGGTAAGTGCCGTCATAATCGGCATTGTTATTGCCGCCGCGATAATCCGCGTCTTCATTGACATAGCTTACCAAAGTACCCGTACTGCGTTCCATACAGGCATGACCGGCAGCGGACATACTGCCAACAGGAATGCAATAGTTGTATTGGCCCGGTATAGGGGAAAGCGACACAGCCTTGTAGAAAAGACGGCCGACCGTCCAGAACGCAAGGTAGAACTTCTTGCCCCAACCCCATTGGTAATGCCCCATACTGCCGTCCAGTTTGGCGGTTTCACCGTTGGCAAAACGGTAATGGTTGGTCGGATCAAGTTTCCTGCGGCTGTGGTCATTCTTCACGAGATAACAGCCGAGACCGAGTTCATCCGGAAGGTTACGACCGAATTCAAGGCTGCCTGCCCATGTGGCAGCCGTCGGGGTTGAATTGTCAAGGTTCCAGACACGGGCAAAATATGGGGCATTGGCCATGTTTACCGCATCACGGATACCCATACGTCCGGAAGCACCGGTAGTCTTGTCAAAGACCTCTATTTCCTTGTCCTGGATTTCATTCGTGGCAAGGTCGAGATCGTCAATCTGCTGACCGGATTCAAAGGCACTGAGCATCGTCCTCAGTCTGGTTTCTTCATCACTTGTAAAAGCCATATTTTCTGTTTTTGATTGTTATACGATTCGCATTCTACCGCCGTTCAAACGTATCTTGCCGTCACCCGTCAGGCGGATCAGAGGGGTACGGACATTTATCTTCACTTCCTGCCAAAGCTCCGTGTTCTGTGTGGGGATTACATAGAAAGTGCTGGTACCGGTACCGGTTACCTTCAGGTTACCGGAAGGATCAGCGCGGAGGGAATCCCCCTCCTCTCTGCGGTAGAGTACATTCTTCATCACGTAACCGGGATAAAGCTGTACACCTATCTTCTGGGCGACCTTGTTGGACGTACTGATTTCCGCCGGAGCTTCAACCACCATCCGGACAGGGGAAGCCTGGGATTCGCCGGAAAAGTTCTTCATCAGCGTATCCATCTCAACGACCTTCTCCTCGGCGGTCTGGTTGGTGCTTTCGCAACGGGTGGTAACGTCCTGGCAGGCGTTCTTCAACGTAGAGAGGTTGGAAGCCTCGCTGTTGGCTTTGGCCGCAGCCGTATTGGCGGCCGCTGTGGCCACCTTGCTGTTGGCCGTTTCGTTCACACATTCCTGGGTGGCGGCACGGCACGACGCTATGACATCCACACATTCTGCGGTCTTTGTCTGACAATAATCGGTGGCCTCCTTACAGGCTTGGGTGACACTTTCACATGTTACCCTGGCGTTGGTGGCAGCAGTAGCGGCAGCGTTCGCACTGGCTGCGGCATCCAGTGCCGCCTGTTTCTGTGTACTGATATCCGTTATGGCATCAGTAACTTTCTTGGCTGCGGCATTGGCGTCAGAAGCGGCACTGTTAGCAGCCGTCGTGGCTTCAATGCACGCTATGATCTGGGCGTCAACCTCCTTTGTCAGAAGCGAAAGGGGGGCAAGTACCGTCTTCTCAACACCACCGAGCATATAACGTGCCGGAAGGGAGGTTATCCCCTCCAGCGTGGTGGCAAGCTCTACATTGCCGACACTCGTACCGTGTGTCCTCAAGTATTCAAGGAAACCCGGAAGGGCGAGGGCATAGAACGCCTCCAGTTCACGTTGGCTGGTCTGTATAGCTCCCATAATCCAGTCCGTTTATTCTTCTGAAAGAATTTCATTGATACAGCCCGGAACGGTCGCATAGACAGCCGACACCTCTTCCTGAGTAAGTGCGGCAAAAGGCTTCAGGCTGGTATTCATGTAACCGCCCCGGCTGTCATAGGCCACATTGCCGACTTCGGCACCGTCCTTCACTATCTTTCCATAGACGGTGGTACCGTTGGCGTTGCTCACACGGGTAAAGTTGATTGAAGCATTCTCACTCAACACAACGGGGTCATAACTGACCGACGAATTCGATGATTTCTTTTTCATACTGTTTCTGTTTTTATGGTTCAACATTCTTTTCCTTCCACTATATCGGCCACAATACCGTATGCACCGGCCGAAAGTTGTTCAGCACATACACGTTTCAGGAAGCTCGCCTCTTCTGTACTGACTTCCACCTCCGATGGATTGCCTGCAATGCGCATGCTCAGGCTGTAGGCCGTATATTTCTCATCCTGGGATATAGGAGTACCTCCAAGGATGGAGAGATTGAACAGGTTACGGGCAAGGCTCTCCCAAATCTGGAGGGCTGTTTCCTTACCGTTCTTCTTTTCCGTAATCGTCTTGCCGAAGCAATCCACAAATTCTTTCTTGAAATTCACTTTCATAATGTCATATATTTAATGGTTCAACATTTACCAGTCTCTCGGCAGTTTGTACTGCACCCAGGCACCGTAATACTGAGTGCCGTCCACCGTATAGTTTATATCACGGCACCATACCAATTCAAAAGCATCACAGATACTGCTGAATGATAATGTGTTTGTTCCTGTAAGTTTGGAATTCTGGTTGTAAATCAGAACAGGCCTTGTATAGCGGTAACTGGTTCCATTCCATGTATAGCAATACCCCATCTTGATACTCAACCCTCCACTACCCAGCCTCTTGATACGGATGACGTGCCCGTCATCATACAGTTGCATGGTCGGGAGTGTCAGCGTACAATCGCTTGTATTGATGGCTATGACATTGTAGTCACTCCTCTCAAGGGTCTTCGAAGTTATGTCTGTACCGATGATTGTATTCTTCATCGCCATACCATATATGCTACCGCCATTGAAACCGATTGCCACATTGTCACGTCCTCCTTGAGCGGAAACCAGCATCGCATAGTTTGCACCAAATCCCCATTGGTCAGTAGTGTCATGATTTTCAAATCTTGCCACAGCGCGTAGTCCCGTAGATGCAGGAAGGACATTGCCGCCAATGCCGGCAAAAGTCTTGTAGGTATCATTACGGAATATCACATAAGCGTCATTGTCAAACCCTGAATTGACCAGCCCGTTGCCGGAAACGGTGAATCCGGCAATACGGGTAGTGCCGTCCGTATCCACACTGAAGGAATTGTTGATGGTCGTAATACCTTCAATGCTTATCTTGTCGGCAGTCAGCTTGATGTCACTGGTAACAAGACCGGTATCCGGATCATACTGTACACTGGTACTCAGCTCGGCCTTTGCCGCCAGCTGTCCGTCCATCGAATAGACCTTTGAATAGAGGGAATTATAGTTGGTAGTAGTAACCCAACCGCTGCCTTCCAGCAAATGCCCGTCGCTGTCAAAAAGCCCGGCAATGGCACTGATACTTGTTGCGTTCTGTTCTATCGCTGTTGCATTCGCCACTGATTGGGCGTAGGCGTCATCAGCGGTGGACTGGGCACTGTCAGCGTCCTGCTGGGCATAGTAGGCTTTCCACCAGGCACTGGAGGCTTCGCTGTAGGCTTCGTCGGCACGGTCATGGGCGGCCTGTGCCGCAGCGGCAGCCGTCTTTTCAGCCGCTGCAAGGTCGCCCTGTACGGAGGTAACGGTGGAGCTGATCGAGGAGACCTCCACCTTCAGGGCTGAAATGGAAGACGTATTTTCATCCGTCTTGGCCGCATAGATGGAAATGTCCTCTTCGGCCGCGTCAAGCTCTATTCCAAGTTCGGTAACCGTTCCGTTCAGATTGTCCACGTTGGTCCCCAACAGCCGGATATTGCTGTCCGTCTGTTCAATACGGGTGGATACGGATTTCTTGAAGTCATCAAGAGCCTTGTCGGTCAACGAAAGAAGGGAGACATACATCTCACCCGTATATTGAAGGAGGAAATCTCCCACACCGTCCCAGGTGCCGCTCCATTGGAATATCTGCCAGTCCGTAGAGGAAGACACGGCAACCTGGGCAAACGGAAGCGAACCGTCTTCCGAGGAAGAACCCTGCATTCCGATGGTCAGCGTGCCGTCCGTCTTCGCAAGGAACTTGACGGAAAGGAAAAGGGTGTCATCCACCTCCACATACTCATCGGTCAGCGTACCGTCCTCTGCCTGGATATATTCCTTATGGGTACCCGGCTTACGGATATCCGCATTGGCCTGGCTTACATAGCTGTCGTTTATATGGAGCATGTTACGGCCTTCATACTCCGCGATTGCAGCCACCTTGCCCGTCGTGTTCAATATCGCACCGTTGACAAGAAGGGGCTCCCCGTTGCTCATCAGCACGGACGTGTCATTTTGCGTACTCCACCCTTCCATTGATTCGGAAAAGGTCGCATTCTTCAGGTAGTTGTCTTCTTCGGTCAGATCGTATGACACACGCTGGTAGGAAGTGGAGAATAACCCCTTCAGCATTTCAATCTTCGCGTCAAGGCTCTCACCGGTACGCCGGAGACGGAAATCACCGACCGCATACAGGTTCATCAGAAGTTCACCGAAACCTTCCAGCCAGCCGAAAAGGTGGTGGTAGACACCTTGAAGGTTACCGATACGGCCCTTCAACGAATTGTCCGGGTCGGTCTTCATGCCGTACACGATATCCATATATGGAGTGGCGGTTCCGACCGTAATAATCTGTATCAAACCCTTGCGGTCAGCGTCGGTCGCATTGTCAACACGGGTAAAGGTATCACCCGAAGCTATGGTTTCTGAAGCCGGTTTCCCGTCTGCAGAGAGGAAACCGGAAAAGGTTATCCAATCCAGACGGTCCTCCCCGTCATCGGTATTACCGATTCCGGCGGATTCTACTATCAGTTCATAGTGCTTGGTTATATAGTATTCATTTTCCGCTGAAGGCATACCGTTGTACTGCTGTACCATGATATAGTCGCCCTTGCGGAAAGGATTGTAGAGTTTGCCGTCCTGAGTGCGGAGCCAGACCTTTCCGCTGCTTTCCTCGAAATGGTCAACCTCCATCATCCCGGTAAAAACACGGTTGTCATTCTCCCCAAGCATCTGGCTGGCCACAAGGGAAAACACGCGGAGCATTCCACGCACCACTATCTCGTCAAACTCCCCGGTATATTTCGTTTCGGAAACACCGAGGGCATTGAGGACTTCCTTCTTCAGTATGGCCCAACCTTTCCCGTTCAGGAATCCGGAAACAAACTCCTCAGAAGAGAGCTGCCCCCTGAACTCGGCGGAACCGTTCACCTGGAGTTCCGCAAGTATGGCACGAAGACGGGTTATAATCTTCCCGAACTCGGCATTGCCGTCCTTATCGATACGGGAACCGGAAACCCCTTCCTTATAGGTTCCTGTCTGTATGCCGTCAAGGAACTGTATCAACCCCTGGGCAACGTCAGGATTCAGACGGGAAAGGGCACGGTTCGCTATCTCTTTCAAGGTACGCTTGGAAGAGAACACGTTATAGTCGCTTGCCGGAGTGCTTTCCCAAGTACGGACCACATCCGGGAAAGAGGCGTTGGAAGTCTGTACGATGTTCCTTACCTCGTCAATGCTGTCCTCGATGTTTTCCATGCCGCTTTTGGAAACGGCATCACTTATCTCAAGTTCCACATAGGAAGGCAGGTTCACCCGCCGTGTCATCTTGGTGATACGGCTGCTGCGATACCCCGTTTCCGGAAAATACTCGGCACTTTCCAGACGGATTCTTCTGCCGAGATAGAATTCCGCACCGTTATCCTCCACCCATACATGGTCAGTCGGGCATTTATACACGGATACATCAACGCCATGGGCGGCATTATACTCGTTCACGGCTGCCAGATATTCGGCCTCCGCTATGGGGTAATACTCGTCCGGCATACGGATATTCCAAAGGATGTATTCATCCCCGGCTTCGGGGACAAACGCACCCCCGGGCAGTTGGGTACCGTCATCGTAGGGCCAGACGGTTATGATTTCAAACTCCTTGGTTTCGCTGTCATAGTTCACTTCAAACTCCCGGCCGTTCAGTTCCCCGTTCTGGAAGGTGACCTGCTTGACAAGCCCGGCTATCTCATAGCTGTTGGGGTCAAAGTCCAGTCCGGAATCCTGGAAGTAATAGACGGTGAACGGATTCCCGTCCTCGTCGGTCACCTCCTCACTGCGTACACTGCTTACCGTACCGGTACGTTTCGGATATATATGTGAAAAGGCGTCCTGCTCATAATGGTGGATGATGCCGTATTTGTCCGTATTCACGTCCACATACTTGGCTCCGTCGGGCAGTTGCAGACGGCTGTATCCATAACGTGCCGGGTCAATGTTACGGCTGCTTCCCACCGGGAACAGACGGGTATAGAACTTCACGTTGTCGGCGGTTCCCCGTTCAATGGACAGGATACCGTTCCCGTAGCCGAGGGCCAGTTCCCCGCCATGTTCGCAACGGCATACGTTCACCGTCATGCCGTCAAACCACCATTCGGTACCGGCCGCTTCGGCCACCTTCTTCAGCCCTTCATGGCAGTAGGTCCCTTCATAGTCTATGGTAATGTTTCCGGTGTCGGCCACTTCCCCGACCTTCCAGTCCGTAGTTCCCATGCCCAGGTTGATGCATTCCACTATCAGGGCCACATGGTCGCGTGCCGGGGCGGTCAGGGAAAAGACCGGCTCGTTCTCGCCGTCAACGGTCTTCAACACGAGGAAACGCTTGATAAGGCTCTCGATACCGTACAGCTTCACGTCATACACCCATTCCTGCATGGACTTCTGCGTCGGCTTGTACTGTTCGGTCATCCGGTAGCGTTCCCCCTCAAAGTCCACGTAGTCGTTCACGTCAAGTTCAATATGCTCATACAGGGTAAAGGAAAGGCTGAGGACGTTATCCGAATGGATTTCCTTCACCTGGGAGCTGCTGTCGTTCACACCGAAGACCGCTTTCTTTTCCTTGCTGCTGTTATATAGAGTTATAAGCATATTCCAATGTCATTCTAATGGTTATATAATGGGGGCAGGTTCCGTAAACTTGACCTTGAAACGGCTGGCCTGTTTGCCTTCCTTCCACAAGTAGGTAAGCGGCTCGAACTTGGTGCTGTCCGCATAGAACATCCGCAGGGTAAGCCCCAGTTCCGTGAAGTTCACGTCCAGCCAGCCGTCATTCCCTTGCTTGAGGAAGGCGATAAACGCCCGGTATCTTTCCAGCCAGCCGGCTTGGGTGTCGGCAAACAGGGCGAAGTGAAGCGTCACCTCACGTTCGTCATTGGCCACCTCCAGCTTCTGCGAATACTTCTTCCCGTTCTCTTCCCGGATATCGACCGCCGTATGCTTCTTCACTTTGGACGGCTTGAGTATGGATGTCTGGTTCTCACGGCCGCCTTTCTTTTCTTCTGTCAGGAAAGCACCGTATTCGGTCCATATATCCACACCGTTTATCAATACCAGTCCGCCTAATATCTTGTCCATATCACTTCATCTTTAGTCCGTCACGAATAATCTTCTTAATATCTTCCTTGATCGCTGAAAGGGAATCCTTGCAATCACCGGTATTCTCCTCGATCTTGCGGAGGTGCTCGGAAGCGATGTCCATCTTTGCCGACACGTCCTCCACATGGTCATCTATGGAAGCCCAATGCATCTGTCCGGAAGTGAACAGCCCTTCCAGCTTCGTCCCCTGTTCCTGTGTCATGGTGGTAAAAGCACCGGCTTTCCCCGTCTGAGTGGTACCCGTTTCGGAAACGGTACCCTCCAGTCCCAAAGCCTTGACAAGCGCCTCCCTGTCGGCCAGTGCGTCATCCACGATGTCCTGATACTGGGAACGCAGGGCTTCTATCTCATCCTCGGACATGCTGCCGTCCTCCATGGATTCGGCGAAGTTCCTGTACCACTCTTTCAGCAAGGCATCATATTTCTCACTCATCAAGCCCTCGATGATACCCTCCTTCATCGTTTCACCGATATTCTCGGAAAAGGTGGAAGCATCCGATTCCATGTCAAGGAGGGTACTCTTGAAGCTGCTGCGCACACTGTCAAACGACATGCCGGTCAGCTTCTCATAGTAGGCTTCCTGAAGTTCCTCCAGTTCCTTGTAGTAGGATATGTATTCATCCATATACTGGGCCGCGTTCTTGTGCCCGTCATCGGCCAGCGATTCAATCTTGGAATAGAGGTCGGGCTTCATCGGCAACCTTGGCCATTTCCTCACTGCTGAGCTTCCAGTCTGCGGAAGACATTCCTTCGTTTATCTTATGGTTTGACGAATGCGAACCGCCGATACCCAGAAAACCGTTGCTATAAGCCGCACCGGAACGTTGCATCATTTCCTGCGTGTTCGCCATCTGCTGTTCCAGAAGCTCCTTTTGTCTTTCATACACGCCGGAGGCCTCGGAAACGGCTGTATCTTCCATCTTGTCTGCCAGATTGTCTATGGACTGCCGGAGGTTGTCGTTGGAAGCGGTCAGGTATTCAATGTCCCTTTCCAGATTCTTGTCGCTTTCACCGCTGCCGAACAGGGAGGAGAAGCCGCCGAACGTCACGGTGTCAAGGATACCGCCGACACCCTTTACGGTACTTTCCAACGTCTTCACGAGAATGTCCCCGCTGAATATGTCACTCAATATTCCGTCTACGGCACCGAAGACCATATCCTGCAGATCCACGAAAATGGAAGAGACACCACCCTTCAGCACGTCCACGATTCCGAGCACACCGCTGATGATACCCGTCGGATCCATGTTGGCCAGTGCGTCACCCACTTTTCCGCCGATGATACCGCCCAAGTCCTGCAGTCCCTCAAAGGAAGTCTGCAGGGAACCGGACTTCAGTTTGGAAAGTCCGCCGGCTACACCATTCAAGGAATTGCTTATACGGGTGGCTGACTCGTTCAAGTCCTTGCTGTTTTCATTCAGGATGTCCGAGAACGTCTCCACACTTTCATTGGCACGGTCATAGGCTTCCTGTGCGGCATCAACCTCCGCCTGGAATTCCGATGTATCGGCACCGTCCCCCTCGGCTTGTTTCAGGGTAGCTTTGGCAACGCTCAGCCTTTCTTCCGCTTCATCACGCCGTTCCAACGCTTCATTGTAACGGTTCAGGCTGTTGCGGAACAGTTCCAGGTCGTCGGCCACCTTCTTGAAGGATTCCGAATCCAGCTTGGCGTTGTCGCGTTCAAGTTCCGCTATGATGTTGTAAAGTTCCTGCTGGTCCCGGACAGGGGCATTCTTGAACTCTTCCGACCGGGTTATCCGCTTCAGGTTCTCAATGGTAGGCTGTATCTGTTCCTGCAGCACACCGCCAAAACCACTGAACACACTCTGCCAGTCCACCTGTTCTTTGGCAGCCTTTATATCTATACCGGCCAAAGCTTTGTCACGCTGCTTGGCCAGAATCATCCGTTCACCTTCGGTTTCAGCCTTGCCTATCTTTTCGGCATATTCCTCCGCAATGGCAAGTTTCTGCTGCTGGTAGGTGCCGTATTCCTTCAGGAACTCACGCATGGCGTCAGTTTCAGCCCGGTAAACGGCAAGCTCCTCCTGCTTGCGGTTCTCCGCGTTCAGGCGGTTGGCTTCATCAATCTCCGTCTGTTGTTCTTCGGTCAGTGTTCCGTCGCCACCGGCTTTTTTGTTCAATTCCGCAAGTTCCTTTTCCCTACGGGCTATTTCTGCCTTGCGGGTATCATAGTCCAATGCTATTTGGGCAAGTTTCTTCTTTGTTCCCTCCTCCATGAGGCCGATTTCAGCCCGAGTATTCTGTTCTCTCATGGCAAGCAGCATTTCATTCGCCTTTTCAAGGTTATCTGCTGCTTTCTCGGCTTCTTTTTGGGCATTCTTGTCCTGCTTTTCTTCTTTTTCTTTTATGCCTACATCCGAAAGACCTTTTTCTGCATTTTTCTCCAGCTCTTCCGAAACCTTTATATAGCTTTCAGCCAATGCATTCAAGTCATCGACTTCTTTTTTCAGACGCTTCTTTTCTTCGTTGTCCACTTCATAGAATTTCCCCGTTCCCATCGTGACAGCCCCGGCCGAAGTGTTCATTACAATCACATCCTGTTTCTGAACTTTGTCCGACATTTTATCCGCTTCCACCTGCTTCTTTAAGGCTTCTTCATAAGCGTCTGCCGCAAGTTTCATGCCTGCAGCGGCTCTTGCCCTCTTTGTCAACGAGTCCACAAAGGCTTGCGTATTTCGCACAAGCAGATTCTCTGCTTCCTCAGTAGTTGTTACGGCCACCCCAAGTTTCTCGAACGCAGTCTGATTATCCGTAATGAACTTCTTTTTGGCATCCATATTGTCGCCCAATGTCAACCATTCATCGCTTAACTTTCTGAGTGCTACAATCTCATTGCCGATGCCATAACCGTTTTTCTTTATCGCCTCGGTCAGCCCCCTCTGTGCCCGTTCGGTGGCCGAGAGTTGTTTTTCTCCTTTGAATAGGTTGCTGCACCACTCCACAAATTCATCCCCATACATCACAAGCAGCATGATACCTGTAGTAATAGCCGTTTGCCAGGAAAACAAGGAGGATAGTATCTGCTTCCACACAGGGGTGGCTTTCTGACCGGTCTTAATCAATGCGTCATATTCTTTCCGGGCACGGACCAGCTCGTCCGTAAATATCGGAAGGTTATTGCTGATGGCCAGAAAGAACATCTGCGGCCCCATAGCAAGTGACGGCATTTCACGGGCCATCTGCTGGATACTGTTGTGCAGGCCGTTGAACTGTTTCTTGGCTTGAGGAAGTTCCGGCGGTACCACATTCGTATGCTCCGACACGTTCTCAAGCTGCTTCAACTGTTCCTTCAGTTCCTCAATCTGCTTCTGCAGGTTCTCTATATGGGCGATGTTCCGGCTCTGGTCCAAATCGGGGGAAGCATTTTCCCCGACCAGGCGCAGCTCCTCCAATTGGTTTTCAAGCAATGCAATGAGATTACGGAGGTCCATCGCCTGCTGCTTCGTCTTTTCCAGCTCGGCATTGGCGGATGAAGCCTTGCCCGTAACGCTGTCCACACCCTTGGCCGCTTTGTCCAGTCCGGGTGTCAGCCGGTCTTTCATCAGGAATTCTATTTCTACAGGTTTACTCATTGCTTTAGATTCGATTGGAAGAATGATACAATTTCGTTGGCTTCATCCACCACATCCTTTTCCTCTCCGTCGTCCTTGACTTTGATATACCGGGGAGCATCACTCAGCATCATGATAAGGGTCTGGTAATTGACCTTGTTCAAGATGTACTGCACACTCCATCCGGTGGCGGTGGCTATCTGCCAGATAAAACCGAAGGGGCTATGTGAACCTTCATACCGGGTTCTTAACTCCCCTTTCTTCGTTGGCTCAGACGTAGCTTCATCGGATTTGCCCTCTCTACGGATCTGATAATACTTATAAAAGGGTCCGTTCCCATCAGCCGGACAAACGTCCGGAAAGCGACCATCAGGTAACGGTGCTCGACAAAGTTCCGTACAAACCACGCCATGGGGCCGACCATCAGGTGCCGGGACAAATATCCTTGGCAGATGGCGTATGCCACAATACGGCTCACGGACTTTCCGTGCTCCAGGATGAACTTCATCTGTTCCTCCTTGGTGTACTTCTTCATCTCGGCACTGGTCACGCCCATCGAAAGATAGATCCGGGCAATCCGGAGCTGTCCGCTCAGATAGGGCCGCTTCATTGTAACACGGAGCTGCACGGGCTTTTTCCGGAACGGAATACGGAATTCTTTAAGGGGAACGGAAACACCCGCATTCAGCAGGGCTTCCGCACCCTCTTTCTGTATCCGTCTGATAACGGCATCATCCATACGCTATCAACCCTCTACCGTGTCATTGATTTCGTAAGGAGAACCGCCGTCGGCCGGTTTGTTCACCTTCAGCTGACATTCCAGCTTGGACACCTCGGTCAAGGTCAGCTTGCCGCCCAGGTTGGCCAGGATGGTACCGTTCGGAATCGTCATGGTCTGGCCGCTGACAAACTCAATGGTCCACTCGCCACTGAGCTGCACAAGGTCAGTGGGGGCTTTCCAGCCGGTATAGGCTCCCTCCGTACCTACAAGGGTGCCACCTTGAACTGTGTGCAGGTTCTCATAGTCCAGCTGGATAAGGTTGAAGGTCGGACTGATACTGCCGTTCTTGGTCAGTAAGGTCAATACCGGTGCGTCAGGAACCTGTTCAGCCTCTACATCCACACTCTCGGGCTTCGTACCGCCCCAATCCCATGAATTCTTTTCGATGTAACCGATTAGTGCCGCATTGAAATAGACAGCCCCAATCCCATAAATAAATTTGCTCATTTCAATTTCAGTTTTAATAAGATGATTATTAGAAAGCCCAATACAAGCCCTATCGCAAGTCCTACGAAAAACGTTTTAACGGGGTTATAACGCTGTTCTCTTTCTTCCTCCACCAAGTCCACAAGGCGGTCGTATTTCTCTTGATAGATGGCTGCATTACGTTCATAGAACTCACACATCCGCTGCAGGCTGTCGCACGTTGCATAAACGACAACGGCATTTGCCTCACGCCTGACGACAGCCGTAGCCTTGCGAAGACGTGCCATTTCCCGTTTGGTGGAGCCGAACTCCTTCTTGGTCTCACGCAGTTCTTCCCTGGTTTCATGCAATTCCTTCTTTAATGGTTCTACAATGTTTTCTATCAATATCCGGGTGGCATGTTCAGCGTTGTCAATACGCACCGTTTCGGCTTCGGCTTTCGCCTTTTCTGCCTCCGCTTTGGCACGTTCCGCTTCAGCATTGGCCTTGCGGACTGTCGCCTTGAATGTAACTACGCCAATGACAGCAGCAAGCAAACCACCTCCCAGTATCAGATTGAGTATTTCGCTGAACTCCATAATCCACTCGTCTTATTGGTTTATACCGATTGATTCCAACCATTCCTGCACATTGAAACTCGGGCAGTCCTTGGCCGCCAGTTCATTGTGCCCCACGATACGGACGTTCGGGAAACGCCTGTGGAAATCCTTCACGTAGGTTTCCATAGCCTTTTTCTGTGCCGGTGTCCGGGTATCTTTCGCGGTTTTCCCGTCCTTGCCACAACCGCCGGCATACACCACATGTCTGCTTGTGGAGTTGTAGCCGGATGCACCGTTGGTCACTTCCCAAGGATCAACTTTTGCGTCCTCGTTATTCTCCACCAGGCGTTCCACCTGTCCGTCCAGATGTATCAGGTCCGTATATCCTACCTGCTTCCAGCCACGCCCACCCCTGCTTACCGGGTTGGTGTGCCATGCACGTATCTCGTCGGAGGTAACTTCACGGCCTTCCGGCGTGGCTGTGCAGTGCAGGACCAATCGTTTCAAGGTTGCCATTACTTGGACGGATCTACATATTCCGCAAGCTTACGCTTTACCAGGTCTTCAGCACGTTCCGGGTCAAATTCCAATTCCTGACCAACCTTGTAGCGGACGGTCTTGTTGTACTTGTCCCGAAAGACTTGCAGCACCTTGATTTTCTTCTTTTCAGTAGCCGCAGTCTCTACAGATTCTCTTTGCTCTGTGGCAGCTGCTGCCACGAGTTCCTTCTGATTCACATCGTCTGTCTTTCCCATATTTTCATTTTTTTGATTGATTGTTACTATGGATGCTTCAATTAACCGACAGCCTCATAACCACTCATCATCACCACACCGGCATCTGCCTTTTTAGGTATACAAATGAAGTGGTGGCGGAAATTCACCTTGTTACGCTGGTATTCCGGATCGTTTTCGGCGGCACTCCAGTACATCTTGGTCGAACCTGTAGCCTTGAATACACGTTTGGTATAGAAGGCAAACGAGCACTGGAATTCTCCCGTCTCAGCTGTGGAACCTACTTCCTTCTTCACGCCGGCCGTAGTATAAAGCGGGGTGTTGCCGAATTCGTAGATGTCAAAGCCATACAGTCTGCCGACCTTACCCTCCGCACGGTTGATGTTGTACTGCTCCTTGAAATTCTGGTCTGCTTCCAGCAGGTCGTTCACATGGTCAGGACACAGGACAAGGCGTCGGTTGTCCGTCGGAACCTTCAAGTTGTCAAGGGCACGCTTCATCGCTACAACATCCTTTACCGTCAGCTTCAGACGGCCGGTAACTGCGTCCGCCTCCCCTGTAGCGGTAAGTACCGGAGTTTTGGCCGTGTTTGAATTGGCACAAAGCGCATGGGCGGCTTTGGCGAACTTGGCGTCATTGATGGCATTGGAATGGCTCTCCTTCACACGGGCAATCTTGTCATAGCTGATGGCATACAGCTCATCATCGGTAATGGGCGTTACCTTGGTCTGGAACTTGTCAAGGCTGATGGCAATGTCCGCGTCATCCAAGGACTGCAGGGCAATGGGATAGGTCGTATTGTTAATCAATACATCAGGGTCCACACCGACCTCCACCAAATGGATGACATCGTTATTGACAAGGGATGAGCTGTCAGGAATACCGTCAAGCCA
The DNA here is from genome assembly GCA_017481945.1 of Parabacteroides sp. Classification (GTDB taxonomy): domain Bacteria; phylum Bacteroidota; class Bacteroidia; order Bacteroidales; family Tannerellaceae; genus Parabacteroides. The sequence goes on along the minus strand of JAFUOJ010000020.1, from coordinate 41,639 downwards.
GGTTCCTTCCATAAACCCTCTCAAGGTCTTCACCACTTCACCTGTCCAGATTTCTTTCAGGACACCGGCACGGAACACACCGGCCGGAAGAGTATCACCCATCACGGCTGCAACGGCATTCATACCCAAAGCACCGGTCATGGGGGAAAAACCGGCCACCGAAGCAAAAGCGGCTCCCATTACTGCATTGAACAGGATTGCCGCAAGCATTGAAAAAAATGTCTTCATCTGTTTTCTACGTTTTTATGGTTCATACTAAAGTTCACATTCCATTCCGTACTCGGCTTTGTAAAGTCTCTTGTACTCATCCGGATTGTCATCACGGAGAGCCATTATCTTGTCGGAGGGGACATCACTCAGCTTCTTGTAAGCCACAGGAGCACCGGTAGGGGCACCACCCTGGTGTCCGAGAGTCTGGCTCAGCTTGACCTGCGGCGACATGGCTGAGAAGATGTTCTTCAACTCTTCCGCACCTACCTTTTTGCCGAGCTCGACAAATTGGTCCTTCTTTTCTGCATTGATACGCTTTTCTGATATGGCTGTATCCACAATGGTCGTGATACTTGCCAAAACCAGAGAATCCTTTTCCCTCTTGAGAGTCTCATTTTCTTCCTTTGCGGCTTTCAACTCTCCAATTTTAGCTGTAATGACAGCTTCCTCCGCCGTTTCCGGCAAGCCTAACAATAAGGCAATCTTGGTCTTTTCCATTTGTTGATTTTTTGAATTGTTATTAAGCAAGGGCAACTGGCATTCGCCATCCTTGCCGAGTGTGATTCTCACGCCGTCCTTATGAAGCACGATGGCATCGTCATTGGACCCGACATCCACCAGCGAAACTTCAAAGAGTTTGCTCTTCACGACCGTAGGTCTGGTCTGTCCGGGTACAAGGTACTTCTTGTCTTCACTCAGTTCAAGCACATCAGCCCCGACACTTACCATGCGGAGACTTCCGAACTCGTACTGTTTCTTGCATCGTTTCGAGAGATCCGTCGCCTCGTCAAAGACAAGTTCACCGGTCACCTCGTCACCCTCCACCTTCAAGTCCTTCACGTAGCCGATGACTTCGCCACGCCGGTGCATGTACAGCAATACCGGATTCCGGCAATACTGCTCGATGTCCAGCCCGGAGGTCAGCAGACGGGTACCGTAACTGTTCAGGCTGTCATTTGAAATTCGAATTCTTTTGCTCATTTGAAATTGGTTGAATAAAACATTCCGTATGCCGTTTCCTACGGCATTTACGCTGCAATATTACACCCGGATTTCGGCCGTACCAAAAATGTATGAAACGGTTGCACACTTCTATGAAACCGCTTCACGCTATTTTTGAAAGCGGACTGAAATACTGCAACTTTGCCCATATTTCGCGATAGATGTTCACAAAACTTTATCATATATGACAAAGGCAGATATAGAAAAGAAAAAATCACTGGCAAGGACGCTGTTCCTCGCCGGAATGGAGCAGACGGAAATTGCCGATAAGGTAGGCGTTTCCCGTGTCACCATCTCCAAATGGTGCGTAGCGGACGGCTGGAAGGAGGCACGGGCAGCCAAGAATATAACCCGACCGGAGTTGGTAAACAAGCTGTTGTTGACTATCGACAAACTCATCGAGCAGGTCAACGGTTCGGAAGATCCGAACTTGATTGCAGGACTCGGGGACAAACTCTCCAAACTTTCATCGGTCATTGAAAAGCTCGACAAGAAAGCCAACGTGGTGGACGCTATCGAGGTCTTCATGGCTTTCTCACGTTGGTTGGAATACCGTTCACAGACCGACCGTGAAATCACGCCCGAACTTATCAAGGCCATAAACAAGTACCAGGACAAATACCTCATCGAATCAATGGGGGCAAACGCACTGAAATGATATGGCAGGTATCAGCGAATTGAAGAGGAGCTATGCCGAATGGCAGGAACACTGCAAACGCATCCAGTCGTTGACGGACCTTTCTGCATTGGTGGAAGAAACACCGGTACAGAAGGAGAAACGTATCACACGGCTACAGAAGGACTATGCCGCATTCTGCGAATACTATTTCCCGCACTTCCTTACCCTGAGGGACAAGACCACAGGCGAGGTATTGCGTACCGTACACAACGCACCGTTTCATAATGCTGCAGCTCTGAAGGTAAAGAATACACCCAATCTGAAAGCCGTATTCAAATGGCCGAGAGTGCACGCGAAATCCACCCACTTTGACATATTCCTGCCGCTTTGGATGATGTTCCAGCCGAAACGGCTTATCAATGTCATGGTAGTGGTAGGTAAATCGGAAGACAGTGCCAAAGGGCTGCTTTCCGACATTCAGGCGGAACTGGAATACAACCAGCGTATCATTGCCGACTTCGGGGAACAGAAGAATCTCGGCAATTGGCAGGAAGGTGAATTCGTATCCCAGTCTGGAGTGGCATTCTTCGCAAGAGGACGCGGACAGTCCCCGCGTGGTCTACGATATAAGGAGGCACGTCCGGACTACATCGTCATCGATGACTTGGACGATGACGAACTCTGCCGGAATGAAAAGCGGGTAAAGGATCTTACCGACTGGGTAAAGGAAGCCCTTTTCGGGGCACTTGACGTCGGTCGTGGACGCTTCATCATGGTGGGCAACCTCATATCCAAAAACTCCGTATTGGCCAACATAGCCGCAACAAAAGGGGTCTACGTGTCCGAAATCAAGGCAGTGGACAAGGACGGGGAACCGGTATGGAAAGAGAAATGGACAAAGGAGGAGGCCGAGGAAGCGGCTGCATTCATGGGTTATCGGTCCTGGCAGAAGGAAATGATGCACAATCCTATCAAGGACGGCACCATATTCCGCCACGAATGGATACGCTACAAGAAATTGCCACCGTTAAAGAAATACGAGATGTTGGTTTGTTACACCGACCCCTCTTTCAAGTCCACGACGGCAAACGACTACAAGGCTTCACGCCTTTGGGGAAAGATCGGAACGGAACTCCACCTGATAGACTGCTACGTCCGGCAGGACACGACCGGAGGAATGGTACGGTGGCTGTACAATCTCTACGAACGTACCACTGCGAAAAATGTGGCCGTTACATTCTATATGGAAGCGAACTTCATGCAGGACATCATATTGGACGAATTCACAACGGAAGGGAACATCAGGGGCTACCAGCTGCCGCTTATGCCGGACAAGCGGAAGAAACCGGAAAAGCTGCAGCGTATAGAGGCCATATCCGCACTTTGGGAACGGGGATTCGTATTCTACAACGAGACCCTGAAAGGTACGGCCGACATGGAAGTCGGCATTGAGCAGACACTTGCCCTGGAACGCGGGAGCCGGGTACATGATGACGCACCCGACGCGGATGAAGGGGCTATATGGTATCTGCAGAGGAATACAAGACAGGAATCATTCAAACCGATGTTCGGGGCACGCCCGACATCAAAAAATACATGGTAACATGATCAAGTATATCAAGGAACTCATTTTCGCTTGGAGGTACAAGCGTGCCGTCAAGGAGGCCATTACATTGGCCGGTGCAACAGGACTGAAGTATTATGTCGTTTACATGAACGGTGGCTTGAAGGTGGCACCGAAGAAAGCCTTCAAGGAGTTGATAGCCAAACATCGTTTCAACAAGGGAACAACCATTCAGGACATTGAGAAAATGGCTTTGTTCGTAACCAGATAAGGAAGGAGGCTTTATGTTCATCACAGAAGAGGACTATAGGGTGGTCATCGGGGAAACGGCTCTCAAGGTCGTTTCACAGACCAGCGAGGAGAACCGTGCCAATGCGGAAGCGGAAGCACTGGAGGAAATTGCCGGCTATCTACGCCCGAAATATGATTGCAACGCCATATTCACAGCGGAAGGTAACGGACGCAACAGGCAGATTGTCATGTATGCCTGCGACATCGCACTCTATCACATGACATCATCCGTCCCCCAGAAAATGGGCATGGAAATCCGCAAGGAACGTTACGAACGTGCCATCAAGTGGTTGGAAGGGGTACAGGCCGGAAAGATTGTACCGGATCTGCCTGTCGCAACCGATGAGGAAGGGGAACCAACCGAAAACTCTATCATTTACGGCTGTCAGCCGAAACTAAGACATAACTGGTAACGCTATGGGAATACTCAAGGACATTTTTTCAGGTTTCACACGCAAGCCGGAGAACGGTATGTTGCACACGGCATACGGCGATTTCAATCTGGCAAAGGAAAGCGACCGCAAGCGGGTACAGAAAATGGTAGTGGAACTGCAACGCACAACGGACGCACTGACACGCAAGGATATACAGGACTGGCGGAATGCCTGGCAACTCGCCATCAATATGGACTATCCGAACCGTCAGCCCCTTTACGACATCTACCGGGACGCACAGATTGACCTGCACCTTTCGGGCTGTATCGAGCAGCGGAAGGGTTTCGTCATGTCGCGTTCATTCAAGATAGTAGACACCAAAGGCTACGAACAGGAGGAGGCATTGCACTACTTCCAGCAGGCATGGTTCAAGCAGCTGCTCAAGTACGCGCTTGATTCCATTTATTGGGGACATTCACTCATCGAACTGGGGGATGTCGCTTTGGATGGCGACGGGTGTATCTGTTACGACGGGGTAAAACTCATTCCACGCAAGCATGTCATACCGGAATATGGCAGGGTCATCAGCGACCTCGGCCAGAACTGGACAACCGGAATGGAATACCGTAAGCCGCCGTTTACCGACTGGCTCATCGAAGCCGGACAGCCCGAGGACCTCGGCCTGTTGCTGAAGGCAGCCACACAGACCATACCCAAGAAGAACATGCTTTCATTCTGGGACACATTCGGGGAAATCTTCGGAATGCCTATGCGTATTGCCAAGACCACCACACGTGACCCGAAGGAAATCAGCAAGCTGGACAACATGATGCGTAATGCAGCAGCCAGTCTCTATGCCATTACCGGAATGGATACGGAAATTGAATTCGTGGAAAGCGGAAAGGGCGATGCATACAATGTGTACGACAAACGGGTGGACCGTGCCAACTCGGAACTCTCCAAACTCATCATCGGACAGACCATGACCATTGAGGACGGAAGCAGCCTTTCACAGTCGCAGACTCACCTTGAAGTGTTCGAGAACTTGGTGGAAAGCGACTGCGACATGCTTCGCGACATCGTGAACAAGCAGCTCCACCGAAAGAAGATCCGGAAGACGGTAACGACCCGGACGACAAGAAAGGCAAGGGTAATCAGCAGAAGAACGCACACCCTTTTTTCGACTGAGCCCCACGGCTTATGTGGGGCTGCACCAAAGGTATGCCCGTCTGTTGGAAGGTCAGCCGGTAATGCAACTTGCCGCAGACAATGCGGATGTGGAAAATATCCGCAAGGAGATTTCCCGCCCTTTTGACGGTATGATGGAGGCTCTCTACAAGGAAAAGGGTTCGGAATTTCGGATTGAGCTGTTGGAAAAGCCACAGATACAGGAATTCATCGAAGGTCACTCTTCAGCACTGAACTCCTCATTCACTCAAGTGGAAATGTCCGACATCATGCGCCGTCGGTTGGAACGGTCCAATTACATCTTTTCCGGATTCAAGGCATTCCATGAACTGAACGAGGCGTTCCCTTCCCTCATCGATGAGAACGGCAATAGAAAGCCATTCGAACGCTTCTTGAATGACGTTCGGAAGATTGACGAAACCTATAACAGCAACTACCTGCGTGCTGAATATAACTTTGTCCAGGCATCGGCTACTATGGCAGCCAAATGGGAAGAGTTCAGCCGATACGGCGACCGCTACAATCTCCAGTACCGAACGGTCGGCGACGACAAGGTACGTCCGGAACATGCGGCACTCAACAGGGTAACGCTGCCCATCACCGACAAGTTCTGGGAGGAGTTCTACCCGCCGAACGGTTGGGGCTGCCGTTGTACGGTGGTACAGGTACGCAAGTCCAAATACCCCGCCACCGACCACGACGAAGCCATGTCGCTGGGAGAACTGGCCACAGGCAAGGACACCAAAGGTATCTTCCGATTCAATTCAGGCAAGCAGGAAAAGGCCGTTCCGGACTATAACCCGTACACCATCAGCCGTTGCCGAGATTGCGACATAGCAAACGACAAGCTGAAGCTGGCATTCGTACCGGACAACGAACTGTGTGCAGCTTGCGCCATATTACAGAAGTGTGCTGCCGATAAAGCCAAATCAGAACGGGCCATAGAACGCACCCATTACCTGCACGAAATGGAACCGCTACTGAAGAAGAAAGTCGCAAAAGTGGTGGAAGGTAAAAACATGAATATCGGCTTCAGCAAGGAAGGCAACAAGCACCTCTTTTCAGACACGTTCGGAAGAACCAGAATTGTCAGTAAGGAGGACTTGAAAGAACTGGGCAAATACTTGGAGCAAGCCACATACATAGAACATGCCGACTTGACACATACCAACGACCTGAACATAGAGCATTTCTATTATTTCAAGGTTCGGATTCATGAAAAGTGGGTAAGATTGAATGTGGCAAAGCAAGTTATAAGAAAGGATAATGGATATTTCCGCATCAAATACTTTCTATACTCCGTGAACGATATAGTAGAATAAAGACAAAAGCATCAAGGGCGACAGTTTGAACTAAAGCGTCTGGTCGTCATTCCCTCAATACTTTTATCTTTCTAAGTGAGATGCTACAAAGGTAAGAACTTTTTTTCAAATAACAACATACTGAAGCAAAAAATAAGCCCAGTTCTGGTAAACAAAGAGGGCTGAATCCCAATTCAGCCCCTTATATCATCTGCAAGTTCTTACTCCGAAACAATCTCAGGATGTGCAGCCAAATACATATCCCGTAATGGCAAACTCAACACAAAGCATACATCCGGAAGCGACAAATCATATTTCTTTTCCTTTCCTTCATCATCCTTGATGTCATACGACGGTGAATTATAGACGAAATTCTTCAGACGGTTAAAGATTTCGTTGTCTATGGATGTAAGGCAGACCGTATGTGCCGCATTCTCCACATCGTATGCCGTCTTGGGCGAACAAGCATCTATTTGGGCAAAGAAGAAATCCTTGTTTGTTTGCAGGAATTCCATACCCATAATGTCTTCCAACACCCGAAGACCGAAATCATTAAGCCGACGGGGACTGTTCTTCAAAGCAAACATAGGAGCTACATTCTTATACTTGACGGACAGCAAAGAGGTTACTTTAATCAATTCATTCTTCACGGAGGCCATATCATTCTTCACAAAAGTCAATTCACTCTTCACGGTAGACATGTCACTCTTTATACACTCAATGTCTTTGTCATGAACGGAAAGTTGGGACTTAATGGTCGATATATCATTCCTGACTGCTTTCACATCATCCCTCATTCCGTAAATTTCCCTACCGTGAGCTTCACATGCAGCGTTGCTGGTACGTTTGTCCAATTCTTCAACACGTTGGGAAAAACGTCCCATACCAAAAACCTTGCTGAAGATAAACCACACTCCACCAAGAACGGATGCCACAATAGCTACAGCTATACCTATCAATTCCAAAGTATTTCCTTCCATTTCTCGTTCATTTTTGAACACGCCTCAAAGATACAACAAAAAATCCGTTGTTAATATATTAACAGCGGACTTTTTTCATTGTTCGGCTACTTTTGTTCCCAATTTCCACCAATCTACCTACTTTTCAGGCAGCTTTCTCACCGCCACACATTCATAAACTTCGATGTTTTCCACAATGTCCTCATAGTTGTGGTTGGTCTGTGTCTCCACCAAGTCAAACGCCATAAACAGCTCGCCGCTCATACCGCTTAACGCCTCATGTATCTGTTGGCTGAGGTCGAGCACCTGCAAAGCTTCTGCCTGAAATTGGCTGTCTGCCGAGCAACTGCCCGCCCAGTCCGTCACCACATGTAGCTTCACTTGCGTTTCACTCTTATATCGGTAGCCCGGCACAATGGCCTCCCAATGTATCGGGCAGAACTCCACGAACACAGCTGGGCGTTCCCAGTTTTCTTCCTGCTCGATGAACTCCACATTGTGGTTCCACAAGTCGATATGCTTGATGGCTCCACCGCCCACATGTTTCAGGCGTTCACACAGTATTTCGTATATCTCTCTTCTCATTATCCATTGATTTTATATTCCACATTAAAATATTCATTCAAATTCTCTTTGATGATTGCCCGCACTTTCTTTTCAACATCAGGAGAGTATCCCAAGAAACGGCGACGGGGAATCTTGATTGTGTGTACCTTCCTTCATCAGTGCCATATTTCGCCAGAACTCGGCTTCAGGAGTAAGCGGCATATCACGGGTCCAGGCATAAAAACCGCCGTCTGACAAATTGCCTTTTCTTCGGGAGCGTTTGACAGATGAAGTATCCTGCTTCTTCCGTTCCAAGGCCGATTTGGCAGCTTCATAGAACTTGCGTCTGAAGAACATCTTCATTCGCTTGGTCACAACTATTTCACCACCGTCGTTATGAATACCTGCATAAGGCAAGTTACTGAAAAATGTAACACTGTTTTCTGTCGTTCGGAAGCCGATACTGCTACGCAGTTGTCCGCTGTCTGTCAATATCGCCCGATCTTCATTGCGTATCGGACTTTTGCGTCGCTGCCACGCTTCGCTGAAGAAAGCCTGCCGTTCAAAGTTCAAATCGAATTCGTCCTTCATATCCACACCGATATCCTGGACTATCAATCGGAACAACTTTTGCACATCCTTATTCATTATATGTCAAATTTCAAAAACATCTGAGTGTCTTCCGGAAACTCATTCTTGGGATTCGAAGAAGCATTCAGTATGTTATAGAAGGTCCGTTCGGATATAGCATAAACAGGATACACGTACCGACGCCATATTTCCCGGTTCGGAACACCGAGCTTTGCGTACTGGTCGTATATCCTATTTATATCCGTTACTCGCTTCTGATAGCTTACACCGTGCCTCTTCGCCATAGACTGCTACTCGTTCGCTGACTGTACTACTTTCGGGTTATACGGACGAATGTCAAGTGTCATCTTGCAACTCACCGTAACACGGCCACTACCATTGCACTGGGGGCAAATCTCCGTTGTTTTACGGAGCAACTTCTTCACGGCAACCTTACCCGTGCCGCGACAATTGCGGCACAGGGCTACCTTCGGTTCTTTCTCTACTTCCTGAATCATATTCTTCTTTGTTTTGAATTTCTAAAACTTGGGTGTCGGTCCTACCGACGACTTAGGATTCTGTCATACCAAGCGGAATGGGTTTCCACATTCCGTTTTCATTCTTCATTTCAGCACGGATAAACTGCTTGCTGATTTCCGGCTGATAGGATTCCTCAATGATGCGTACACCTTCAAGGAAGCGTTCATCACCTGTATCTTGGGCCAACTTGCGAAGCTGCATGATACGGCTTGCCTTGAGTGTTCCTTTCGCATCACGAGCCAACAAACGGAATACCATGTTTACCAATGCCTCGGTCTTCTCATCGTTGGCAAGGCTGGATATGTATTCCTTTACAATGGCGATACCGTCTTCCACCGTATCACGGTATCCGTCCGTTACATACACGCCTAAGGTAATACGCTTGTCGCCCTTTGAATTGGTAAAGGTATGCGAACGCTGGTCATCCTTAACCTTGGTCTTGAACAATTCGCCCTTCATTTCAAGGATAGCCTTGAAGTTATCCAGCACCTTCTGCTTTACCTCAAGGTCAAGCACATGAGCAAGGTTGGCAAAACTATTGGAACTGCTCCGACGAAGTGAACCACGCAGGAGTTCCTCGCCCAAGGACTCTATTCTACTACATAAAGTATTCTTCACGAAATCCAAATCGTCCGTCTCAATAGAAGTAAGGATACTGTTGTAGTAACCAAGCACCTGCTTGTGCTTATATAAATCCTCTGCATACCAGTTCAAGAACTTCTCGTAGTCCTCACTGAACTTCTCAGTACACGTGGCAATGTCACTCTCCACTCCTGCAATTCTACGCTTCATGCGTCCTTGCAACTTTTCAAGAATCTTGTTCTCCATAATCTCACTTATTTATTAGTTCTAAAATTCGTTCATCTCGGCCAATTTTTGTATTTTTGGCCGCCTGTTCAAATTTGAACACGGTGCAAAGATACAAAAGATTTCGCCACCATGCAAGAAAAAGAACAAAAGACTTCGCCAATAAAGCAAAGAATTTTGCTTTTTGCTGATACTTTAGGTATTAGCAAGCGGGAGTTTTACGCCCAAATAGGGGTATCAAGAGGAACATTGGAGAGCAAAACAGGTATTACTGAAGATGTTATTACAAAATTTATAGCAACATATCCTACAATTAGCATTGAATGGCTTATGACTGGGAGGGGAGAAATGCAGAAAACAACAAAAGATTTCGCCACCATGCAAAAAAAAGAACAAAAAAGTGTCGATAATCTCCCCATTGCTCAACAAACCGACAATCCCCAAGAGGGAATTCCCCTGATTCCAATTGAAGCAATGGCCGGAGCATTGACTTGCGAACAAACAGTTCTTGAATACGAATGCGAACGCTATGTTGTACCAGTATTCAAAGGAGCAGACTTCCTTATCCCTGTGAAAGGTTCGAGTATGTACCCCAAATATAGTTCTGGAGACATTGTAGCTTGCCAGCGTGTCCCCATGTCCAACCTATTTTTCCAATGGAATAAAGTATATGTAATTGACACCAATCAAGGAGCTTTAATCAAACGTATTAAACCAGGCAGCGACAAGGATCATGTTCTTCTTGTTTCCGACAACGAGAAATACGATCCGTTTGAACTGCCATTTTCAGCAATCCATGCCGTTGCTTTAGTCCTCGGTGTAATAAGATTAGAATAATATGAGAAAATTTATCATCATCCTAATAAGTGCTATGGCATTCGTTTCATGTCAGAAGAGCAATCAAGAGAAAGCCGAAGACCTGATCCGTAAAACAATGGATGCAATTTCCCAAAGTGACCCGAATTCCAAATACGATGAATTAGAATTCGGACAACTTGAGAAGGCCGTATTAGAATACGAGCTGACATATCCGGCTCATCAGTTGCTAAAACAAATGAAACATCATTCTGATGCCATGAAAGAGAAGAAAGAATTCATTGATAAATGGAAGGATATATACCCAGCCGGACTAAAGAATGACATCAAGCAAATGCAAGAACACATTAACATGATTCAATTACTTGGAGATTCTATTGAACACGAAAAAGCCCGTTTCAAACCAGATACTACACGAGTAATGTTGGATGTAACATTTCAACTTTACGATAAAAGGACTAAAAAACACAGACTAGAATCTGGCACCTTCTATTTCGATAAAAACATAACACGAATCGTAGGAGCATTGGGGCCACAAGATGGAACACTCGTATATATAGAATACGAACATCCCCAACCCTCCCTAAAGCCTTAAAATGGGCTCAAAGAGGAGGGTTACCCCCTTAAAGCCTATCTGCAAATATTGTAAAGGATTGATTTTCAGAGATATCAAATAAAGAACAAAACGAAAATCCGAGTTTTTTCCTATACTTATACCCCTATATTTTGCCACCTATCTTAAAAAAGTGGTATTTTTCCCCCTCTATGAAGCCCCCTAAAAACCCACTTTTGTAACCCTTAACTTTTGAGATTGTAACCCTAAACTGTAACCCTAAATGTATCCCTAAACCCCAAAATGGACATTTTAGGTACTCCCCCACCCTACCCCATTACAACAGGCTTAAAGCGGAATTAAAAGACCATTCAAATAAGCATAGAAAGAAGCCCCAATAAGCCCCTAAAACAGCCCCAGAACGCATTTACAAAGGGTTTTACCACCACAATACAAAAAAGGCCGCAGACGCAAATCTACAGCCCTTATAATTAAAGCAGGAGTAAACTTACCCCCTACCCTTTTACCCTCAAAAGTAAACCGAAATTAAACCCATGTAAACGTTTCGTTTTGTGTCGCCCATTCCTTATCCAACTCCTAACCTATTGATAAACAAAGGCTTCATCTCATTTTCAGTGGTATCACACATTTACGCTTCGTTCTGTGCCCGGTACTTGCAAATAATTGTAATTGATTCGAAGCAAATTTTTGATAAAAAAGAAGTTCCGTATGAAAATCAGATAGCCAAGTAATTTCCGTTGGTAATAAGTTGTTTAACGCATTACCAGTTCGTATTCCCTCTATCTCTTCTTTAGAGGTACTATGTGATAATAATAAAGGAATATAACGAGCCATCAAACTATCTTTCTCTTCGTTTTTATTTTCCTTTTCTCTCCCCATTAACTGAACGATTTCTTTTAGTTGAGGATATTTATGAAAAATAAGTTCCGTATTCTTAACCATCTGATAATCCACTTTACCCGCTTGTGAGAACCATTCTTTATACTTCGCCTTATTTCTATCCAACAATCTTTTCTTCTCCTTTTCAATTCTCTTTTCACAAGCCTTTTTCCACTCTTTAGTCATTGTTTCAAAAACAACATCCTTAGAAGCACTTCCTTTTTTCAAAAGAGAAATATATCCTTCCATATGAACTTCAGAAGGAGAATAATGGCGAACAATATATTCATTTAAACCAATCCAAGCTTTCCGCTTCTCAATTAAACTGGCCTCTTTAAATCTCTTTATATATTTCTTTTCTTCCGCCTCTTCTGCCTCTAATTTCATAATATAGGGTAACAATTGACGTATAAAATTCAATAGAGAATCTTTAAGCAAATCTTTCCAGACCTGATTTGTTGAACATAAATGATAATTTCCAGGGTCATCCAAAACCTCTTTAATATAACAAGCCAACACATCCTTCTGATAAGTCTCAGGAAACTTTCTTTCTGACAAATAAACATCAAAAAGTTTAGAATATTCATCCAGTCTTTCCTGCATTAGTCTTACCCTCCTCACTTTACTGCAGATTCCAATAAACTACTTCTTTTTATCTCCAATTCATTGATTCGTTTATGTCGTTTATCAGCCCTCTTTTTTACTTGTTTGAAATCATCTGAAGCTATAAACAAATTACTTTTAAAGAGTTCTATTCTATCTTTTAATTTTTCACTTTCAGAAGCTAATACCTTTTCAATCTCTGTCAGCTCCAAATTTTTTTCACATTCCAGTTTCCTTATATCATATCTTTCCGTTTTCGTATTTCCCTTTTCAATGAGATAACTATGACCATTCACATCAATCCATCCAGGACACTTACGTAATTTTACTGTTTGAAGATTTTTAGTAGAACTAATACCAGAAAAAGGTTGAGAGGTATCAATCCGTCGAATCAAATAAGCATTCTGTATATCATCCCAATAAATTATTCCATCCGTATAAGTATTGAAATCAAGATGCTTATAATCAGACATGAATATATAGCAATCTTTCCCAGGATAATCAAGAACTTTCAAATAGAAATAATTATAGATTCGATATTCAGACTCCATACTTGTAATTTCTGTATTTAAAAGAGATTGACTCATTGCTTCCAATTCTTTTTCCATACTATCCAACTTTTTATCTATATCATTAAAAAAACTATCCACCACTAGTTTCCATACAACCATGATACAATCTACTTGATTCCATAACGTATGAACCAACAGATATAAATCAGAAAGATCTATACAAGAACAATCATTCAAAAAAGCAGAAGCCTGTAATAAATGAACAATCTTTTTCCATCGACGATCCGATATATAATAATCAAAAGGAGCAACATTCTCTCCTTTTGAAATCTCTTTAAGTCCTCCTCGTACTAATGTAATCATCTTCAATATTGTTTCCGGAATTTCTATGGATTCTATCTGTCTCTGCCAAGTCTCATATTTTTCATTCGTAATACATAAATCCTCAGAAATATTCACAGCGGCCAATTGCCTTTGTTGTAACATTTTATAAAAGGTCTTTTCATTCGATATACAATTAGAGACAACCCGAACTAAAAAACGATCCCATAACGCTTCTAATCCTTCATCTTCTTTGGGTAACTCATTAGAAGCCGCAATCAATCCTTTCATTGGTAAATGAATCGTTTCAGTTCCGTTCTGATAAATCTTTTCATTGATAGCAGTAAGTAGGGCATTTTGAATAGCAGGTCCTGCCTTCCAAATCTCATCCAAAAAAACAATTGTAGCAGAAGGAAGATATCTTTCTGTTCTTCGCTCATAAACATCTTCATTTTTCAATTTAGAGATAGAAACAGGACCAAAAATTTCATCCGGGGTACTAAATCGAGACATTAAATATTCAAAAGATATTTTATCCTTAAAAATTTCTTTAAGCCTTCGTGCAACCAAACTCTTAGCCGTTCCCGGAGGTCCTAAAAGGAAAATACTTTCACCAGTAACGCTACACAGTAAACTTAAAGCAATAATCTGTTCTTTCTCCCAAATTCCTTCATTCATTTTCTTTAATAAAGAACTTATCTGTTTTTTCACTATTACTTCCATCTTTATACGGTTTAAATTCTCTACGCAAAAGAAAATAAATGGACAGTCATAATTTGACCGACCTCTTTCTATTTTATACACCCTTCCATAGTATCATGAATAGTAACCTACCTTTTTATTATCTGCACTTTATTATTCACTAAATAAATATTCATACCGTTTAAATAAGTCATAATAACACTGCACATTCTCCAATTCATTCCATTTCTTTTCCATTATGGGCATAGTATCTAAATCATACACGCGAGCACCTCTCAAAGAAAGAAGAAAAGGAGAATGAGTCGAGATTATCAACTGACAATTATTTTCAAGTACTGTTCCCAATAAAAAATAAGACAGCTCTACTTGCCATTTCGCAGACAAACTATTTTCCGGTTCATCTAACAAAACCAAACTATTTTCTTTTATTGTCTCCACAAAATAATTAAAAGCTGTTTCCCCATTAGACAACTCTTGTTTAGCTGATTCCAATTGAGAGCGAACATAACTTGAACATGATTTCTTTCCCATATTCAGAATATCTTTATACTGTTTCAATATTTCAGGATCAGTTAAATTTTCCCAGGGTAGCTCTTTTGGATCATAATACTTATCTATTAACTTATCTCTTATATTTTCTCGGTCTTCATTAGACTTTCTTTTTTTTAGAATTATATCAAATACATCCTCACTCGTGATTATTTTTCCTCGTTGTACCGTACTCACTTCATTTCTATTCAACTCGTTATGTTGACAAATTTCAACATAATCATCAAAACCATTACTTTTATTATACCTATTATTTCTAAAAAGGTTTAGTTTTTGAGTTATCACATTCAATAATGTACTTTTTCCAGAGCCATTACCTCCATAGAAAATAGTAATATCACCAAACTCAAAATGACTTCTACCTTTACCATAAAAAACATTCCAAGGATACGAAATATCACAATCCGTCATTGGTGTAACTTGAGAAATATTATCCGGAATATTTTCTCGAATACGAATCTCTTCGCAAAACATCGCAGGAGGACGATTAAAATAAAAATCCACCCAAGAATCTTTCGGTATATCAAAACTTTTTAAGTAAATCATATTTTTTCTCTTTTATACATAATTCTAATCAGAATTTACATTCTCATAAAATGTTTAGGATTCCAAGTATAACTACACCTGTATGTTTACATTTTGAATGTAAATTTTCATCTACTAACTGCATAATTGGAAATCCTTCAATTGTAAGCTCCTCATAATGATGCCAAATCATTCCAGTTATTCGCTCTTTTTCTTTTTTTATATCTTCTAATTGTTGCACAGAAAACCGTTTTTGAAGAAGCAAATTACCTTCAACTTCTTTTTTCAATATTTTAGTTGCCTCTCGCATTGTTCCATGATAAAAAGTATAGTCTGTATTTCCTAACAAATGATATAAAGTATCTCTTTGAAACATAAAGGGGAATGAGTCACTTGATAAAATCTATTTTATTACCCTGTTTCTAAAAGTTTCTGGTGATGAAACTTGAAGTTTCTAACCATGAAACTCGAAGTTTCTAACGATGAAACTCAAAGTTTCTCGCCTGAAACTTTCTACCCACCCGGTACATGAGGTTCTTCTTTTCATCATATCTACTTTTTTATTTAAGTTATTTCCGTTGAACTGCAAAGGAAAACAAGCTGTCAGACAAAATCTGTCTGACCAAATCTTTTATCTTTGCAAAAACAAAAATCAATCGTATTATGAATAAATATGAACGCTGTCTATGGATAGTCAATACATTGAATGAGTATGGGAAAGCCTCTTTAAAAGAATTAAACGATCGGTGGATTCGATCCTGTTTAAATTATGAAGGGGAAGAAATTCTTCCGCGTACTTTTGCTCGGGATAAAGAATTTATTGCTTCTACATTCCAATTGGATATTGAATATGACAATCGGCTCAAAAAGTATGAATTAACAAATGCGGATGATATTAAAGAATCTTCTCTTTACAAATACTTATTGGGAAGTTTTCACATCAATAATCTTTCATCGATGGCACTTAAACATCGAAATAAAGTAATGATACAAGATATCAACACCGGAGTAGAAAAACTTTCAATTCTATTAGACGCTATTGATCGAAAACAAACCGTTTGTTTTAATTATACCTCTTATTATACAAAGGAAACACCTTATTCGTATGAGGTAATTCCCTGCTTCATCCGATTGTTTGAACATCGTTGGTATCTGATTTGTGAATATGTAGATCGGACAAAAACTCGAGTGTTAGCATTAGAACGTATGTAAAACTTAAGAATAGGAAAACAAGAACTAATTCCTTCCTCTCAAATTACACCTCAAACCTATTATCATGACTGTTTTGGAATTATTCGTGATGATAAACAACCCGAATATATTTTACTAAAAGTATATAACAAACAGGTTGATTACGTGCGTTCTGTTCCGATTCATCAATCTCAAACAGAAATTGAGACAGGAGATAATTACGCTATTTTTCAATATTATTTACGTCCCTCTTTTGATTTCATACAACACCTTTTATGGCATCGTGAAAATATAGAAGTTATACAGCCCAATTCTTTAAGAGAAGAAATAAAGTCTATTTTAAAACAAATACTTGATAGATACAAATAGATTTCAATAAAAAAAGAATAGCAGTTGCCATTCATTAGTGACAACTGCTATTCTTTTTTATTAAAACACCCTTACACAAACATAACCTAAATATAATATTCAACCATCTCTATCAATCCGGCACGTAAGGCATACTTGGTTGCTTCATATACATTATTTATGCCTAATTTCCGAAAAATATTCTTTTTATGAGTAATAATTGTATGAATACTGGAAGTTCTTTCCGTCGCTATTTCTTTTACGGATTTTCCACGTGCTATCAATTTCAATATTTCTATTTCTGTTGCTGTTAGTTTTGGCTGAACTTCAGATGAATTAGATCCTACTATCAATAAATTAGTAATCTGATGACAAAGAAAGCGTTCTCCTTTAACAGCACAAAGCAAAGCAGAGCGAATCTCTTCTCCTGAGTTTTCCTTTAAGATCATACTTATGTTTTTTTCTGAACTCAACCGGCGAATAAAATCATCACTCAAATCATTTGAAAACAAAATCCAACGAGCATTAGGGAAACGTTTCTCTATAATAAGTAATTCTTCTACCCCATTTAGATCAAACAAAGTATAATCTATCATGATAACAATACTTTTATCACATCCCATCAAGGCTTGTATTAAAGACTTCTTATCTGTAACATCTATAACCGGACATTCATCAAATATCATTGAAATATATCCATGTAACCCCATCCGAGTTATATCTTGATTGTCTGCTATAATAAATGTCGTATTTGTTTTCATCGTCACTCAAGTGTTATATTATTTCTAAGGCAAATTTAAAGAGGGTGGTAAAAACAGACAATAACCAAATAAAATACAGAAAAAAGTTCTACAAATAAGGTATACTTCAAACAAAAAAGGAATATTTTTCTACTGTAAAAGTCCAGAAAAGAAAAATATTCCTTTTAGATACATAAACAATCTTTACAAAGTTCTCATCTTTTATTAATCTACAGAATGACGTTTAGAATACGCATTAACAATCAAAGTTAAAGCACCATCTCCCGTCACATTACAAGCCGTACCAAAACTATCTTGCAAAGCAAATATCGCAATAAGCAGTGCTGTCCCTGCGTCATTAAATCCTAATACAGAAACAACTATTCCCAAAGAAGCCAAGACTGTTCCCCCCGGAACTCCCGGAGCACCAACTGCAAATACACCTAATAACAATATAAACAAAATCATAGTAGATAAATCAGGTAAATGTCCATAAAGTAATTGTGATACAACACAGACAAAAAAGACTTCTGTCAGGACGGAACCACACAAATGAATATTTGCGAACAGAGGAACAGAGAAATCCGTAATCTTTTTATCCAAAATAGGACTCTTCCGAGCACATTCCAAAGCCACCCCTAATGTAGCAGCAGAAGACATTGTGCCTAATGCTGTAAAATAAGCAGGAGCATAATATTTCAATATGAACCAACTATTTTTACCTGAATAAAAAGTAGCTAACAGATATAATAACAATAGCCATAAATAATGACATACTATAACAATCAATATCACAGGAAGGAACACTCTTAAACGAGAAATATTACCTTCATAAGCCAACGCGCAAAAGTTAGCAACAACATACAAAGGAAGTATAGGAATCAAAATACGTTTTACCAATTGTAAAACTATATTTTGAAATTGTATAAGTATAGTTGTAATCTCTTTTGAATGAATCCAAATACATCCTAATCCTAAAAATACAGAGAGTAAGAGAGCGGACATCACATTCAAAACAGGAGGTATCTCTAAATTAAACAAAACATTGGGTAAATGTCGTGCCGGTTCAGTTACAGATTGAATATTCAACCAAGGAATTATCTGGTAACTTAGGAACGAAGCAAAAAAAGCTGCACCAATCGAAGATATATAAGCTAAGAAAAAAGCTAAAATTATCAGACGGGAAACATTCCCTTTTAATGAAGCAATAGACGGAGCAACAAAGCCTACAATAATTAACGGAACCAGAAAAAAGATAATCTGTCCACATATCTGCTTTATTACTAACACAATCTTCATTCCCTTTTCGGGAATGAAGAAACCTACTAATATTCCAACTATGACAGAAAATAATAGTATAATGATTGTGTTCGAAAAGATCTTCTTAATCATATCAAATAATTAGGATAATTATTTTTTCAACCGATAATTTAATGCAGGTTTTCGATCGCCTAACAACGGTTCATATTTAAAATTCGGACCACGTCGTTTTTCAAATTCAGCTTTTATTTCTCCTATAAGAGCCGTATTATTGAACAATTCTATTGCACTTAGAGCAAATACTTTACCTGCATTTATCAAGGCTTTTGTTCCAATAGTAGTACCATCACTTGCTACATTTTGCCAACTATGTCCCGCACTTCCTGGTATGAATCCAGCAGTACCGAAACTGGCAGTAGGAACAGTCCAACTTACATCACCTACATCCGAAGAACCACCCCCATTAGAAGGACGCTCCTCTGCCAAAGGTCTTACAGTTGCAGCATGAATAAGGATAGAATCGTCTTCACCTAAACCTTTTACTATTTCTTGTGCAAATTTACGTTCACGTTCGTCATAAATAACACCTCCTACTTTCTCAAGATTTCTTTGAAGTACTTCTGCCAATTTCTTGTTATAAAGACGTTCATAAAATCCTGCAATAATTTCTGGTTCTACTCGAGTTTGAGTACCGGCTGCAGCTCCTTCTGCAGCAGCATATATCCATTCTTTCAATTCTTTTAAATCTTTTCGTTTCGGACTACGAATATAATAAGAGACACGAGCATAATCAGGAACAACATTTGGAGCTTCTCCTCCATTAGGTATTACATAATGGATACGAGAATAGGTGGGAACGTGTTCACGCAAAAGATTTACCATATAGTTCAATGCTTCTACACCATCCAAAGCAGAACGTCCTCGCCAAGGTGAGCCTGCAGCATGAGCACTCTTTCCATAGAAATGAAAATCAACCATTTGAATAGCTGTTCCACCACCTACACTAACACCGTTTCCACTACCAGGATGCCAATCTAACACAACATCTACACCTTGAAAGAAACCCTCTCGTACCAAATAAACTTTACCACCACCGCCTTCTTCAGCAGGAGAACCAAAAACTTTAATCGTACCTTGATGACCGCTATTTGCTAACCATTTACTAATAGCAACAGCACCTGATACAGATCCAACACCAAACAAATTATGTCCACAACCATGTCCATTACCACCTTCTTCCAACGGTTTACGATAAGGAACCGTATCTTGTGAAAGTCCGGGAAGAGCGTCAAACTCAGCTAATATACCAATGACAGGTGAACCTGTTCCATAGGTAGCAACAAAAGCGGTCGGCATATCTGCAACTCCTGCTTCAACCTTAAAACCATTTTCTTTCAAATGATTTTGTAATAACTCTGAGCTTTTTGTTTCCAAAAATCCCAATTCTGGATTCTGCCAAATCTTTTTCTGGAGTCCATCATATAGACTAAAAGACTGATCCAAATATTCAATAGCTACATTATTCTTTTCTTTTTTGTTCTTTTTTTGTGCCAGTACAGGTTGTGCTAAAAATACTCCTGACACCAATAATAGACTAATAATTCTTTTCATAAACTACACTTTTAATAGAAATCATCTGTTTTTTTATTTTGTACAAAAGTAGTAGAACCTTAATTTAGCGGCAATCCCATTTATTCGGCATATTTCATACCACTAATAAGGTATATAAACATTATAAATAGGATTGGAACCAATTTGTAATTTCATATAGTCGCTTTATGCGATTTAACGGTTTGCCCCCACGAGAAAGTTCATGGTTCTCACGTTTAAATATTACAATTCGTGAAGGAACTCCAAAATGACGTAAAGCACTATACATTTGTAAACCTTCTGGCAACGGACAGCGATAGTCTTCTTCACTATGAATAAATAAAGTTGGCGTTTTCACTTGATCCGCATAAGCCAATGGAGACTGCTTCCACAATTTTGGTAAATCGTTCCAAGGATCACTACCGGAATAAGACAAACCAAAAGAGTAACCTATATCACTTAAAGTAGTAAATGAGATCCATGATGAGATACTTCTCTGTGACACTGCAGCCCGAAAACGGTTTGTATGTCCTATAATCCAATTAGTCATTATTCCTCCATACGACCCACCAGTTACACCCAACCGCTCTTTATCTATATAATTTACACGTTCTATGACGGTATCAACAAAACACATTAAATCGTCATAATCAATACCTCCAAAATCACCTTCCAACTTGGCAAAATCACTACCTCTTCCACTACTACCTGTTGGATTCGTAAAGATAACAGCATAACCAAGATTAGCCCAATATTGCATTTCATGAAAGAAGGAAGTTCCATAAACCGTTCTCGGTCCTCCATGAATATCCAGTATCGTCGGATATTTTTTACCAGTTTCCATATTAGTAGGAGGAAGAACGTATCCTTTTAATTGTAATCCATTCCGATTTGTAAAGATAACCAGTTGAGGAGCTACAATTTGATGAGAAGCAAACAGATCAATATTAATGTGTGTTTGCCTTACTAACTTTCTCTTTTCATCAAGATAATAAATCTCTTGTCCTTGCTGATCTTCAGAAGCAATCAATAAAAATCCCTTTTTATATGGGATATATTCATCAACATTTACATTCTTTGGTGTAAGATACGAAACTGAATGATCTGAATAATTGAGATGTATTAAAGGAGCATAATCAATAACTGTAGATACATAATGTATCCCCGTCTTATCAAATGTTATTTTACTACGATTACCATATTTTATATCACTTAAAACTGAATTTCCGGGTGCATATAAATCACCATCATACAAATCCTTATATTCTCCAGTTTTAATATTTAACTGATATAAAAGTGCATTACTTTGTGGATTCTCTTTCAATCTTTTATGTACAGAAACAAATAGATGATTATCGTCTATAAAGTGTAACTGCCCATAATTTGCTTCATCCATAACTTGCCATTCTTTATACCGTTTTGAAACAACATCCAATACATAAAGTCTATTTTTTTCATAAACTCGATTGCTATGTTCCTTCAAAGTATAAGCCAATGACTTTTTATCAGGACTAAGCACGATATTTGAAACCGAAGAAAGAGTGTCTGAAAGTAATGTTATTTTTCCTTTATCATAGTAATAAAGATAGGATCGCAATCCATTAATATCACCTCTACCATTACTCCAAAATGGTAATTCATCAAAAATACGATAACGGACTGAAGCATCTACCGCAATTAAACTATCTGGTAAATTATCCTTTGTTACCGAAAGTTTTTGCTGAGCTGTAAAAAAGAAGTGATTAGTATCTATAAATTCTATATCTTTTACACAATAAGGTAAATGTAACCATTCCATAGCCTCTCCATATCCTTTAGTAAGTTTATAAAATACAGTCATATCTTTATTCACCCTTTTCTGAGACTTACGCAAAAGAATAGTGTCATCTAACAACAAAAAAGAAGAAACATTTCCAGTTGAAGTTAGAGCAACAGCTCGACCATCGATCAATTGATAAAGATCACTTTTATAAGTATCCTGCGACAGATCAGCCTGTCGCAGGATAAAAAATATATTTCCATTTTTCTCCTGTAAAGAAGAAATACCTTTTACTTTTGCAAAGAAATCAATATCAATTGGCTGTTGAGCATATCCATACTGATAAACTAAGATTATAAAAAGTAATGAAATCAATCTCTTTATCATATCCAAAACCCTTCCTAATTAGTTAAATTATTCAAGACCTGCATACGGATTTGTACCCGTCTTACTTTCATCATATCCTTCGTATCCCCAATTTTGCCATAACCCTTCCGGATTTATATCCCGCTGTGATTGTGGAATAGGATAACGATAATGTTTAAGCTCAATCGTTTGTTTATTATATTGTGGATCTTGTGCGACGGTACTGTTTTTAATTGTTTTTACTAATACTTTCCAACGTACTAAATCCAACCAATGTTTCTGTTCATAAACAAACTCCCAAGTACGCTCCTGTTGTATTGCCTGCTTGAATCCTTCATAATCTAATCCTGTTGGTAAATCATGAGCAGATTTTTCTGTCACAGGAAAACTCTTAAAAGCTCTACGACGGACCTGATTTATTGCTTCATAAGCTTCTTCATTCGGTTTCTTGTCACGTTCATTAATTGCTTCCGCTTTAATCAACAAAACTTCAGCATAACGTAAAACGGAACGATTGACATTTCGGTTATTTGCACTTCCTGAAGGATCACTACTATCAATGTATTTACGGAAACGAGGTAACTTAAAATGATAATATTCACCAGTTTTAGGATTATATAAACTATCGGCAAAAGAGCCCTCTTTACGTTGATCTCCCTTTTCATAAGAATCTACAACATCTCGATTGGCAGGAACCACATGAGGTAGTTCATCTGAGAAACCACTTGAAAAAGCACAATGGCAAAGATGGTTTCCTCCTGTTCCATCAGAAGCTGTTCCAGTATTATGTTGTGTAGCAAAGATACTTTCTTTACCATTACGGTTGTTATTATCCCAATTGGCTAAAAAGTCTTCTTCTAATTCATATCCAGTAACTTTATTAGCAGCTTCAACTGACAAACGATATTTTTCAGTTCTTTCTGAATCATTAAAAGTTGGAGAGACCTGTCCCCATGTCAAATATACTTTTGATAATAAAGCATAAGCAGCTCCCTGAGTAGCTCGTCCTTTATCGGTAGAACCATATTCCGTAGGAAGATTATCAGTCGCTTCATTTAAATCTTTTACAATCTGCGTATAAACCTCATCTACAGAGTTACGGATAACATTACTACCATCTACATTATGTAAAACTATAGGGAAATCACCCCAAAACTGTACTGCATAATTTAAATAATAAGCTCGAAGGAATTGAGCCTCACCAATAACTCGCTTTTGAATTGACTCCGAAATTTTACTATTACCTTGGACATTATCAATCGCATCATTGGCTGCTGCAATACCTTTATTTAAATCTTGCCACATACCAACAATATAAGAATTGTTTCCATCCCATTTTAAAAGACCTAATAAACCGCCACCACCATTTGGATTTTCTCCTGATATAGTAGTCTCCGTAACCAAGTCTGTCATATAACCAAACGCTGTACTTTTACCTGTATTCACTTGATAAGCAGAATTAACTAAAGCGATTGCGTCTGCATCCGAAGCAGGTAGATTTCCTTGAGCCAAAACTCCTAAAGGAGCTTGATCGAGCGAATCTTCACAGGAAAGAAAAGAAGTTGAAGTAACTAAAAGTATGCTATATATAATCTTTTTCATAACGATCATTTTTTAATTAGTAAGATATATTTACACCTAAAGAATAAGTACGAGCTGTTGGATAGACACCAGAATCAATACCACTGGCGACTTCCGGATCATATCCTTTATATCCAGTAACAGTCAACAGATTTTGTCCAGAGACAAATGCCCGTATACGTGCTGAAGGAGCTTTGTTAAATCGAATCGGAAGAACATAACTCAATGTAACGTTTTTCAAACGAAGATAAGAGGCATCTTCTACATAACGACTATCCAAATAATTAGTATAGTTATTAGAAGCATAGGGCTTAGCAATCGTTGTTGAAGGATTGGTTTCACTCCAACGATTCAATAAAGCTGTCGATACGTTGTAACTTGTACTTGCTGTTTCCAAACGTTGTCTTAAACTATTATATATTTCATTTCCTTGACTACCTTGAAATGCTGCGAAAAGACTCCAATCTTTATAACGCAATGTGGTTGAAAAGCCATAAGTAAAATCAGGTTGAATAGAGCCTAACACTACACGATCATTGTCCTGATCAATTTCTCCATCTCCATTCTGATCTACAAATTTTGCATCTCCATACTCAACTGTTGGTTTAGGAGATGGTTTCGGTACAACATTCAAATCATCTCCTTTTTGTACAATACCATCAAATACCCAGCCATAAAAAGAACCTAAAGACTCTCCTTTTTTAATAATGGTATAGGTACTTTTAATTGCATCCAATGAACCAATATTTGTTACCTCATTCTTATTATGGGCAATATTAGCTGACAGATTCCAAGAGAAATCTTTATTTTCTATGACAGAAGCATTCACTGCAAACTCGATACCTTTATTGGTAACATTACCTACATTCTTTAATTGATAAGAGAAACCGGTTGTTTGTTCTACAGGAATACTCAACAATAAATCACTGGTCTTCTTTGAGTATATATCAAATACAAAATTCAATCTACGCTTTAATATGCTCAAATCAAAACCTACATTATACTGAGTCGTTGTTTCCCATTTCAGATCTGGATTTTCTAAATTGTTACGGACATACCCAGTTACTCCTGTATTCCCAAAATAGCTACGAACAGTACCATAAGTAGCTAATGCTTTATAATCACCTATTTCCTGATTACCAACTGTACCGAAACTTCCACGTAACTTCAGTTCATCAATCACCTTGTTTCCACGAAGAAAACTTTCTTCTTCTAAGTTCCAGGAAAGTCCTACTGAAGGAAAATATCCCCATCGGTTATTTACTGCGAAACGACTTGAACCATCCGCACGAAGTGTTGCAGTCAAATGGTATCTATCTTTATACGTATAATTTATACGTCCCAAAGCTGAATGTAATGTAGAAACTAACGCTCCTGTTTGAGGAGATACCAATAATGAACCTGATTGCAAACTATGATAAGTCAAACTTTCATTCGCAAACTTCTCTGAAGTAGCTGTCGCATACTCTATATTTGTCACTTGTGTCGTATACCCAGCTAAAATATCAAAAGCATGTTTTCCTAACGTTTTTGTCCAGTTTAAAGTAGCTTCATACTGATAAGAATCATATCTCTTATTACCCACTGTACCGTATCCACCAACAGTAATACCGGCAGCTGAAGTAGAAGGAGCATAGTAGTTCTGTGTTGTATTGACTAAATTAGTTGAAGCACTCAATTTCAATACAAAATCCTGTAGAATAGTCCATTTTGCAAAAGCCTTTCCAATTAAAGTATTGTTTTTTGTCTCTGAAACAACCTCTGTTAAGTCAGCAATCGCATTTGGAGTCTGTGTTCCATTTCGAATATCACCTACTTCATAAGGGTTAACATAGTTATAACTACCATCTGCATTATAGATTGGAACCGCCTGAGGTATGCGTAACACATATTCAAAAGCATTACTATTTCCTCCTACATAGGAATTATAACTATTAAAATCCGTAATACCATTCTGAAGAGATTTACTAGCTGTCAAGTTTACACCTACTGTAAAATTAGAAAATAAATCACGTTCAAAATTTAATCGTCCACTATATCTTTTAAAACCAGTATTCAACAAAATACCATCTTGATCGCTAAAATTACCACTTACTAAATAACGAGTCTTTTCATCCCCTCCGCTAATACTTAACTGATGGTTTTGAGTTAAAGCTGTACGTAAAGCAGCCTCTTGCCAATCGGAACCTTCTCCCCATGAAGCAACAATCTCATCAGTTAATCCATTTGCTTCAATTTGATTCGGAGTCGCTATTTCTAAATAAAGCTTTCCCCAGTCACTGGCATTCATCAAATCCAGCTTCTTTCGGCTACTCTGCCAGCCTATTGTATATTGGTACTCAATATTGTTACGTCCTTTCTTACCACTCTTTGTAGTAACAATTATAACACCATTTGCACCTCGACTTCCATAAATAGCTGAAGCTGATACATCTTTCAGTACTTCAATACTTTCTATATCATTCGGGTTAATAGTAGCCAACGGATTGAAATCAGAAGTAGCTCTGGTCACTCCTGTGCTGGTTGCAGCATTGTCGTTGTAAACCAATACTCCATCTATTACATATAATGGTTCATTTCCCCCTGTGATAGAATTACCTCCACGAATACGAATATTAGAAGTTGCACCAGGAAGCCCAGAACTTTGTGATACATTCAAACCTGAAACAGTTCCACCTAATAAATTATCAAACGAAGTTGATATCTGCTGAAGTGATTCTTTTCCTATAGAAGCAACAGAACCAGTTAATTCCTTTCTCTTTTGTGTACCATAACCAACTATAACCACCTCTTTAAGAAAATTATTATTCTCAACTAATTCAACGAGAATTGGTTCACTTGCGTCATACACATCCACCTGTTGTTCTCGATAACCTAAATAACTAATTTTAATAACAGCTGGTAACTCCTTTACAGGTACAGTAAAAGCTCCATCTACATCGGTCAAACTACCAGAAAGCTCTTCTATTACAGAAACTGTTGCAGCAATAATAGGTTCTTTTGTATTTGAGTCTAAAACCTTCCCTTTTATCTGAATCTGGGCAAAAGCCTCCCCTATCGTTCCGGATATTAAAACCAGAACGAACCATAAACGATATATATTTCGCATAATAAGTTAGAGTTTTTTTATGATTTAAATTTAACGATTGGAGGATAAGCGAGTATCCAATTTTTTCTGTTCTTTCTTCACTTGACTCTGTTCCAATGTCAAGAATCCGAAATCATGGTTATATTGTTGTCCCTCATTTAAAATCCATTGAAGAAAAGCAGTAACTCCACTTTTTTCTTTATAAGAAAAACCTATTTCTTCTACAGGAACCAATTCAACTTCGCTCTCTTCCAAAACATCCAATGCTTTATCCAAATTACCTGAAAGTAAAGCTTCCTCTTGTTCTTTCTTTTTCAAATCGAGAGGCAATAAAGCTATCTTTGATTTTAAATTACGACTTTGTAAGTCATACAAGTAAGCTAAATTATTAAATGTAATACCCGAATGATCTTTTCCTATAGCTGTCAAAAGAAAAATATCATCACCTGCTATTTTCTTTCCGCGAAGTTGTGCCGTAGTATATCCAAAATGAGTAGCAAATGTTTCAGCACCCGATACTTGATTTGCGCCAGAGTAAATTGTCAACTTCTCTGTAAACTCATCTTTCTTTTTACTCTCGTCCGTATCTAAAACATCACTTTGGAAGAATAAAGCCTTTAATTTCTTTTCGTTAAAACGTTGTTTAGCGATTCGTTCATACAAAGGATTTTCAACAGTAGTAACAGGAAGTAAAGCATAGCGTCCCACATTAACAATAGATTCGCCTTCTTCACTCTTTATATTATTCGGAATCAAACGAAGGTCTGTCTCCTCTTTTTGATTCTCCACTAAACGGATCTGCACCTCCGGATGTTTTTCTGTATATTTTTCCACCCATACTTTTACTAAAGAACTTCCAAACTTAGCAGAATTAATAGTAATAAACTCTTGAGGATTATTGGCTGCATATAAAGAGACAGCTGTAAACTGCAAAGCGATTGCAATAGATATATTTTTAATAGTTGTTATAGTTTTCATCTTAATTTTCTTTTTTTCGTTTATTCCAAGATTCTTATTCATATTCTTATTTATGTAAGTATAGCTTCTATACTTTGCACATTTTCTTATTCGTGCCTCAACGGCACATTCGCATCCACCCACAACATATATAATCCACTCTGCAACCTAAACTTTTCATAACTCTAATCGTTTTCATTGTCTTTTTACTTTTACAATTTATACTACCTTTTTCCTTTTGTTTTACGGAAGCAAAGTACAGCATTTTCGCTTGCGCATACAATCCCACTGATACGGCATATTAGCTACCATATCTTTGGTATTTCTCTATTCCTCATCCTATATCCTTACCTTAATAATATAGATTCATCCAAACTTCGGCTTGTTTCGTTAAAAGAAATAATGTAGATTTGCAATATTAACAAACAAATGAAAAGTTGATTCAAATTAAATTAATTAAATAAGGGAATACCATGAGCAAAGAAAATGAGGAAAAGGTGAGTGGGCTACCAGAAAACGCCTATAGAGAATTGAAAGAAGGAGAAGTTTACCAACCCATTATGTCACCGGACAAACAATATAAGGAGGTAACTCCTTGGTCTGTCTTTTGGGGTTTAGTAATGGCCGTAATCTTTAGTGCTGCAGCCGCTTTCTTAGGATTAAAGGTTGGGCAAGTATTCGAAGCAGCAATACCTATTGCCATTATTGCAGTCGGCTTATCCAGTGGTCTCAAACGAAAGAACGCTTTAGGGGAGAATGTAATTATTCAGTCCATTGGTGCCAACAGTGGAGTGATTGTTGCCGGAGCTATCTTTACGCTTCCTGCACTTTACATTTTACAGGACAAGTACCCCGAAATTACCATTAACTTCTTTGAAGTATTTATGAGTTCATTGTTAGGTGGTATTTTGGGTATTTTACTATTGATTCCTTTCCGGAAATATTTTGTTTCCACTATGCACGGTAAATATCCGTTCCCGGAAGCAACAGCAACAACACAAGTTTTAGTATCCGGTGAAAAAGGAGGAAGCCAAGCAAAACCGCTTGTTTATGCCGGATTAATCGGAGGTTTATATGATTTTATTGTTTCTACATTCGGTTGGTGGAGCGAAACTGTCAGCACACGTATCATCGGTTTGGGAGACATGCTTGCCGAAAAAGCCAAACTTGTATTCAAAGTAAATACAGGAGCAGCCGTATTAGGTTTAGGATACATCATCGGATTGAAATATTCAGCTATCATTTGTGCCGGCTCTTTCTTAGTATGGTTAATCATCATCCCATTGATGTCTGCCATCTTTGGAAACGAAGTCTTAACATTTGGCAATGACGCAATCACAGCAACCGTTGGCAGTATGAGCGCAGAGCAGATCTTTACTACGTATGCTCGTCATATCGGTATCGGAGGTATTGCAACGGCAGGTGTTATTGGTATCATCAAATCTTGGGGAATTATTAAAGGTGCTGTGGGGTTAGCCGCAAAGGAATTAAAAGGTCAATCAAGTGCTGCACAGACAGAAGAAGTTCGTACACAAAAGGATCTTTCCATGAAGTTTATTGCAGTTGGAATCCTTGTTACTTTAGTGGTCACTTACCTATTCTTCCACTTTGGAGTTGTAGAAAACTGGTATTATGCACTGGTTGGTTTATTGATCGTTGGTATAATCGCCTTCCTGTTTACAACCGTTGCTGCTAATGCAATTGCAATTGTCGGGACAAACCCAGTATCAGGAATGACTCTAATGACTTTGATCTTAGCTTCTATCATCTTAGTAACAGTGGGATTGAAAGGTACAGCCGGTATGGTTTCTGCTTTGATTATCGGAGGTGTTGTTTGTACTGCATTGTCTATGGCAGGCGGTTTCATCACTGACTTAAAGATTGGTTATTGGTTAGGTAGTACGCCAGCCAAACAAGAAACTTGGAAATTTCTCGGGACTTTAGTTTCCGCAGCTACTGTTGGTGGTGTAATCTTAATCTTAAATCAGACCTACGGATTTACCAGTGGACAGTTAGCAGCTCCCCAAGCAAATGCAATGGCTGCGGTAATAGAACCTTTAATGAGTGGCTCCGGTGCACCTTGGTTGTTATATGGTATTGGTGCTGTTCTGGCTGTAATCTTGAACTATTTTAAAATACCTGCCTTGGCATTCGCATTAGGTATGTTTATCCCGTTGGAGCTAAACACTCCGTTATTAATCGGTGGTGCTATCAGCTGGTACGTAGGAAGCCGTAGCAAAGATCAAGCATTGAACAACGCTCGTTTGGAAAAAGGAACTTTATTAGCTTCCGGTTTCATTGCAGGAGGTGCTTTAATGGGAGTTGTAAGTGCAGCAATGCGCTTCGCCGGTTTAAATTTAGTCAATACAGAATGGATGGAAAGTAATGCAGCTGGTATCGTAGCAGTAGTGGTTTATCTCGCTTTAATCGCTTACCTAACTATCTGTTCGCTAAAAGCTAAAAAAGAATAACTTCATTGATTAAGAACAATTCTATGCCAATATGCCAACCAATAGAAAGATTGGCATATTGGCATTTTATTTATTCATAGACTCATAAGTATGAAAACACCTATCGTTAATGTCGGTATCATGAACGAGACAACAGTCTCATTTATTCTTCATGGGAACTATCAATTACTCGAAACGGGCGCTGAGATTACCGGAGAGCAGCTGGCAGAAATTCAAAACGAACATATTCTTTATCAAGAAAAAGGCTACCAAGAATTACATTTTAAGCCGCTCCATCCCGATTCTTTTTTCGAGTTAAAATCGGTAACCATCGGTCTGAAATTTCACTGGCAGCGGAAGGAAGACCAATGCTTTTCGGGTACACTACGGATAGTTATCGACGGAGAACACCTTGCCGTAATCAATCAAATAGACACAGAATCCTATTTGACTAGCGTTATTTCTTCCGAGATGAGTGCACACGCTTCGAAAGAACTTTTAAAAGCACACGCCGTTATTTCCCGTAGTTGGCTGTTGGCACAAATCGAGAAGAACCAACAATTAAAAAGCCAAGAGAAAAGTCAGCAAAGCTACTTCCAAGATGAAAAACAACTTATTCGCTGGTACGACCGAGAGGATCACACTCTTTTTGACGTCTGTGCGGATGACCATTGTCAAAGGTATCAAGGAATCACTCGTGCCTCAACCCCTATAGTTAGAGAAGTAATTCAAGAGACTTGGGGAGAAATTCTTTCTGAAAATCATTGCATTTGTGATGCCCGTTTTTCCAAATGTTGCGGTGGAGTTACCGAGCAGTTTGAATATTGTTGGGAACCGGTTCCTCACTCCTATCTCATCGCTTTGCGAGACAGTAAAGAGAACTCCTTTCCTGATTTGACTCAAGAAAAAGAGGCAGAAAAATGGATCCGAACAGCCCCCGAAGCCTTTTGTAATACCCAAGACAAAGGCATTCTCTGTCAGGTTCTAAATAATTACGATCAGGAAACTACGGATTTCTATCGTTGGAAAGTTACTTATATACAAGAAGAATTATCGGCTTTAATCTACAAAAAGAGTGGTATTGACTTTGGAAGAATTATAGACTTGATTCCTGTCAGTCGAGGAACTTCCGGACGTATCGACCAATTAAAAATCATAGGAACACAGCGTACATATATTATAGGAAAAGAATTAGAGATACGCCGAACTCTGTCAGAAAGCCATCTTTATAGTTCTGCTTTTGTGGTAGAGAAAGAAGATATACAGGAAGGAATCCCCGGACGGTTTCTACTAATTGGGGCTGGTTGGGGACATGGAGTCGGACTTTGTCAAATCGGAGCCGCCATGATGAGTACGGCCGGTTATAACTATCGACAAATCCTCTCCCATTATTATCCGGGAGCTATTATTGAAAAACGATATTAATCAAAAAGGGCGCAAATCTTGCGACCGCGCCCTTTTCTTAATTGTGTTTACCTATTTGTCTCCGGCCCTATGAACCGGTCGCCTTGACTCTCACGAGCTCCAGCTGGCACAAAGGAACAAAAAAACTATTACATACACAAAAAAATAGAGAGAAAAAATAATTTTTTTTATTCGGAATAAAGGAAGACCCCGATACCCCCCTAAACACCTCTCCTCACAACCGGTTTTAAATCCTAAATAAATCCCGTATATTTGTCCCAAAACTAACAAAAGAAACATGAACAGCTATATTATCCTTTTCATCATAGCCGCCTACTTTGGTATCCTATTGCTAATCGCTTGGATTACGGGCAGAAAGAGTTCGAATAATGAAGCTTTCTTTTTAGGAAATAGAAAATCGCCTTGGTATATCGTTTCTATCGGTATGGTCGGAGCGTCTTTATCAGGTGTCACCTTTATTTCCGTCCCAGGAATGGTACGAAGTATCGATATGACCTATATGCAAACAGTATTAGGGTTCTTTGTTGGTTACATCTTAATTGCAAAGATTCTCCTACCTTTATATTATAAGTTACAACTAACAACAATTTATTCCTACCTGAGGGATCGAATAGGTCCCCACAGTTACAAAACAGGAGCCTCATTTTTCCTGCTATCAAAGATAGTAGGAGCAGCAGCACGTCTCTACTTGGTAGTACTTATTTTACAACATTACGTTTTCAATACGTGGAACATTCCTTTCTTTATCACCGTAATCATCAGTATTTTCTTAGTATGGTTATATACTTATCGGAGTGGTATCAAAACGATTATTTGGACTGATACGCTTCAGACTCTATGCTTAATCGCCATGCTGGTTGTAATTATTTGGCAGGTAAAAGACAAAATGGGGTTGGATTTCGGTAATATGATACAAACCATACACAGCAGTCCACACTTCCGAATCTTTGAGTTTGACGATTGGAATAGTCCGCAACATTTCGTCAAACAGTTCTTTAGCGGTATCTTTATTACCATTGTCATGACCGGACTCGACCAAGATATGATGCAAAAGAATCTCTCTTGTAAAAGTCTAAAAGACGCACAAAAAAATATGTACGCCTATGGTTTCGCCTTTACTCCGGTGAATTTTCTTTTTCTTTCACTCGGTGTTCTCCTACTGACACTGGCTTATCAGCAACATATTGAGCTGCCAGCACTGAACGATGATATACTTCCTATGTTCTGTACCTCCGGTATTTTGGGACATTCTATTCTGATATTCTTTACAATAGGAATCATTGCGGCAGCATTTAGTAGTGCAGATTCAGCACTGACAGCCCTGACAACCTCTTTCTGTATTGATATTTTAGGTATCGAAAAGGAGAAAGCAGAGCAGGCAAAACGTACCCGTTTAGCAGTTCATTTACTTATCTCTGCCCTATTCGCTCTCATTATACTTGTCTTTAAAGCAGTAAATAATCGGAGTGTCATCGACGCCATTTACATGATTGCTTCCTATACCTACGGACCTTTATTAGGGCTTTTCCTCTTTGGTTTATTTACCCAAAAGAGACCCAGAGATAAGTATGTTCCCTACATTTGTCTACTATCTCCTCTGATTTGTTTCACGATAGATCATTTGACAAAACAGTACACCGGATATGTTTTTGGCTATGAAATGCTGATGTTAAACGGAAGTATTACCTTCTTCGGATTATGGTTAGCGTCTATCCACAAGGCAAAAGTCCAATTGTAAGATTCTTTATTTTTACTATCTTTATCCCGAAAATCAACGGATAAGTAACAGTATAAATCAATAAACACAACTATAAAATGGAAATTAAAAGTGCAGAATTTGTTATTAGCAATACGAATGTAAAGAAATGTCCTGCCGGAAATTTACCGGAATATGCCTTCATCGGACGCAGTAACGTTGGCAAATCCTCTCTTATCAATATGCTTACCAATAAAAAAGGATTGGCACTTACCTCCCAGAAGCCAGGTAAAACCATGCTTATCAACCATTTTATCATTAATGGAGAATGGTATTTGGTCGATCTTCCTGGTTATGGTTATGCTCAGCGAGGCAAAGAAGGACGCGAAAATATCCAACGAATCATCGAAAATTACATCTTAGAACGCGAACAACTTACCTGTCTTTTCGTTCTAATAGATTGCCGTCATGAGCCGCAAAAGATAGATTTAGAATTTATGGAATGGTTAGGAGAAAACGGAGTTCCGTTCTCAATTATCTTCACAAAGATTGACAAAATCAGTAAAGGTCGCCTACAAGAAAATCTCAAAGTCTATCAAACAAAACTATTAGAGGCGTGGGAAGAACTTCCCCCTATCCTATTCTCCTCTTCAGAGAAAAAAGAAGGTCGAGACGAGATCCTTACTTACATTGAAGACATCAATAAATCACTCCAATAAAAAAGTCTAAACTTTTTCTCTAAAAAGTCTAAACATTTTTACAAAAAAGTCCAGACTTTTCTTTGAAAAAGTCTGGACTTTTTTTCAATACATTATAAATTCATTTTTTAATAACTAATCTTACATCCGACAAAGAAACTTCTGGGTACTCCCGGACCATAAATATATCCGGCGTCACGATTCGGACCTTGGTCAAAATCGTCTTGATAAGCGTCGAAGATGTTTTGTACACC
Source organism: Parabacteroides sp. (assembly GCA_017481945.1). Classification (GTDB taxonomy): domain Bacteria; phylum Bacteroidota; class Bacteroidia; order Bacteroidales; family Tannerellaceae; genus Parabacteroides. The sequence continues at coordinate 6,784 of JAFUOJ010000020.1, read as the reverse complement.
TGCATTCACTTGTAAAGTCACCGATTTGTATAGTTTGAAATCATACGCTGCCTTTAGGGTCATATCGAAGAAGCTTGGAGTCTCTTCTTCACGATCTTCCGGGATATAACCGGCGAAGTGTTGCATTAACATACTTCCTGTATAGGTACCTGTCAAGGAGATATTCAATGGTTTAATCGGTGTTAAAGAAGCCGTAAAATAACCATAGAAGTCCGGAGATCGGAACATTTTTTTCTGAGGAGCCACAGCTTCGTTTTCACTCCATTTTTCCGGTTCTTTATAACGGCTACGCTGCAAAGTTGCACCGGCTTGAATCTGCATCCAAGAATATGCAGCTTTTGCTTCCATATTAATACCCATCACGCGAGCGCCTTCTCCATTACGACGTTCCAACAATAAGTTTCCTCCCTCATCACGTCCCATTTGTTCCAAAACGAAGACATTGCGCAAGTCATTGTAAAAACCTTCTGCCAAGAAATTGAATTGAACCGGTCCCCAACGGTGATAAAAGTCAACAGAAGCACTTAAACTCTGTGATTTTTCCTCTTTCAAATCCGGATCTAACTGGATCAAAGCAACATCACCTCCAACAGCTGTTATATGTAAGTCTTCATCAAATGCTTGTGGAGCACGGAAACCGCTGGAATAAGATAGGCGGAAATTAATGTCTTCCGACGGATTATATCGTAGATTTGCACGCGGACTAAAAATCACATGATCAATCAAATTATGTTTGTCAAAACGACCACCAATCAAAAATCCCCAATACTTATTCTTCCATTCGTTCTGTAAAAAGGCACTTCCGATATGGACTGTCTGTTCAATCGTACGATTATACCCTAACATTTTATCCTGTAAATCGTCATAATTGTATTCGGCTCCTCCGGTAAACTCAGCTGGCATAAACAGACATTTATCCCATGAATAAGAGTACTGAGCTCCACCTACATAAGTCAATCCGGTCGTATTTCCGTAAGCATTCGGGTCAAAACCGGCACCATAATAGCTCTTGCGCTTGGTATGCTGAGCGGAGGTATAAACATTCAACCGATGTTTATAGTCCTTAGAGAATAGGTCAAACTTCAGACCTCCTCCGTTAATAACATGGTCAGTTTGTTCCGTAATATCGGTTTCATGAGGGGGTAAACATAGGAGGTTACCACCACGACGGAACTCTGATATATTGTGATATTCAAAAGTTAATTTAGAATAGTTGCTGGTCTTAATGTAAGAACGGAATCCGATAGTCTTTGCATCAATCTTTCCCATCTCAGTAAAGCCGTCCCCATCATGGTCGTATGAAGCACGATGACGATTTTGTCCAAAAACATAAATACCGGCTTTATGGTCATCAGTTACCAAAGAGGCATTAAAGGTCGTATTATTATCCGGACGACTTCCTCCTATCATGGTCAGAGAATGAGCAATCTGTGCTGAATTTTTCAACGGCTCTTTGGTAATGATATTAATCGTACCGGCTACCGCAGAAGAGCCGAACAGAGCAGAACCTCCTCCACGAACGACTTCTACACGTTCAATCATGTTCGCCGGAATCTGCTCAATACCATATACACCAGTCAAAGCACTAAAGATAGGACGACTGTCCATTAGAATCTGCGTATAAGGACCATCCAAGCCATTGATACGCACTTGTTGGAAACCACAATTCTGACAATTGTTCTCAACACGCACACCTGGCTGGAAGTTTAAGCCATCTGCCAAAGTCGTTGTATGTGCAGTTTCAAACATCTTTGAGTCCAGTACATTCACCAAAGAAGGAGCCAAACGGCGAGTGGTTTCATTACGATTAGCCGAAACAACGACGTCATCCAATGACATGCTTTCCTCTTCGGCGTCGAAATTAACCTCTACAGTTTTTCCTTTTTTCAAAGTAACTGTTTTCTCAACTGTTTTAAAGCCCAACGCTTTCATTACTACCGTAAACTGCCCTTCCGGTAGGTTCTTTAAATAATAATGACCGGTATCATCAGTCGTTGTACCAATGGTTGTACCTTTTAAAAAGATAGTAATTCCGGCCAAATGTTCATGTGTTCCCTTCTCTATCACATGACCCACAATATTAGCATCCGACGAATTTAGAGTCGGATAACCCTCTGCCCAAGCTGAAAAAAGGGCACAGCTTAGGCATATCATTAACGTTACAAGTTTGTTCATTCAAGTTTCTTTCAAATAATTATTTGTTCTTTCTTTCACTGAAAAACATACTCTTTTCCATAGTAATCAACTCCTTATGTCATTCGACACAAGAGATAAATGCTATATGTTAAGAAAGAAACGGCGGGGCACGAAGAGACAATTCCCCGAGAACTGAGTCTAAATAAACCGGGCAAACCGGATTTTCTGTTATATCATAAATTAGAATTGCATGGAAGTTCAATTGTAGTGCGTGAATAGCTCCATCCTCTACCTGTACAGAAGATAGTCCATGATACAATTGGATTTCAGAAAGTGAGGCATGTTGATGTACAGTTCCGTCCTCGGTATTCTTAAAAGGGTGAGAATGTACAATCGTTACACCATCTTTGATATGTACGTGAGTATACAAAGAGACACTGCTGTAATATACCACAAACAATATGGGCAGTATCCATTTAATATATTTCACGATTGTCTCTTTCACGTACTTATCTATTTAAAAATCAAAGGCGCAAAGATATAAAAAGTCATCTATATCTACAACCATTCTTTTTTAACTCAACTAAACATTAGAGCCAGACAGCTATTTCATAATAATTTACTACTTTTGTGCCCGATTTTCAATGGAGAAATAACATTATAAAATATATAGTTATGGCTAAAATTACAAAAGAAGAAGCTCTTCGTTATCACGCGGAAGGCAAGCCGGGAAAGATAGAAGTTATTCCCACCAAGCCCTACAGTACACAAACGGATTTGTCCTTAGCCTATTCGCCTGGTGTAGCAGAACCTTGTCTCGAAATTGAAAAGCAACCACTTGATGCATATAAATATACTTCTAAAGGCAATTTAGTCGCTGTAATCTCAAACGGTACAGCTGTATTAGGTTTAGGAGATATAGGTCCTTTAGCCGGAAAACCTGTAATGGAAGGGAAAGGTCTATTATTCAAAATCTTTGCAGGCATTGACGTTTTTGATATCGAAGTAAATGAAAAAGATCCTGATAAATTCATCGAAACAGTTAAAGCGATTGCCCCTACTTTCGGAGGTATTAATCTGGAAGACATCAAAGCTCCTGAATGTTTCAAAATCGAATCTCGTCTAAAAGAAGAATTAGACATTCCTGTTATGCATGACGACCAGCATGGAACAGCTATTATTTCCGGAGCAGGTTTACTAAACGCTTTGGAAGTGGCAGGGAAAAAGATTGAAGATGTTAAGATTGTAGTCAACGGTGCAGGTGCAGCTTCTATCTCTTGTACTAAACTATATATCCTATTAGGTGCAAAGAAGGAAAACATTGTGATGTGCGACAGTAAAGGAGTTATTTCTACTCATCGTACAGACCTAAACGAAGCAAAGAAGTTCTTTGCTACAGACCGTAACATCAAAACATTACAGGAAGCGGTCGTAGGTGCGGATGTTTTCTTAGGATTATCTGTTGCAAATGTATTAACACAAGAGATGGTTCGTAGCATGAATGACAATCCAATTGTATTCGCATTGGCGAACCCTAATCCTGAAATATCTTATGCAGACGCAATGGCTTCACGTGAAGACATCATCTTTGCTACCGGCCGTTCTGACTATCCAAACCAAATTAATAATGTATTAGGATTCCCTTACATCTTCCGCGGAGCTTTGGATACACACGCAAAAGCCATCAATGAAGAGATGAAAATTGCTGCTGTTTATGCAATCGCTGAATTAGCTAAGGAACCGGTTCCTGATGTAGTAAATGCAGCATACAAACTTAAACGTACCTCTTTTGGTCGTGATTATATATTACCCAAGGCACTGGATCCACGTTTATTGACTCGTGTTTCTTGTGCTGTAGCAAAAGCAGCTATTAAATCAGGAGTAGCCCGCAAAACAATTACAGACTGGGAAGGTTATGCTAACCATCTACGTGAAATGATGGGATATGACAATAAGTTGCTCCGCTCATTTACAGATATGGCAAAAGCCAATCCTAAACGTGTCGTATTTGCTGAAGCAAACCATGTCAATATGTTGAAAGCTGCTGTCGAAGCCAAAGCTGAAGGAATCTGTATCCCTATCCTTTTAGGAAATGAAGAACGCTTAGCTAAAATCGCAGCAGAAGAGAATCTCAGCTTAGAAGGAATCGAAATCGTAAACTTACGTCACGATCGGGAGACAGAACGTCGCCATCGTTACGCTAAGATCCTTTCTGAAAAAAGAGCACGTGAGGGAGTAACTTATTCAGAGGCTTGCGAGAAAATGGTTGGTAGAAATGCCTTCGGTATGATGATGGTTGAAACAGGAGACGCTGACGCTTTCGTTACCGGAGTATACAGCCGTTACTCAGAAGTAACAAAATTAGCGGAACAAATCATTGGTATTCGTCCTCCATATAAACATTTTGGAGCAATGAATATCCTAACCTGTAAGAAAGGAACTTTCTTTATCTCTGATACATTAATTAATCGTCATCCATCTACAGAGGTTTTAATTGATATTGCCCGATTAACAAATCACGCAGTTAAATTCTTTGCTCACGAACCGGTTATGGCTATGTTGTCTTACTCAAACTTTGGTTCTGACAAACAAGGAAGTCCACAGAAAGTACATGACGCCATCGAATACCTACATAAGAATCATCCGGATTTAATGGTAGACGGTGAAATGCAAGTAAACTTTGCTTTGGACAAAAAGTTGCGTGATGAAATGTATCCGTTTAACAAGTTAAAGGGACAAGACGTAAATACATTAATTTTCCCGAATCTAAGTTCAGCAAACAGTGCCTATAAGTTACTTGATACTTTAGGTTTCACTGAAACAATCGGCCCGATCCAAATGGGATTGAATAAACCGATTCACTTTACTGACGTTGAAAGTTCTACACGCGATATTGTCAATTTGACAACTGTTGCAGTCGTAGACGCAATTGTTCAGGAACAACTTGATAAAGGAGAATAAAAAGATATACCAGTCTTAACTATTTTTCTTTTAAATTTATTCGAGGGGGACGGTGACATTCAAGAGAGAATGACCACCGTCTTTTTATAATCCAAAAGCTTCTCTTACCGTTTTACCACTTTTGTCACTCCTTTATCTATACGAATAAAGTAGATTCCAGCAGGATAAGCATGCAAAGAGATAACATTGGTACCCGAAGTACACGAAACAATAGCACGAACTTTCCCCGAAAGATCTATGAGATAAACAGTCTTGGGAGTTGCTAACTCAATGTTGACATTATCAGTTGTGACAGTCGGATATACCTTTATGCCCGCACTGATTCCCTCAATACCGGTTGCGTCCTTCTCCAAAGTAACTAAGCAAGAGGCGGTATAGTTGCCGTCTACAGTCGTTACTTTGATTACGGCTGTAATCAAACCCTCCTGAACAGTTACAACCGTTTCGTCTGAAGTTGACCAAGTAACCGCCGGATTGTCTGCGTCTGTCGGGAAGACAGTGGCAGAGAGAACCGCTGTTTCTCCTACTGTAAGTGTTACCTCTGTAGGCGTGATTTCCACATCAGTAACCCAGATAGGGTCTGGTTCGGGATCCGGTTCAGGTTCTGGGTCCAGCGTTGGTTCTTTCGGCTCTGGATCCGGTGTTGGCTCAGGCTCAGGCTCGGGTTCTGGGTCTGGTTCGGGATCAGAGACGGTGACTTGACACTGGGCAGAGTACATGCCACAAGCGGAAACAGCTGTAATCACTGTTGTTCCGGCTTTTAGCGCAGAGAGTGTACCGGATTGAACGGTAGCCACTTTCGGATTGGAAGAGAACCAGTTCAACAGAGGATTGTCTACCTCCTCCGGATTAAAGACGGCTGTGAGCGTATGGCTCACACCGGTTTTCAATGCAAGGCTTTCCTGTGGGAAGCGCAAGGCAGTAACCGTAGCACTTTCATGGTTCGTAGAAACAACTTCAATAAAGCCGTAAGACAGAGCTGTCCCCTCCTGTGTTCCCTCAAAAGGCTGTCCGGCAATGGCTGTTAATGTCATTGTGGCTTCAGCTTCCTCTTTTCCTTGAATGGAGAAAGAACCTTCAAGTTGCTGGGCTTGAAGGAAGGGAGTTATTAGAAACCATGAAAGGATTGTTAGTAGAGTATAGTGTTTCATTCGCATTCTAATATAAAAGGATATTCCTGTATAACTTCTCCTGCTTTATTCTTTATCACGAACTTTACATTAGTTTCTCCTCTCGGAATATCATAAATGGTCATATTACAATATTTCCCCATAAATGAAGAATGAGTATCTTTTCGGTATACTTCGACTGTCTCAGGAAGCCCTTCAAAACTATAATCTAATTCGTGATTAATGCCATCTAAATAAACAAAATGAAAAATTATAGTTGTATATAGTGTACCACTGCTTGATTTAGCTCTACCTTCTGTAAATAATCTGTGAAAGAACTCAGCATGTGTTGTATCATCATCGGGTACTATTACAAACTTAGGCATATCACTTGAACTTTCCTCTCCTCCACTATTTCCTCCATTCTCTACCGTCTTCGCACTTCCTGCCTTTGCCGCATAAAGCGCATAGGGAACCGGTAACATCTGTGTTGTTGATACTAACAGATAGTTACTACCTCCGGCTACGTCCATACTTAATTGCAGGTAGTAAGTATCACCACCCCAATCGATAGCGGC
>JAFUOJ010000007.1 GCA_017481945.1 Parabacteroides sp. | reverse complement strand
TCTGACTAAAATAGGCCGAAGTAGTTCTCCCGGACCATTTCCAATATTCCCTAAATCTTGCATATATTTTAGTTCCGGAAATTTAAATGCTTTTAATGGCTCATAGAAACCTTGATGCATAACAAGTATACTATCTCGAACTATATAACTTTTTGCTTTAAAAATAGCCGTATCTCCTGTGATATGCCGACCTTTTAATTCAATGATTTCTCCAAATGGCTCATCCCCTTTGTAGGAGATTTCTCCTACCTCTAATGGAGGTAGAGTATCCGGTTTTGCAATTATTTCAACTTTTGTTTTTTCTGGCTCGTCTTTCGAAACGGTATGACATTGTACGAATACGAATAAAAATAATATGAATGTAAATGTATATTTCATAATGTATACTTTTTGAGTTATTATGGTCCATAAGGACATTAGGCTCAAAAGTTCTTTATCCTTTAAGTTCATAAGAACTAACTTTGATAATTTCTTCATACTAATATATTTTTAATAGTTATGTGGCACTTCTCTTGAGACTAAACTCATTATTGCACAGCCACTTTCTTGCAATAATATCTTTTGTCTATTTTTTATTCCGGTAAATCAAATACAAAAAAAGGTTCGTCATAAAAAGGAGATGCCATACAAATTTGATTACGTTTTTCATCTATTCCCCAGTATCCTCTTTGATCTAATTTATATTTACAGATAGGATTCCCATTCCAATCATATTTTTCAATATATGTAATATAAATACCTTTGCTCCCTTCACGAACTTTATCAAGAGGAGTCATACCACTATATGAAATGTAAACATATTTATCTCCTATACAAATAAGAGCATAATGAACAACATTTCGATCCAATCCATCTGTCATATTTATTGTATTATCATCAAATCCCTCCTCGTTCAAAAATTTAATAGTGTGAACCTGTTGGCCCTCTACATCCATGAACTTAATGGTTCGATAATATTTATAAGCATAAACCATTCGATTCTTTGCCATATTTATTCCTAACGAACCTAAATAAGTACCCCAGAAATTTTGTTTTTCACGTAAATTTAGTTTGTAAAGCTCCCGGGAGCTTACTGAATCTCCAACGACAACACTTCGTTTGATTGAAGCACCCAAGTTTGTTTTCTCTGTATAAAAACACTCTTTATTTCCAATATGAAAAATATTGTCAAGATGTCCACACCCTCCTCTTAACGGAGAAAGAACCGGTTCTAAATGTAGGTCTTTTGTCAATTTTAGAAAGTTTCTATAATTATTTACATCTGTGACATAACAAATAGCCTCCTTATCTAAAGTATTGATTAATACAGGAAGAAGATATTCACCCGGAGCTTGTCCTCCTTGTCCAACTTCTCCTAAATATTTCAACTCTGGATAACTAAATAGTTTTATAGGTTCGTAAAAGCCTTGGTGCATAATCAGTAGGCTATCTCTAATAATGAAATCTCTTGCTTTAAAAATGGCCGTATCTCCTGTGATATGCCGACCTTTTAACTCAATGATTTCTCCAAACGGTTCATCTCCTTTGTAAGAAACTTCTCCTACCTTTAATGGAGGTAAAGTATCCGGTTCTTCAATTATTTCAACCTCTGTTTTCTCCGGCTCTTCTTTTGGTGCGAAATGACATTGCGTAAATAAAAGAAGTGCGACTGGTATCATAAATAGATTTTTCATATAGATTATATTTTATATGGTTGTCCAAAAATCAAATAAATTCATTTTATTATTATTCCCTTCGATAAAAAGTATTCTCTTCTATCGAAACAAATAAATTTAAAAACAGTGGCAAGATAGTATTTAAATAGTTAATTACCAATTAAAACGAGTCTTTTTTATTAGTACGTTTGAAAAAAAAGTATTTAATTGTCCTTTTCGTCTTATAAATGCGGTTGTGGGCGTTTTGAGAATTGTGGTTTTGTCAAAATATAATTATCCTTACAAAGAAAATGTATACGAAAGGTTTTTAATGAGGTTGATATTTATTACCAGAGTAGAAAGTTTTCTGATGGGCTTAAAATAAAAAAGAAGATATCCCCAAAGGGTATCTTCTTTTTTATTTTAAGCCAGTGATATAATTATTCAAGTTTTTTGTTAATAACGATATGACCGATATAACCTAAAATAATTATTCCTAATCCAGTAAGAAGGATGCTATTTGATAGACCTCCGTTAATTGCTGGCACTGCTAAAATGATAACACCGATAAGGAGTACGATTACCCCCAAATTTTTTAATAATTCGTTCATGGTGATAGATATTTTATATATTATTTCTTTTCTACCGCAAATAAAGTAATAATAACCCGATTGCAAAAATTTTTTGAGACAAAAATAATGAAACAATTGAATTTAGCCTTTATATTTGTAGAAATAAAGTACTTCTTTTATGTTACGCATTCTTTACATCTTCTATTTATGGCTATTTGCCGTACCTGTGTTCTTAGTCCTTACGGTATTAACTGCACTTTCGGTGATCATAGGGTGCTTATTGGGTGGAGAACGAGTTTTTTCTTATTATCCGGGTATGATTTGGTCACGATTGACCTGTTGGTTGACTCTTTGTCCGGTGGAGATAAAAGGGAGAGAACATATTAATCGGGGAGAATCTTATGTTTTTGTTGCGAATCATCAAGGGGCATTTGATATTTTTTTAATATATGGCTTTTTAGGGGTTCCTATTAAATGGGTGATGAAAGCGGGAATAGAAAAAATACCATTGGTAGGTGCTGCTTGTCGGGCTGCAGGTTTTATTTTTGTAGATAATTCAACTGCTAAGTCTGCTGCTCGTAGTGTTAAAGAGGCGGAACGTTGTTTGAAAAATGGAGCTTCTGTTGCTGTTTTTCCTGAGGGTTCACGTACTTACGATGGAAAAATGATTCGATTTAAAAAAGGGGCTTACCAAATGGCATTGGATCAACATTTACCTATTGTGCCTATAACACTGAATGGACCATTTAATGTATTGCCTATCGGATCTTTGAATATTCATCGTTATAAGATGGAAATGGTAATTCATCCTCCGATTTCTACTGATGGAGTTGATACATCCCATAAAGGTCTACAACAATTTGCTGATTATACACAGGAAATTATTGCTTCTGCTTTATGGGAACAGTATAAGTAAGTGTTTATTTCCAATTTTTTAAGATCCCACGCTTGCTTATTTTTAAGCTAACGCCGGAATTATTTCCGTATAATCTTCCCATATCGCTGGCAATGGCTCCTGATAGTTCCCAACCAGATAAACGGGGATGATGATATTTGATTTCTAAGAAACCTGAACACCCTTGTTTACTATCTTTGAAAGGTGTATGGTGAGTTCCCCAATTGTTATTAACTGTAAATTTAAGTCTATAAGCAACTTTATTAGATAAATCACCTTCAAATGCTAAATGCCAAGCACGGATACGGGTGTTTTTAAACTCTAAAGAACCATCCGTATTGTAGGCAGGGGAGGTGAGAAGCGGTGAACCTAATCCTTGACCAAAATAGGAGACCCCTGTTTTATATTCTCCATTGTTATAGTAATTGTCGGCTCCTCCACCTGATCCTTCGTATTGATCGTGATCAAAATTAATAAAGTGGAAAGGTCCGCTTTGGTTGCGAGTCACTAAATATTCCGTAACGATTTTTTGTAGCCAGGGAACTTTCGGTAGATTTAATTGGGCTCCCCATAATCCATCAGTCCCATTCTTAAAGATCATACCCGATTTGTCATCGAAGTAATGCTGATGGTAAACGGACAATTCCCAAGTTGGCATTGTATAGGTTAATTTAAAGTCGTAAGAACCGTAATGATTCCCCAGCACATTGATCTGGTCAGAGATAGTGGCGTCTCCTCCTCCTTCTTTACCACAAACTACTCGGATAAAGTCTTTGAAAGAATGAGGTTGCTCTCCGATAGCAGGATTACTTGACGTTCCTCCCCATTGCGCCCAATGTTGTACACCGATAATACCAGAAAGAGGAAAGTTATGTTTTGTATCTTGAATACGAATATAAAATGATTTATGATGCCAAAGCATATCCTTAATATACGTCTGCTGCTGATTTGCTACATGTTCTAAATAACCTGAATCAAAAGAACGACCTACTGCGAAATCTCCTTTTACTTGTAACAAACCTTTAGTTAAAGGAATTACTGTAAACTCAGGCATACTTAGATTAATTTCTGGTATAGGACGGGCATTTGTTGAAAGAACTATATCCCCGGAGCTTAAAGATTGATCCCAAAGTGAATGTCTGTTTTTTCTACTCCCTATGCTTAAAAGTAAACTTTTGTATCCTAATTCTGCATAAATCTGTTGGATATAGACATTATGATAGCGAGGGACGGCAGCCACAAGGTCTAATCCTGCACTCCAACGGAATCCCTTTTTTAATTGTTGTTGGTGGAAAACACCGACGTTTAGATAAGCATTGTCTCCATCTAAAGGTACTAATCCGTATTGATTACTAACCATCCAAAAGGGAGTTGTCGATTCATCACTGATTGAACTGAATATTTCAGCTTTATATGAAGTGGCATTTTTTACTTCATCAGTCTGGGCAGAAATAAAAGTTGTGGGTAATAGGGCTACAAAAGCTACAAGTATATGCAAAGTTCTCATAATCTTATTCATTTAAAAGACAAAAGTAATGATTTAAATAGATGATTTACTATTTTATTGGGAAAAGATACTTTTCTAACCAATTAAACACTGTTTGATACGTTTGTACTCGTGGCTCTTTTTTTGAAAGGATTAAGTCATGTATCCCGTTGGGAATTGTATCTCGTGTTACATAATCTCCTAATCTTTGTCCATAGTTTTGGATGTCATTGACGTTTAAAACAATATCGGAAGACAAGTATTCATTGTTCCATTCTTTTGTTTCAGGAAAAGATTTGTCTGAAGATAATACTAAAACTGGGCATTTCAGATTGACTCCCTTTTGAATGCTTTGTTGTGCTTCTTGTATAGCGCGAATCCATCCTGCTTTCTTTGGATGTCCGTTGATCATTTTCCAATTTGTATTATATTCCCATTCCCCTTTAAATTGTTTAAGTAGACTATGAGCATACGATGCGTCTCCCTGTCCCTGTACGGTTAAATAAGGGAAGAACTTTCCGATGAAAGCTACTGTCGGTAAAACAATATCCTCCATGAACCACCCGAAATTCCAGTCTAAAAACGGGCTATTTAATATCAGCCCATCGACTGGAGATTCCTTCTTTGATTGTAGATAGTAAGGAGCGATAAGCCCACCCGTAGAATGAGCCATCAATAAAATCTTGTCATTCCCCTCTTTTCGTATAATAGCTAAAGCTGTATCAATATCGGCAAAATACTCTTTTAAACTTTTGCAAAAGAAAGGATCTTGCTTAGGCAGAATAGAACGGCCATATTTTCGAAGGTCGATAGCATAAAAATTATATCCATGTGCATTTATACTATCTCCCAATTGCTTTTGGAAAAAGTAATCATTGTACCCATGTATATAAAGAATTGCCTGTTTTACATTCGGAAGTTGTGGCTTCTTTATTAATGTACAAATCACTTTCCCTTCATAGTCGTCGGGCATTTGAATACTTCTCCGTAAATAAGGCTCTCCTAATACATCAGGAACATATTGTGCATAAAGAAATGAAGTCAGAAGAGAAGATATAAGTGTGATGAATAGTTTTTGTTTCATATTTGATTCATTATATAAAGTATAAACGTAGTTGACTATTTATTTGTTGCAAAGTTAGTCTTTAGAAAAGAACTATTATCCTTTACTTGTATATTAATTAAACTTTTCTTCGTTGAAATACAAAATATAAAAAGATTATTACAGATAAATTAAAACCTTTATCTTTGTCTTTGAAAGTCTGGGTCAACATAGATATTGGTTGAAAATCTAACATTATGATAATATGAAGAAGAACATTTCAAATTGGTTAGCAGTGGGAGCTGCTTCGTTGTTTTTGTTTTCCGCTTGTACGGGAGTTAAACATAATACGCTTACACCGGAAGAAGAAGCGGAGGGTTGGCAACTTCTTTTTGATGGGAAAACAATGAATGGGTGGAAGGATTACAATGGAACTTCTTTGACACAGCCTTGGCATGCGGTAGATGGTTGCTTGCAGGCAAAAGGCTCAGGTAGTGATGGAAGTGGTTACATCGTAACGGAAAAACAGTATGAGAACTTTGAACTTTCTTGGGATTGGAAGTTAACAAAGGGTGGCAACAGTGGTATGATCTATCATGTGGTGGAACGTCCGCAATTTAAGACTCCGTATGTAACAGGGCCGGAGTATCAGTTGTTGGATGTGCCTAATTTCCAAGGTGAGTTGGAAGATTGGCAGAAATTGGGTGTGGACTATGCTATGCATTTACCGGATCAATCCAAAATGAAAGTGAATCCGTATGGGGAATGGAATAACTCTAAAATCGTCTTCGATAATGGTCATGTAGAACATTGGTTGAATGGAGAGAAAATTTTGGAGTTTGAGGCTTGGACAGACGATTGGCACAAACGTAAGAACAGTGGTAAGTGGGCAAATGCTCCGGAGTATGGTTTGGCTAAGAAAGGAGTAATCTGTTTGCAAGATCATGGGGATCCAGCTTCTTTCCGCAACATAAAGATTAAAGAGTTGCCGAGAAAAGCAGGTAAAGAGATTGATTTATTCAATGGAGTGGATTTGGCAGGCTGGGAGGCTTATGGTACTGAAAAATGGTACGTGAAAGATGGCTTGTTGGTTTGTAAAAGCGGTCCAGATAAAAAATATGGTTACTTGGCTACTCGTGATTATTATGATGATTTTGATTTGACACTTGAATTTAAGCAGGAAGCTGACGGCAATTCCGGTGTTTTCATTCGCTCTTTCGTAGAGAAAGATGTAAAGGTGAATGGTTGGCAGGTAGAAGTTGCTCCTAAAAACCATGATACAGGTGGTATTTATGAATCCTATGGACGTGGTTGGTTAGTTCAAATTCCGGATGAAAAGGAAAATATTCTGAAAGAAGGAGATTGGAATACTATGCGTATTAAAGTGCAGGGCAACAATGTGCAGACTTGGCTAAACGGTCAGGAAATGGTGAATATCAATGATGAAAAGATTGGAGCCGGACAGGGCCGTATTGCACTGCAAATTCATGACGGTGGCGGAATAAAAGTCTTATGGAGAAATATCAAAGTTAAAACACTTTAAGAGTCTAAGCTGAAGCAATAAAAAGAATCCTGAATGAACTGGATGATAAAAATCCGGTTCGTTCGGGATTCTTTTTTTATTCAATATTTACTCTTGTTTCAGTTTGAAGCTGAGGAATAATAAATAGATCATACCCGCTGCTAAAACCAATAAGGATCCGTTCTGCGACCGAAGCGCATCGGCTGCGACTCCCATAAGCATCGGAAAGATAGTCCCTCCAAACAAACCCATCACTAATAAGCCAGAGATTTCGTTTTGCTTAGTTGGAATGGAAAGAAGTGCCTGGGAGAACAACATAGAGTAGATGTTGGAGTTCCCAAATCCGGCCAAAGCGATACAAACGTATAGCCCAGTCTTAGAATCGAATAGGAAGAATCCGGCAGTAGCAACCAACATGAAGAATACACTGACGAAGAAGAACTTCTTGGTGGACCATTTAGCTAAAATCATAGAACCGGAGAAGCAACCTACAGTACGCGCAATGAAATACAAACTGATTGCGAAAGCAGCTTGATTAATATCCATACCTAAACGTTCCATTAAAATCTTGGGGGCTGTAATATTGAACCCTACGTCAATACCTACGTGACAAATGATTCCAATGAACATGAGTAGAATAAACGGATTTCCCAATAGGGCAAAACATTCAGCAAAAGTGGAAGGTTTTTCTTCCGACTTCTCTTCTTCAATGGAAGTCATTCCCAATAGGACAATTGCAATAACTGCAATAGTCATATAAATCGGGTAGAGGATGCGCCAACCTAATCCAAGCGAAGGTATCGTTTGTGTAGCTCCCCACATGGCAATGTAGGGAGCGAGGAAAGAGGCGATCGCTTTAACAAACTGACCGAAAGTTAAGCTACTTGCTAACTTATTTCCTCCGATAATGTTTGATAGAAGCGGGTTTAATGATGTTTGCATGAATGTATTCCCTATTCCTAATAGGGCGAAAGAAAGTAACATTGGAACATACCCTGTTCCCAAACAAGGGATGAGTAACGAAACGATTGTTACAATCAAACTTAATAGTACGGTTTTTTTACGACCGATCTTATTCATCAACATACCAGTCGGTATGGAGAAGATAAGGAACCAGAAGAACACCAGGGAAGGGAAGATGTTTGCTTCCGAATCGCTTAGCCCCAGATCCAACTTTATATAGTTGGTGGCAATACCGACTAAATCAACGAATCCCATCGTGAAGAAGACCAGCATTACGGGGAATAGCTTTACATATAAATTTTTTGTGTTTGCCATTTTGAATTGCCTCTTTATTTAATCTACCGGATTTAATTATAAAGTCTTATAGATACCGGTTTTATTCAATAATTTCTTGTATTCGCTGAAATCAAATGGCGGTTGTCCGTATAAGTAGTGGTTTTGTTCAGATTTACCATCTACTTCGTATTTGATTAATAACATACCTTGTCCTTTAATTTCCGGAATATGGCTGATAACAGTTTTACCGTTTACGTCAATGAAAAAGTCTCCTTGATAATGTACTTTTCCTGACTTCACATCTGTAACTGTTACCTTACCGTTGACAGGTTTTCTTGTATCATTTACGGCAATCAATGGGTAGAAACCGTCTACTGCATCATTCAAGAATACACAAGCGTTGTGCTGTACATTCTTAATGAAATGGTAAGCTAATTTCTTGGAACCATAGTAGTCTACAACAGCGTCCGAAATAATAGGCCAACCATCCTTAACGTTCCACCAAATGATACCTGCTTTGTTGAACTTACCACCTCGCCAACGTTCAACGAAATACTTCATCGCTTCTGCCTGAACGATTTGAGAAGCTGTTACAAAGTCGTCTAAGTCTTTTGAAAGTGTGCCGAACAAAAGACGAATTTGATTAATCATTAGATCATTGCGTTCTTTACGCCAATTTGTCCAGTATTCAGTTGGGAAAGCACGAACTGCTTTTGTCATCCATTCGTCATTCCATTCAAGATCACCTGTCCAAGGATAGACACAATCTTTGGTGAACATCTTTTCCAAAGATTCTCTGTTCGGACAACCATGATAACCGATTTCGCTGACGAAACGTGCCTTTTCTGCTGTATAGAACGGAGCTTTGTAATAACCGCGAGGACCCCATAGGTGACGTTCGGGAAGATCGTCTTGGTTGCTACCTAATTCGTATGCTTTCGGACTGAAATAGGGAGAGCTTGGTAAATAGGGGCGAGATGGATCAAACTCGAACAATACTTGAGGAATTGTATGACGGCTGATTCGATCTCTATTCGGATTCTGTCGGAATGCTGCTAAGTGCCATACGAAGTTCATATCGTTTTCGTTATTTCCAGACCACAAAGCTAATGAAGGATGGCTGCGTAGCTTTAATACAACCGATCTTACTTCCTCTTCTACTTTTCTCGCAAACTCATCGTTCTGTGGATAGAAGGAACAAGCCATTGCAAAGTCTTGCCATACCATAATACCGTATTCGTCACATAAATTAAAGAAGTCGTGGTCTTCATAAACATTTCCTCCCCAGCAACGAATCATATTACAATTAAGATCCTTTACCATATCGACAGTGCTCTTTACAAAAGAGGCGTCTTGGCTATGCAACACACTTAGAGGAACCCAGTTAGTTCCGCGAACGAAGATCTTTTCTCCATTTACAATAAAACAGAAGCGACCGTCTTTATCTGTGTTATCTTCTGAGCGGTCTAAAACGATGGTACGAATACCGATCTTTCGTTTGTCAACAGCAAAAACTTCTCCTTTGCTGTTTTGTAAAGAAACTTCTGCGTCATAAAGAGCAGCTTCTCCATATCCGTTTGGCCACCAAAAATCAACATTATCTAAATAGAAATAGACACGTTGATTCATGTTTGTCATGGCGATTTCATAGTTATAAGCAGTTTTTCCATTACGGCTTACTTTGATAACAGCTTTCAAGTCCTCATACGCTTTGAACGGAGCTCTGATCTGAATATCAACCGCACCGTGTGAACGCTTCTTTTTCAAATCAACACTATCTGTGATCCAGAAGACATCTGTAAAACGAATCGGGTTATAAATTTGTAATTCGACGTTTCTCCAAAGACCGGCACTTACTAAGCGAGGCATAATATCCCAGCCAAAAGAGGAAGCTGCCTTACGAACATTTACTGTTTCGCCGAAACCGTCACGCATACTGAATGAGCCCATAATATATTTCTGCCCTTCTAATACAGAAGAACGGATAATGACTTGAAGTTTGTTTTGTGAACCATCTTTCTTTAATAACTTAGTAACATCAAATGTATATTCAATCATTTGGTTGGCTGTCGATCCTAAGTGAATACCGTTCAACCAGACATCTGATAAACAATCGATACCACCAAAGAAAAGCATAACTTTTTGTCCTACTTCCGTTTCTGGTGTTGCAAACTCGCGGCTGTAGCACCATTGGTAGTTTTCGATGTTTCTCAGTTTATTTACGTTACTGCCAATCATGGGATCTTCGATCTTACCGGCAGCTAAAAGATCTATTTCTACATTTCCCGGAACAGTCGCTTTAATCTCTTCCGGTTGCATTTGGGCAATATCTGCAGGGTTTGTTATGGCTTCATCGATATCCGGTTGAGGCCAATAACGTAGGTTCCACTGTCCGTTTAAAGTAACGGTGCGGATTGGTGACGCGTGTAGGGAGACTCCTACTAATAGCATTAGTAAGAACGCGTAAAAAGAATTTAATCGTGAACTCATAATATAGTTAAATTTAAATTGTTTGTTTTCAATATAATTTGCCTTTCTTTTCTAACTGATATTCTATCGCTTCAATCAATATATGAATGATTTTGATATGTATCTCTTGTACTCTGTCTGAATATCTTTTCCCTTGGGCGCATAGGTAAACGTCAGATAGAGCAATGGCTTCCGGTTCATTTTTACCTGTTAGGCAGATGACTGTCATTCCTTTTTTCTTTGCTTCTTCCATTGCTTTCAATACGTTTACGGATTTTCCGCTGGTAGTGATGGCTAACAAGACATCGCCAGTTTGTCCTACAGACTCTACGTATCGAGAAAAGATGTATTCAAAACCAAAATCATTGGCAACACAAGTGATGTATGCCGGATCATTGATAGAGATCGCAGGGAATGGTAATCGGTTGTGTCGGTAACGTCCGGTTAGTTCCTCTGCGAAATGTGTTGCGTCACATAGGGAACCTCCGTTTCCACAGGAGATTACTTTATTCCCTTTCTCTAAAGCGTCTGCAATTAGAGTAGCCGCCTTTTCGATGTTTAAAACTGATTCCGGATTGTTCAGGAAATTTGTTAATACTTCTGAGCAATCATTTAAGCTATTCTGAATTAATTGTCTCATATTATAAATTTAAAGTAGCAACAGAAAGTGCTGCATAGTCACCAATGTTCTCTTCTAAAACTGCCGGTTTGATTTGGCAAACCTGATAAGCCTGTGAAAGGGCTTCTTGCTCTAATACTTCTCTTAAAGAAGCTTCCATAAGCTGCTTTGCACGAGTGTAAATACTTCCGATGACAATCATGTCTGGATTTAACAAGTCAATGACAATTGCTAATCCTTTTCCTAAATAGGTCGCTGAGATCTTGTAGATTTTTTTAGCTAATTCATCTCCTTGGAAAGCCGCTTCTGCTACCTGTTGAGCAGTTATGTCATTTATATGTTCACGGCTGCACCAATTTACGGTCTCACCTTGTTGTAATTTTTCCATAACCATTAAGCGAGCTAACTGAGCAATACCTCCACCACTACAAAAACCTTCGAACGATCCCGATTTCCCATATCCTACCGGACCATAATCTCCTAAACGGATATGTCCAAGCTCTCCTGCATTACTATTCGTTCCTGCGTATAGTTGGCCGTTAAGAATTAAACCGGCTCCTAAGCCTGTACCAAAAGTTAAAAACACCATGTTTTGTGTCCCTCGGCCTGCTCCAATACGCCACTCTGCTACAGCACAGGCATTTGCGTCGTTTTGCAAGTAAACGGGAACGTGAAAATAACTTTCGAAGTATTCGACGATAGCAATTTGATCCCACCCCGGTAGGTTTGGAGGAGAGAGGATTACTCCTTTTTGACTATCCAATGGGCCTCCGCAACTGATTCCCATAGCTGAAATGTCTGAAGGAACAAGCTGTTGATTGTTCAGAACCTTTTCGATAAGTTCCTTTAGTTGGCTTAACGTTTCTTGCGGTTTACCGGTCTTTATCTTTTCTTTGGAGATTAGTTCGATATTTTCTCCGTTATAAAGACCATAACTAATGGCACATTTCGTACCTCCGATGTCAATACCAATGAGATGTTTTTTCATTTTATGTGTTATTTAATTGTTTGTCTTTTTTATACTGTTTAGTCTCTGAAAGTGATTAAACAGGGGAGTTTTTCTGTTTGTATATTATCTAACTTTATTTTTTTCTGTTTACATTCAATTTTGTGAACTAACATTTTAACTGCCTCTTTCCCCATTTTTTCAACGGGCATGCGGGCTGTGTTTATTTTAGGAGCTAAAACTCTAAATTCAGGGATGTCATGAATACAAGCTAAACCATAGTTCTTTTCGTTAATGGAAATATGGTTTTGATAGAAAAATTGGAATGCTTCCAATGCTAAAATATGTGTAGTGAAAAAGAAAGCGCTTACATCAGGAACTTTTTCTAAAATCTCTTTTAATACATTTACAATATTGTTTTGATAATCTTTGAAACAAACTTCTCCGTATAAGTTCGGATCAAGAGATAATCGGTTCTCGGTAAAAGCTCTTTCGTATCCTTCACGACGCATTGTCATTGTTTTTAAATAAGAATTTGTTGTAATCAATGCAATCTTGCGATGTCCTTTTTGGATAAGATGATTAACTAATGTGTAACTACTTTCTTCATTATCGATTACTACATAATCCGTATTTAATTCCGGAAAATAACGGTCAAAAGTTACAAATGGATAATGTTCATCTAACATTTGTATAATCTTTCCTGAAGATTGCTTGGTAGGAGCAATGATAATACCGTCTACTTGACGAGCCCGGAAGAGATCTATCATTCGTTCTTCTCGTTCCTTTTCCGAACCGGAACTGGTTATCATTAAAGAGTATCCCTGTTTCTCTGCCTCAATCTCAATTTCTTTAGCCATTTGAGAGTAAAAAGAGTCACTTATATCAGGAATAACTAAACCTATTGTTCCCGATAATCCTGTGTGTAAACTTCTAGCTAATAAATTAGGTTGATAATTAACCTCTTTTGCATAAGCAAATATTTTTTCCTGTGTTGTTGCACTTATACCTTTTTCATCTCCTTTGCCGGAGAGAACCCAAGAAACAGTTGTTTTAGACAACTCCAATTTGTTAGCAATATCTTTTAGAGAGATTCTCATATAGTTTACTTAATCGGTTAAGTATGCCAAAAGTATAGATTAAAATTCAATAAATAAAATGTATAGGAGTAAAACATTTGTTTTTAAATATATTTGGCATTTCTTTTGTGTTTGGAAATAGCTTCTCAGAGGAATAGTTGTGTGTTTAAATAAAAAAAGAGACATATTATTGTGAATTCAAAAATAGTTCTTACCTTTGCACCGCAAAAAATAATAGTAATAACAATACAAAACAGTGTTTTATGAATAATTACGAAACCGTTTTCATTTTAACTCCCGTTTTGTCTGACGCTCAGATGAAGGAAGCGGTAGAAAAATTCACGAACCTTTTGAAAGAACAAGGTGCTGAAATCGTGAACGAAGAAAATTGGGGTTTGCGCAAATTAGCTTATCCTATTGAAAAGAAAACTACAGGCTTCTATCAGTTGATTGAATTCAAGGCTGAACCTCAGACAATCGCTACATTGGAAGTAAACTTCCGTCGTGACGAACGAGTAATTCGCTTCCTGACTTTCCGCCAGGATAAGTATGCAGCAGAATATGCAGCTAAGAGAAGAAGTTTGAAATCATCTAAAGAAACAGTAAAGGAGAATTAATCATGGCAGCAACTCAATCAGAAATTAGATATTTGACTCCGCCTTCAGTAGACGTTAAAAAGAAAAAATATTGCCGTTTTAAAAAGAATGGTATTAAATATATCGATTACAAAGATCCTGAATTCTTGAAGAAATTCTTGAACGAACAGGGTAAGATTCTTCCACGTCGTATTACAGGTACTTCTTTGAAGTTCCAGCGTCGTGTAGCTCAGGCTGTTAAAAGAGCTCGTCATTTGGCGTTGCTTCCTTATGTAACCGATTTAATGAAATAATTAAAAGAGAGGAGACAGAATATGCAAGTTATTTTGAAAGAAGATGTAATCAATTTAGGTTACAAAGACGATATCGTAACAGTGAAGGACGGTTACGGACGTAACTTTCTAATCCCCCAGGGCAAAGCAGTTATCGCATCTGAATCTGCAAAGAAAGTATTAGCTGAAAACTTAAAACAGCGTGCTCATAAATTGGCTAAGATTAAAGAAGACGCTCAGGCATTAGCTGCTCAGTTGGAAGGTGTTTCTTTAACAATCGGTGCAAAAACAAGTTCAACAGGTACTATCTTTGGTTCTGTTACAAATATTCAGGTTGCTGAATCTTTGGCAAAAGCTGGTTTTGAAGTAGATCGTAAGATTATTTATATCAAGGATTCTGTTAAAGAAGTTGGTAATTACAAAGCTATTGTAAAACTTCATAAGGAAGTTTCTGTTGAGATTCCGTTTGAAGTAGTTTCTGAATAATTTCAATAGTTAAACATTAGGAAAGGCTCAAATCGAAAGGTTTGGGCTTTTTTTATGTGGTTTATAGAAAAAGTTATATATTTGTAGAAAACAAATGATATAAAGCTACTTATCGATGGGAAGAAGAATTTTAAGTGTTCTAATTTTAGTTTCTTTTTTGTTCTTATTGTCCTGTAAACAGTCTATAAAAGATGAAATAGTTGTTTGTGGAGATGATAAGGTCCTGATTTTGGACGCGGAGCGTTCAACTGAGGATAGTGTATGTGTTGTTTGGGAATGGAAAGCAGCAGATGTCTTTTCTCAGATACCTGAAGAGTTACATCGGAAATGTCGAAATATGGATGAATGTAAACCGGTTGATGATAATACAAAATTATTGGTTACTTCATCAGCAGGAATTGCATTATTATTGGATCGAGAAACAAAGAAATGCTTATTTTATGCCCATGTTCCAATGGCTCATTCTGCAGAACTATTGCCGGAGAATAGAGTTGTGGTAGCTTTGTCTACACATAAGGAAGGAAATAGTATAGAGCTGTTTGATATAGACAAACCGAATCAGGTTCTTTTTCGCGATTCTTTGTATTCGGGGCATGGAACCGTTTGGATGAAAGAGAAGAAGCTTTTGTTTGCATTGGGATTTGATGAGTTGAGAGCTTATTCTTTAAAAGATTGGAAAACCGATTCTCCTAAACTCGTGTTAGAAAATAGTTGGAAGATACCTGTTGAGGGAGGACATGATTTGGTTCGAATCTCTGATTTTGAATTATTGGTTTCTGGACACGATGGTGTCTATCGCTTTGATGTGGATAAAGAGAGTTTTATTCCTTTTGAGCCATTGGCGGTTTCAAAAAATGTAAAGTCTGTGAACTATAATAAAGAAACAGGTCGTTTGATCTACACAAGAGCAGAGATAAGTTGGTGGACACATCATATTTATAGTGAGAATCCCCAGAAAGTATTGACGATTGAGGATGTCAATTTGTATAAGGTTCGTCCCGCTGTACAATGAAAAGATAAGTTAGAATATAGAAAAAAGGGTGATTCTGTATGAATTCACCCTTTTTTTATTTAAGTTCATTCCTGTTTTAGTCATTAAAAAACATTACTTTTGTCCCAAATTGTGAGATGTTTCCAATCATGACAAGAAAAGTATTTCAGTATATCTGTTTATTTGTGGTATTTTTTTCTACTTTGCCGGTCTCTCAGGCAAGGGAGAAAAATTTTATTGTCGTAGTAGATGCTGGTCATGGAGGGAAAGATCCTGGGGCAAAAGGTGCTTCTATTAATGAGAAAACAATTAATTTGTCCGTTGCGCTAAAATTAGGGAATTTGATTTCGGAGAAACATAGAGATGTAAAAGTCCTTTATACGCGTAAGACTGATGTGTTTGTTGATTTAGATGAACGTGCAAATATTGCCAATCGGAATAAAGCAGATTTATTCATTTCTATTCATACAAATGCAGTAAAACGAGGTAGTTCTGTCTCTGGTACGGAAACTTATACTTTAGGGTTGGCTCGTAGCGATGAAAATTTGGAAGTGGCAATGAGAGAGAACTCTGCAATTCTTTTAGAAGATAATTACTTGCAAAAGTATGAAGGTTTTGATCCTACCTCTTCTGAATCTTATATAATTTTTGAATTTATGCAAAACAAACACATGGAGCAGAGCATTAGTTTGGCTTCAGAGGTGCAAAAATGTTTTACTGTTGCTAAGCGTAATAACCGTGGCGTACGGCAAGCCGGTTTCTTGGTTTTACGCAAAACGAGTATGCCAAGTGTTCTTATAGAATTAGGGTATATTTCGAATGCAGCAGAAGAGCGTTTTATGAAAACAGGTGAGGGGCAAAATAAATTAGCGTCAGCCATTTATAATGCCTTTACAAAGTACAAAGGAGAGTATGATCGAAAACAGGGATCTTTGAATGGAAAAACAGTAGTTGCTGCTTCATTGTTAGAAGTAGAGGAAAAAGAAAACATAGAGCAGGCAATAACTGCACCTCCGGGCAGTGAGGAGTATATTCTTCAGAAAAATAAACTGAAAGAACTGAATCGTTCTCGTCAGGAGGATTTGTCTGTCCCTCAAAAAACTATAGTTAAACAAAATAATGAAAATCAAATTGTGTATAAAATACAAATACTGACTTCAGATAAGAAACTATCTCCTAATTCAAAATTGTTTAAGGGGTATAAAAATGTTGATTATTTTGTGGAGAAAGGTATTTATAAGTACACATATGGTGAGACGACAAGTTTTAACTCTATTCGAAAATTACGTCGCCAGGTGGCAAAGAATTTTAAAGATGCATTTATTGTAGCTTTTAAAGATGGTGAGAAAGTAAAATATTGAATTAACTGAATTATTATATAGATAAGTATGAAAAGTATATTCACAAAAGAAGCAAAGATCGGTTTGGTTTCTATTATTAGTGTAGCTTTATTGTATATAGGAATTAATTATTTGAAAGGAATTAATTTGTTCAAACCAACTAATCATTATATAGTTGCTTGTTCAAATGTTAAAGGGGTAACAATCTCAAGTCCGGTTTATGTTGAAGGTTTTAAAGTGGGGTTAGTAAGCGATATTGTATATGATTACAATGCTGTAGATAAGATCTCTATTGATATTACATTAGAGGATCATATGAAGATTAATAAAGGAAGTTATATTACTATTGTAAATAGTTTTTTAGGTGGTGGTGAATTGCATATCCATTTGAATAAGTATATAGATGATTATTTGAAACCAGGGGCAACTATTGAAGGACGAATGGAAGCTGATATGATGCAGTCTGTTCAAGATAAGATTCTTCCACAAGTTGAATTGTTATTGCCCAAGATTGATTCTATTTTAGGTGGATTGCAGACCTTGGTGAATCATCCGGCGTTAGCTCAATCATTGGAGCATATAGAAAAGACGACTAATAGTTTAGCAGCCTCTTCTCGTCAATTGAATCAAGTTTTGAGTAAGGATGTACCAGGAATTGTGAATGATTTAAAAATGATTACTGGTAATTTTGCAGATGTTAGTACTGACTTAAAGAAGTTGGATTTGGTTACAACAGTAAATGCTGTTAATGAAACCTTAGCAAATGTAAAGCAGATGACTCAAAAATTAAATTCAAAGGATAATAGCATGGGGTTGTTGTTGAATGATCGTTCTTTTTATGATAATTTGAATAGTACGGCAGATAATGCTTCAAAGCTGTTACTGGATTTAAGAGAAAATCCAAAACGATATGTGCATTTCTCTGTGTTTTAGGAGAGGAATTTAATAAAAGGAGTTATTTAGATTTGTTCTAATTAAAGAAGAAATAATAGAAAGTAAAATTAATTTTGGTAAGGTCTTCAAATATAGTGATATAGCCCTATTTGAAGACCTTGTTAATACATATTTGGTAAAAAAGAATTCTTATAAAAAAGCTCATTAATAAAGGCTTTTCTAAAGTACATTTAATTTAATGTATAGATTATCAAAGTGTTATATTTAACTGATTGACAATAAGTATAATATTAAACAATTCAAAGTACCAAATAAAATAGCACTTTTTTTTTCAGATTTAATTTCTAAACTTTGTAGTCGTAAAAAGGAATATTGAAGTTGTAAGTATAGTTGAGATAGAAGAAAATCATGCAAACTGATCATCAAATATTGTGGGGGGAATGCCTTAAGATCATAAAGGATAACTTAGATCTAAAGGTCTTTGAAACTTGGTTTGAACCTATAATTCCAGTATCTTATAAAGATGGAATAGTTACGATAGAGGTTCCAACTCCATTTTTTCAAGAGATGTTAGAGCTTCGATATCTTGATCTTCTAAAAAAAGCTTTGTATCGTGTGTATGGTGAAAGAACCCAATTGGCTTATAAAATAAGGGTGGCAGAAGATGGTAAGATTACAGTGCCTGCTGGACCTGCTCCTGTAGCAAAAAATACTACTACCTCTGAAATTCCTTCCTCTTTGTTTGCATCAAGTGCACGTCAAGATTGGGATTCTCATTTGAATGCGAGATATAGCTTCGATAACTATTTTGAAGGGACAAGTAACCGTTTGGTCCGTTCTGCCAGTGAAGCTATAGCAAAAGAGCCAGGAAAAACCTATAATCCGATGTTTATTTATGGACCATCAGGAGTTGGTAAGACTCATTTGTGCCATGCTATTGGTAATCGTATTCAAGAGACTCATCCGGATAAGAAGGTTTTATATGTCTCAGCTCACATTTTTACCGTTCAGTATACTGAGGCTATCCGTAAGAATACAACGAATGATTTTATGTATTTCTATCAGCAGGTAGATGTCTTGATTTTGGATGATATTCAGGAGTTGATAGGAAAGGATAAGACACAAAATACATTCTTCCATATATTTAATCATTTGCACCTTTTGGGGAAACAATTGATTTTAACTTCAGATAAAGCTCCAGTAGATTTACAAGGGATGGAAGAACGTTTGATTACTCGATTAAAGTGGGGATTGACAGCAGAGTTGGAACGTCCTGATTTAGATCTGCGTAAGAAGATTTTGAAAAATAAGATTACACATGATGGAGTTGTTATTCCTGATGATGTATTTAATTTCATAGCAAGTAATGTTACTGAAAATGTTCGTGACGTAGAGGGTATTGTTGCCTCTTTGCTTGCTTATTCTACAGCTTTCAATAGAGCAATTGACTTATCTTTGGCAAGACAGGTGATGAGTAGAGTCATTCGTTTAGAGAAAAAGCAGGTGTCTGTTGAGTCTATTCAAGATATTGTATGCAAATATTATAATTTGGAAGCGTCAGCTATTCAGACAAACTCTCGTAAGCGTGAAATTGTACAAGCACGTCAAGTAACAATGTATTTGGCGAAACAATATACAGACAGTTCATATTCACATATTGGTAAGATTGTTGGTAAACGAGATCATGCGACCGTTTTGCATGCTTGCAAAACGGTGAAGAACCAGATCGAAACGAACAAGTCATTCCGTTCTTCAATGGAAGATATAGAAGCATTATTGAAGGCTTAATAATTATTATATAAGATGGGAAAGGATGTTGCTTTTTAGTTGCATCCTTTTTTATTTGTGTAAATCAGAGGTGAATAAGACTTTTCCTTTTTGAAAACTTTGACTGTTGACAGATAAGGCTAATGTGTTGATAAATAGTTTAATGTCGTTTTGAAGTAGAAAACTTTTCAACAACATATATTTTCATTGTTGAATAATTTGGCGAATCCACAAACTATTCTTAAAATTGCGCCTCATTAAACTTGGAACAACCGTGAATCATAAAACTTACACTTTCGATGAAGCATTTAAAGCTTCTTTAAATTACTTTGCAGGGGATGAATTGGCTGCAAAAGTATGGGTAAATAAGTATGCCTTGAAAGATGCCTTTGGGAATATTTATGAAAAGTCCCCGGTTGATATGCATCATCGTTTGGCGAATGAAATTGCCCGCATAGAAAAGAAGTATCCGAACCCACTTTCGGAGGAGGAGCTTTTTAGTTTATTTGATCATTTCCGATATATCATTCCTCAGGGGAGTCCGATGACAGGAATTGGAAATGATTACCAGATCGCTTCACTTTCCAATTGCTTTGTAATAGGATTAGACGGTGATGCGGATTCGTATGGAGCAATTATTCGAATAGACGAAGAACAGGTACAGTTGATGAAGCGTCGTGGGGGAGTAGGGCATGATTTGTCTCACATTCGTCCTAAAGGATCTCCTGTGAAGAACTCTGCATTGACCTCTACCGGATTAGTTCCTTTTATGGAGCGTTATTCAAATTCGACTCGTGAGGTCGCTCAGGATGGACGTCGTGGTGCTTTGATGTTAAGTGTATCGATTAAACATCCGGATTCGGAATCGTTCATCGACGCTAAGATGACGGAGGGAAAGGTTACAGGTGCAAACGTATCGGTTAAGATTGATGATGAATTTATGCAGGCTGTTGTTAATGGTACATCTTATAAACAGCAGTATCCGATTCATGCTACCGATCCGGCAACCGTTAAAGACATTGACGCTGCTGCTCTCTGGAAAAAGATTATTCATAATGCCTGGAAGTCGGCTGAACCGGGAGTCCTTTTCTGGGATACCATATTAAGGGAGTCCGTACCTGATTCTTATGCCGACCTTGGGTTCCGTACCGTTTCCACAAATCCTTGTGGAGAGATCCCTTTGTGTCCGTATGATAGTTGTCGTTTGTTGGCGATCAATCTCTATTCTTATGTAGTGAATCCGTTTACAAAAGAGGCCTATTTTGATTTTGATTTGTTCCGTCAGCACGTAGCGTTAGCACAGCGTATTATGGACGATATTATCGATTTGGAATCAGAAAAGATTGAGCAGATTTTAGCTAAGGTAGATTCAGATCCTGAGTCTATGGAGGTTAAACAAAGCGAACGTCACCTGTGGGAAAAGATTCAACGTAAGACTCTGTTGGGACGCCGCACAGGTGTTGGTATTACAGCCGAAGGGGATATGATTGCCGCATTGGGATTACGTTATGGAACTGAAGAGGCTACCGACTTCGCAGAGAAAGTACAACGTACGTTGGCTTTAGCTGCCTATCGTTCTTCTGTCGAAATGGCTAAAGAACGTGGTGCTTTTGAGATATATGACGCGAAACGTGAAGAGAATAATCCATTTATTAATCGTATACGCGAAGCAGATCCGGAACTCTATGCGGAGATGGTACAGTATGGACGTCGTAACATTGCTTGTTTGACTATTGCCCCGACTGGAACTACCAGCTTGATGACCCAAACAACTTCCGGTATTGAACCTGTATTCTTACCCGTATATCGTCGTCGTCGTAAGGTAAATCCGAATGACGCTGATACTCGTGTGGATTTTGTGGATGAGACCGGAGACGCTTTTGAAGAGTACATTGTGTTCCACCACAAGTTTGTCACTTGGATGGAGGCGAACGGTTACTCTACTACAAAGAAATACTCTCAAGAGGAAATCGACGAATTAGTGGCTAAGTCTCCTTACTACAAAGCAACCTCTAATGACGTAGACTGGTTACAGAAAGTCCGTATGCAAGGTCGTATGCAGAAATGGGTAGACCATTCCATCAGTGTAACAATCAACTTACCGTCAGATGTAACGGAAGATTTGGTGGACGCTTTGTATGTAGAAGCTTGGAAATGTGGTTGCAAAGGATGTACAGTCTATCGTGATGGCTCTCGTTCCGGTGTATTACTGTCTACAGATAATAATGCTAAGAAGAAGAAAGAGGATTGTAATTGTATGCAGCCGCCGGTGATTGTGGCTACTCGTCCACGTGAATTGGAAGCCGATGTAGTGAAATTCCAAAACAACCGTGAGAAATGGATCGCCTTTGTCGGTTTGTTGAACGGTCGCCCGTATGAGATCTTTACCGGTCTGGCTGACGATGACGAAGGTATCATGTTACCGAAGAACGTCTCTAAAGGTAGTATTATTAAGAGCTATGACGAGGACGGGAAGAAGCATTATGACTTCCAGTTTAAGAACAAACGTGGTTATAAAATGACCATCGAGGGATTGGACGGTAAGTTTAATCCAGAGTTCTGGAACTATGCGAAACTGATATCTGGTGTATTACGCTATGGCATGCCAATCGATCAGGTTATTAAGTTAGTTCAAGGCATGGAGTTGAATAACGAATCCATCAATACTTGGAAGAATGGTGTGGAACGTGCATTAAAGAAATATTTACCCAACGGAACAGAAGCTAAAGGACAGAAATGCCCGAACTGTGGACATGAAACACTTGTTTACCAAGAGGGTTGCTTGATCTGTACAAACTGTGGAGCTTCGCGTTGTGGATGATTTAAACTCTCTTATAAATAGATGAAACTCACATTCAATATTCACTTTCATACGACCTGGGGGCAGAAATTATATGTGGTAGGGTCGGTTCCCGAATTAGGAAATTGGGAGCCGGCCTTGGCTCAAGAAATGATCTGCCAAGGAGACGGTAGTTGGAAGTTAGATTTAGAAATACAGACACGGACAGGTCAGATAAAGTACCGCTATTTCCTACGTGAAGGAGATACTCAGATCCCTGAAGAGTGGGAGCGGAACCATTCGGTCACTCTCTCCGAAGCGGTAGAACAATATACTTTTTATGACTATTGGTTGGTTCGACCTCACGACTTAGCTTTCTATTCCTCTGCCTTCACGAAAGGCCTGTTTGCACATGCCGCTGATACGCAGGAAAGAACCGTTACCAGCGGAAAGAAACTGGTCTTTGAAGTCTTTGTCCCACGAGCAGAGAAGGGACAATCTGTACGCATGGTCGGTAACCAGCCCTGCTTAGGCAATTGGAACCCGGAGGAGGCACTCCCTATGCACTGTGTAGAGGCTCCTGTTTGGGCAATTGAACTGGACGCAGAGGAGGTGACTTATCCTTTAGAATATAAGTTTCTATTGGTGGATGAACAGCAGCAACCCCTATCCTGGGAAGAGGGAGAGAACCGCGTCTTACAACTTGCTCCTCTGCAGGAAAAGGAAACTGTCGTTATCTCCGGTTTGTACTTTCGGGATAACTTACCCGCTTGGCGTTGTGCCGGTTCGGTAATCCCTGTGTTCTCTCTCCGCTCGGAGCAGAGCTTTGGGGTAGGGGACTTAGGAGACCTGCGTATGTTGGTTGATTGGGCAAAGCAGACTCACCAGCGTATCATTCAGGTTCTCCCGATGAATGACACGACTACTACGCATACCAAGATTGATTCTTATCCCTATAGTGCGATCTCTATCTATGCACTTCATCCGATGTACATCAGCTTGTCCCAAATGGGAGCATTGGCAGACCCGGACAAGGCCGCTTTCTTTGCATTGAAACAGGCTGAGTTGAACCGGTCGGAAGTGGTCGAATATGAAGAGATGATCAAGTACAAAGTTGCCTACTGTCGTGAGTACTTCAAGCAGGCTGGAACCTATATCCTGAATACTCCGGCCTATAAACGCTTCTTTGAGCAGAGTGAGTCCTGGCTTATGCCTTATGCCGCTTACTGCTACCTGCGTGACCGATACAATACCTCCAACTTCAATGATTGGAAGGAGTATGCTTCGTATGATAAGAACCGTATTCGAGAACTCTGTACGGAAGGCAGTGAAGCCTATCCGGAGATTACCTTTAATTACTTCCTGCAATATGTACTTCACACCCAGTTCAAATCCGTTTCCGATTATGCCCGTGCCAATGGTATCGTCTTGAAAGGGGATCTACCCATTGGGGTTAGCCGTACCAGCATAGAGGCTTGGATGGAACCGAAGTACTTCAACATGAACGGGCAAGCCGGAGCTCCACCCGATGACTTCTCTGTCACCGGACAAAACTGGTCGTTCCCGACCTATAATTGGGATCGTATGGAGCAGGACGACTTCGCTTGGTGGCGGAAACGTTTCCATAAGTTAGAGGACTATTTCGACTGCTTCCGTATAGACCACATCTTGGGCTTTTTCCGTATCTGGGAGGTACCTTTGGACTACGTGCAGGGGTTATGCGGACACTTTAATCCGGCACTCCCTCTGACGAAAGCCGAGATAGAACAGGCGGGGTTATCGTTTAATGAGGCTCGCTTTACTACACCCCATATCAACCGGGAATATCTACCCGATTTGTTTGGTGAACGTACAGCAGAGGTGGTAGATACCTTTTTGGCGCAATCCTCTTCTCATCACTTTGTCTTGAAACCCTTCTGTGATACACAGCGGAAGATTGAGACACTGTTCTACGGGAAGAATGATGAAATCTCTCAGCAGATTAAAGCGGGATTGTTTGCCATCGCTAACGAAGTCCTCTTTCTGCGTGACCCACGCGAACCGGAGAAGTTCCATCCGCGTATATCTGCTTATCAATCCTATATCTATCGCGAGTTAGAAGCTACCGACCGCTACGCTTTCGACCAGCTCTATTGGCATTTCTTTTACCACCGCCATAACGACTTCTGGAAAGCCCGTGCCTTCAAACGCTTGACTCCGTTGGTGGGTAACACCAGCATGTTGGTCTGCGGTGAAGACTTAGGAATGATTCCGGAGTCCGTACCCGATGTGATGAACCGGTTGCAGATATTCAGTCTGGAGATCGAACGTATGCCAAAGGCTCCGAACCGAGAGTTCTCGGATATGAACCAGTTGCCCTACTATTCCGTATGTACCACTTCTACGCACGATATGTCACCCCTCCGCAGTTGGTGGATGGAAGATCGGGCAAAGACGCAACGGTATTACAATGAGGTATTAGGACATAAGGGAGAAGCTCCGGAACTTTGTACGGCAGAGCTTGCTACGCAGATTGTTACCAACCATTTGGCTGCTCCCTCTATGCTGACGATTCTCCCGTTGCAAGATTGGTTTGCAATGGATGACTCCATCAAGCGAGAGGATTACGAAGCGGAACGAATCAATGTCCCGGCAGACGCACACCATTGTTGGTGCTACCGAATGCACATCACTTTGGAACAACTGTTGAAAGCCGACTCATTAAATACGAAGATTACAACCTTGATTAAAGAGTCAGGACGTAAATAAGCTATACTTAAATATTTTCTTTTACAAAGACCGGCCCTTGCCACTCTCCGGAAGCAACTGCTTTGAGAGGGCGAGGGCTGGTTGTACATTGTGACAGCACCTGCAACGTATATTCTCCCGCAGGTATATCTTTAGGCAGCTGGATCATGATTTGAGAACGTGAGTTCAGCATGAAGCTGTTTGGCGGGAAGTAAGCCGCCTGTTCCCCCGTCTCCCGATTCAGTAGATATAACCCGCGTTCCGGCAGGTCACCATTCATTAAAAGATGTCTCCCCTGAACCATCACGTAGCAACCGGGTGTCAAAGCCTCGTTTTTCTCACCCGTATTGAGATTCTTGAAAGAGTAAATACGCGGACCGCTTACCGGTGTACGTCCCAACTTAAACAGAGGGTTACTGAATGCCTCCTTCAGTTCCAGGCTCATCGTATAATTCAATGAAGCTGTATTCTCAGCCCGAGCAGACGGACTCAATCGATTACCGTTCCACATTCCTTTTACCGTAGGAGTCAGTGTCCCCAACGGAGTCGATACGGCATGTCCATCAATCAACAGCTCCTGCATCTTATGAATCAATTGATATGCCACGCTACGCAACGTCTCTTTTCTTAATTCACTTCGCTCTGCTACAATCGTATTAATCACCCCTTCCAAATTAATGGTATTCTTCAATTCCACGCAGGGATACAACTCCCCTCGATTCTCTCCCAAGTTATAACGGTACAGATTGACTGTCCATTCTACACGTTTATCTGCCATACCTCTATGTTCTTTATATATTAGTCTTAAGGACTTACTTCTTGTGACCTTAGGCTCTTCACCTCTCTAAGTCCCCCGATGCAAATATAATATTCCGTACGGAATAACACAATATTCCACACGGAATAATTTATAATTCCACATGGAATAATCTAATATTCCGAGCGGAATAATTAGTTATTCCGTTTGGAATAATAACACTCAACTTAGGCATGGAGATAGGGAGAGATGGGGGTGTTGATGGATATCAGTGGGTAGGCTTGTATAAAACAAAACCGGCTGCCTTTAATGGGCAGCCGGTTCGTTTGTCATTTTGCAGATCCCGTTAAACCGGGCATTTGGCTCTATCTCTAACGTCTGGGTGATTACGTCCCCTTGAATGATAGCGGTCGCTTTTAGGGTTAACTTACCGCTTATCTGTACGTTGCCTTTGACTTCTCCTAAGATCTCAGCATTGGTCGCAGTGATGTTTCCAGTGACAGTGCTCTTCGGACCAATGACAATCTTACCGTTGCATTG
This sequence comes from Parabacteroides sp., assembly GCA_017481945.1. Taxonomy (GTDB): domain Bacteria; phylum Bacteroidota; class Bacteroidia; order Bacteroidales; family Tannerellaceae; genus Parabacteroides. The sequence continues at coordinate 23,625 of JAFUOJ010000007.1, read as the reverse complement.
GATGTTTCCTTCTACTTGGCCATCCAGCCGGAAGTCCGCTTCGGTGGTAATATCCCCTTTGACATGCGTGCCTGCAGCTAATGTGTTGTGTAGGCCGACGTTCGTGTTCTCATCCTTGTGTTTTGTCCCCATCATATAATGTAGTGTTTACTTAGCGCAAATATAGACTATTTTTTGGCAAGAAGCCTTACTTTACCTACATTTACCATAAAATAACGAATTATGACAACAAGAATAGAGTTAAAGGCGATGAGGTTCTACGCTTACCACGGCGTAATGCCTCAAGAACAACGGGTTGGGAACTACTTCGTAGTGGATTTGTGGCTTACGGCTCCTTTGGAGAAGGCTGTGGCCAGTGATGAGTTGGAGGATACGATTAACTATGCCGCCGTCTATGCGGTCGTAAAGGAGCAGATGGAGATTCACTCTAAGTTGCTGGAGCATGTAGCGGGGCGTATTATGAAGGCTTTGAAGGAGCATTTTCCGGAGCTAACAGAGGTGGAACTGAAGTTGGCTAAGTTAAATCCACCCTTCGGAGGGGATATTTATAGCGCTGCTGTTATTCTTAATCAGAAATATTGTTAGCATAGTTTAGGAATTTGTCTACCTTTGTAGTCAAAACAAATTAAATACTATTATTATGGATGATTCTTTATTGCCGTTTTTCCTTTTGTGTTTCACTTCGTTCTTTACGTTGGCGAATCCATTGGGGACAATGCCGGTTTTTTTGACCATGACAAATGGAGTGAGTGAGGAACAACGTCGGGCGATTGTACGTCGTGCTACAATCATGGCCTTTTTAACACTGATTGTCTTTACGGTTTCAGGACAATTGTTGTTTAAGTTCTTTGGTATTTCGACTAACGGTTTCCGTATAGCGGGAGGTATTATCATCTTTACGATCGGGTATGATATGCTGAAGGCACGCTACACCAGTGTGAAGCTGAAGGAAGATGAGGTGAAGACCTACGTGAATGATATTTCAATCACGCCTCTTGCGATCCCTATGCTTTGTGGCCCAGGAGCTATTGCGAATGGTCTGATGATGATGGATGACGCGGTAACGGTCCCGATGAAGTGCGTATTGATTGGAACGATTGCTTTTGTCTACGTCCTAACCTATATCATTCTACGTGCTTCCACGAAGTTGAACCAGTATATGGGTGAGACCGGTAATAACGTGATGATGCGTTTGATGGGATTAATCTTGATGGTTATCGCCGTAGAATGCTTTGTGAGTGGATTTAAACCAATTATGATTAATATACTACAAAGTGCTAATTTGTAGGAAATAGCCCTAATAAGAATGGAATCCCCTAAAGTCGCGTTTACCCGCTTTAGGGGATTTTTGTTATAGGGAGGAGAACTTCCTTTTAAATAGTAGATAAAAAGAGACAAGGATACTTCCCCTTTTGCGTTCCGGAATCCTTTCAACACAAGTGAGAATCCGGTTCTCTAAACGAGATCCAAAGAAGTCAAACTTCATTTTGTGAAAGGCTCGGCGGGCCTCGTAAACCGCCTTGGCATTCTTGTAGTGACCGGTAAACAAGAATTTAGCAGCCGCTATGTAGTCCAAGAAGAAACGGATAAATAGAATCGGCTCTAATTTCCCATCCGGTAGGTTTTTGTATAACATCAGAAGGTTGTTGCGGAAGTTGAGGAAAGTCTTGTGTGGATGCTCTGTATTAAGTGTTCCTCCACCAAGGTGATATACTACCGACTTAGGGGTACAAACTACCCGATAGCCTCTGGAACGTAGTCGCCAGCAGAAGTCGATCTCCTCCTGATGAGCAAAGAACCTATCGTCTAATCCTCTTGCCATCTTGTATTCTTCTGTACGGACGAATAGGCAGGCGCCACTTGCCCAAAATAGGTCAGCTTCTGTATCGTACTGTCCTTCGTCTTTCTCTATAACATTGAATATGCGACCCCGGCAGTAAGGATACCCGAAGAAGTCTATGAAACCACCGGCAGCACCGGCATATTCGAAGTACTCTTTGTTCCGCAGTGAGAGGATTTTCGGTTGTACCGCTGCGATACGTGGATCTGCGTCCATCGCTGCGATTGGGGCATCCAACCAACCGGGAGTAACCTCTACATCACTATTGAGCAGGACGGTGTACTCATAGAAGATATCCTGGATAGCTAAGTTGTACCCTTCGGCAAAACCATGATTTCTTTTGAATGATACGATCTGAACGGTAGGAAACTTCTCTTTGAGTAACTGGATGGAATCATCCGTAGAGCCGTTGTCCACTACAATTATCACAGCTAAATCAGCCGGAGTATAAGCTACGACGGAAGGCAGGAACTTCTCCAATAACGCACGACCATTCCAGTTCAGGATTGTGACGGCAACCCGTTTTATCTGTTCATTATTCATTGTCTGTTCTGTTATATTTCCAACGCTTGTGTGTCCAAAGCCATCCGGCAGGATTACGTAAGATACACTTTTCCATCAAACGGGCGTATTGTTCCGTAATCCAATTATCCGGTGTATCTTTCGGATGGTCAGTTAATAATTTCATATCTACTGTGTAGTACCCCCGTTTCACCTGCTTTGTATCTAAGAAGATCACCGGAAGGTTTAACTTCTTTGCCAGACGCTCCGGACCGGTTAGGATCGCAGAGTCTTGGTTTAGGAAGGTGGTCCAGTAGTGTAGGTTGTTGCGACTTGGTGTCTGGTCTGCAATAAAGATAACCACACAGGGAGTCTTATCCTTCTTTAGTTGGATGACCTCTCGAACGGTGTCTTGCTTCTTGATACCATAAGAACCGAACTGAGTACGCAAGTGGATAAATAGCTGATCGAATGCCTTGTTGCTCAAAGGACGGTATATCTGATAGATACGAGAGTCCTTGAAGCGAGAGGTTGAACCGGAGAACCATTCCCAGTTGCCGTAGTGTCCCATTAGCAAGATAAAGCAGGTGTGTCCTTCTGCCATGAGCTGGTCTACCAATTCCGGGTTTCTCAGGTAGGCACGTCGCTGTAGCTCCTCTAAAGAGATGTGCGCTAACTTGATGGTCTCTACAATGTAGTCTGCGAAGTGGTGGTAGAACTCACGTTCCAACTTCAGTAGTTCTGCCTCAGACTTTTCAGGGAAAGAGTTGGTCAGGTTCTTGCGAACCACTTTAACTCGATACCGTATGATTCGGTAGACTAATACATATAGAATATCCGACAGTACGTATAAAGCCCTCATGGGGAGTAGGGCATGTATCTTTACCCAACTGTAAATGAGAGCATATTGTATTTTGTTCCACATAAGAGAGTTGTTTTAAAGGGTGAATCATGCATTCACCTTTAGTGCTGTTTTATCTTCGTTCCAATCACCCAAGATGACCTCTCGGGTTTCGTTGACCAACGTGTGGTCATAGGGAATCTCTACCTTGATATAGTTTTCTGTAAATCCATGCATCATTCCCCCTTTGCGTGTCTGCTCGAATAAAACATTGGCCTTTTGACCGATATGCGCTTCGTAAAAAGCATGTAATTTACGGTCGGAAATGTCTAAGAGCTGCTGACTACGGGCATGCTTCGTCTTAGGATCTACAATATAATTGATTTTGAGTGCCTGCGTACCCGGACGCTCAGAGTAACTGAATACGTGTAGCTGCGTTACGTCTAAACTGTCGATGAAGTTCCGTGCCTCTTCAAAGTATTCATCGGTCTCCCCACGCGTACCGACAATCACATCTACTCCAATGAAAGCATGAGGCATGACCGCTTTGATCTTTTCGATCTTGTGTCGGAACAATGCTGTGTCGTAGCGGCGACGCATAAGTTTTAATACAGCGTCACTACCGCTCTGCAGAGGTATATGAAAATGGGGAGCAAAGCGTTTACTATTGGCTACAAAATCTATGGCCTCGTCTGTGATTAAATTGGGTTCAATGGAGGAGATACGATAACGGACAATTCCTTCTACTTCATCCAACGCACGGATTAAGTCTATGAAGGTTTCTCCGGTACTTTTCCCGAAGTCCCCGATGTTGACTCCGGTTAAGACGATCTCCTTTCCTCCTTTGGCTGCTACCTCTTCAGCCTGTTTTACCATGCTGGCGATAGTCCCGTTTCGACTACGACCGCGAGCAAAAGGTATCGTACAGTAGGAACAGAAGTAGTCGCACCCGTCTTGTACCTTCAAAAAGTGGCGTGTCCGGTCATCTGCTGAACAGGAGGGGGAGAAAGAACGTATGTCTTTTGAGGGAGAGGCAACAACAGTTCCGCCTTCCTCTTTCTTCTTTAAATCATCTAAATAAAGTAGAATGTCTAATTTCTGTTCGGCTCCTAATACGAGGTCTACTCCTTCGATGTGAGAAACCTCTTCCGGTTTCAATTGGGCATAACAGCCTGTGACTACAATAAAAGCACCCGGATGTTGCTTCCCGATTCGACGGATTGCTTGTCGACATTTCTTGTCTGCTAACTCTGTTACGGAACAGGTATTGACAATACAAATATCGGCTTTCTCACCCGGACGAGCTTTGCGTACACCTTGTGCGGCAAGTGTTTTTCCGATGGTTGATGTCTCGGCAAAGTTGAGCTTGCAACCCAATGTGTAATATGCAGCTATCTTGTTTTCAAAAACGGTCTTATCAATCATTGTCTTTCCATTTATCGCGCAAATGTAGCGAAAATATTCGGATATAGACGGTATAACCTCTTTATCGTTCAACTAAGATGATTACCGGATTCTCATCATTCTCTTGAACTTCAAAACCGATTAGATACCGTCTGTCGTTAGAAATAAATCTCGGTATAAACGTATGCTCTTCATTGAAAGCGAAATCATGTTTCGGGTAAGACAGTTTGAGACCGGTTGCCTTACCTGTCTTTTCATTGTAACAGATGAAGTGAGAGGTGTCTTGCAGCTTGGCTCTCAAATAAAGTTGATTCTGATAGACTCCTATAATATTAATTTGAGCTGCATTCTTTTCTTTGAACAATGTGTTGCGAGGATCTTTCAATCGGTAACGTGCGCCCTCTTCCAATCTGTACTTACCAGCATTGATTATCCACCGAGGAAAGAGTTGCTGGTCTTCGGTTATTTGAAAAATGGTGTCATTGAACATCTCTTTCATGTAGTCTGCTGAAGAAGTGGAGAAGGAATAACATTCATTATAGAACACCATTCTCATTTTCCCCGGTTCAAATTGCTTAGGGTAGGGAATAGTTCCTAATACTGTTGTGTCGCGGAAGATATACATACGCATAGGGGCTTTTCCTGATATATTTTGAATGTATCCGACTTTTCGTCCGTCAGACAGGAAAAGAACTTCATTGATATTTCGGTTGGTAGGAATAGGAGTCGTCTCTTTCCATTTACCATCCCACCCGTAAGTTTTGATAGACCTTTGAGTGTCGTCTATATGGATACCTTTTTCGTCTGCACATAGATTTCCTAAAAATACATACTCTTCTGGACCTTCTCCTTTAGAACCAATAGTCCGGATGAACTTACCCTTGGTGTCAAATAGGTAGATTTCTCCTTTGTTTTGTATAACAAGTTTATCTTGTTCGTAGATGATGTGGGTAATGAATTCATTTAACAATACGGAGTCATTGGTTTCTAAAGGTATGAATTGAATCTTCTTCGCCCATTCATTTAGGGGTATTTCTTGTTCTTCTCCTTCTAAAATGGGTTCGATAGAAACGAGGTGACAGGTTTCTTTATCATCGCTTTGCTTATTGGAAATGGAACAACAGGTTAATAGAATACTTAAGAATAGAAACCATTTATTCATAATTTGCTAATGATTAGATTACTAAAATGTCTAACAAATGTATGTGGAATAAAAGAGAAAAACAAGCAAACTTTGAGTATTTATTGTGTATTTGCTTGATAAGCTGTACTTTTGCACACAAATTAAAAAAATGCGTTGGTATGATACAAGAGAATTTTATTAAGATATACGAAGAGAGCTTCAAGAGCAACTGGGAGTTGCCCTCTTTGACGGACTACGGTAAAAACAATACTTTTACATTTGCTGATGTCGCTAAAGAGATTGCTCGTATTCATATTCTGTTCCATGAATGCCAGATTCGACGCGGTGATAAGATTGCTTTGATTGGAAAAGACAGTGCCCGTTGGTGTATCGCCTACATGGCGACAATCACTTATGGAGCCATAGTTGTCCCTATTTTGCAAGACTTCCGACCGAACGATGTTCATCATATTATCAATCATTCTGAATCGGTTTTCCTTTTTGTCAGTGACCGTATTTGGGAGACTTTGGAAGAAGATATGATTGAAGACATTCGCGGTGTTTTCTCTTTAGAGGACTTCCGTTGTTTGCATCAACGTGACGGCGAATGTATTCAGAAGATTATGCGTTCGTTGGATGAGAAGATGGCTGAGAAGTATCCGAATGGTTTCAGTAAAGAAGATATTCAATATGCCGAGTTGGATAATGATAAGATTGTTGAGCTAAACTATACATCTGGAACGACAGGCTTTAGCAAAGGGGTCATGTTGACTGGTAATAACTTGGCGGGAAATGTGACGTACGCACGTACATTAGATTTGTTATTCCGTGGTGAACGTGAATTATGTTTCCTTCCGTTGGCACATGCTTATAGTTGTGCGTTTAACCTGTTGGTACCGATGGCATTCGGTGTTCATGTCTATTTGTTGGGAAAGACTCCTTCTCCTAAGATCTTGTTAAAGGCATTTGAAGAGGTTAAACCGAATCTGATTCTAACTGTACCGTTAATCCTTGAAAAGATTTACAAGAAGATGATTCTTCCGCAGTTGAGTAAGACGACAATGAAGTTAGCTTTGAACATTCCTTTGTTAGATTCTCGTATCTATGCACAAATCCGAAAGAAATTGGTAGATGCCTTCGGTGGACGTTTCCGCGAAGTGATTGTAGGAGGTGCTGCTATGAATGATGAGGTTATCGATTTCTTGTATAAGATTAAGTTCCCGTTTACAGTGGGGTATGGTATGACTGAATGTGGTCCACTAATTAGTTATGACCATCATTATGAATATGTTCCGGGCTCTTGTGGACAGATCTTGAAAGGTATTATGAAGGTGCGAATTGATTCTGAAGATCCTTATAATAAGGTAGGTGAGATTCAGGTTAGCGGTGAAAACGTAATGAGAGGCTATTATAAGAATGAAGAGGCTACCAATAATGTCTTTACAGATGATGGTTGGTTACGTACCGGTGACTTGGGAACAATCGATAAGGATAATCATATCTTTATTCGTGGTCGCAGTAAGACAATGATTTTAGGACCAAGCGGTCAGAATATTTATCCGGAAGAGATAGAGTCTAAACTGAATAATCTGCCATTCGTAATGGAAAGTATTATCATTGAGAAGAATGGTAAATTGGTCGGTTTAGTATATCCGGACTATGATACGGTAGACAATACTGGTATTTCCCATGAAGATCTTCCGGTAATTATGGAGCAGAACCGTGTTGAACTGAATAAGTTGTTAGCTTCTTATGAAGCTGTAAGTTCATTACAGCTCTATCCGACAGAATTTGAAAAAACTCCGAAGAAGAGTATCAAACGCTATTTGTATAGTAATTATTAATTATAATAGAATATGAGAGGAATTCCCCAATAGTTTCAAACGAAGCTATTGGGGAATTTTTTTGAGAGAAAGAGAATGTGGATGTATTTATACAATATGATAAGTGTGTGAGAATAATATTGAAATTTTAGCTTTTGTCTACATTGTATGTTTGGAGGAAGAAATATTAGATAAAATAAAAAGAAAGTATATTGCTTGAATAGCTGTTGTTTGGGTTGGTAAACAATGATATTTTTTAATAATCTGTAAATCACTTTGTTGGGATGTGATTGAAAAATGATTTGAAAAAATATTGAATATGTTATACAGCATAATTAATTATTATATACATTTGCGGCGTTTTAAGGCAAAAGATATTATAGACCATTTAAATTGAAAAACAAAATGAAAAAGTTTGTAGCATTCGCTGCTGTGATGGCAGCAGTATCATTTACCTCTTGTGGTAACAAATCTGTTGAAAATGTGGAAAGTGCAGAAACAGAAGTAGCAGTAGAAGAAGTTGTTCCTACAGTAGAAGAAGCTGTAGAAGTAAACAATGATTCAACAACTGTTGCTTCAAGTGACACTACCGTTGCTGCTACACCTGCAACTGAAGCTGTAGCAACTCCTGCTGAATAATATTCGGCAACTTAGTAGAAAGACGGGGCTATCCAAGTTTTTGGGCAGCTCCTTTTTTTGTAGGTTAATTTCTTTATATACTTGTATTTTTTTATTCAGAATGATAAAAAGAAAACATGTATATGAAACAAAAGTACAAAAGAAAGTATACTTCCTTGTCACTTTGGGAGTACACCCAACAACGAATCCAGCTCAAACAACAGTTAGGAAAAGCCAGTACGGCAGAACTTTATCAAGTAACCATCAGCCATTTCTTGAAATTTGTCGGGAACCCTCGTTTCTGTATTCGCGATTTAAGTCGGACATTGGTGGCCGATTTTGTGACCTATTTGCAGAACCGTAAGTTGGCGACCAATAGTATTAATACCTATTTAAGTAATTTGCGAGCTATTTACAATGCTGCTTGTCAGGATGAGCTATTATGTAGTTCTCAATACCCTTTTAAGAATCTGAAGTTACGGAGGGCTGTAACAGCAAAACGATCCATACCAATAGCGGCCATTCAGAAGATGGCAACTTTCAGGGTGGGTAGTTTTAAAGAGGAATTAGCTCTAGATCTTTGTCTTTTTAGCTTCTTAGCCTGCGGAATGCCCTTTGTGGATATGGCCTATTTAACAACTCGAAATATCCATAACAACGAATTAGTATATCATAGACATAAAACCGGTACACTGATTCGATTGGAAATAACGACTGGTATGTGGCAACTCATTCATAAATATGCACCGACTGATAGGAAACGTATCTATCTGTTTCCCATTCTACCTACAGAGCCCCCCAACTATAAACAGTATAAAGGTTGTTTAGCCTCTCATAATAGGTGTCTGAAAGAAATTGGTAATAAGCTGCACCTTTCTCAGAAATTTACCTCCTACGTTTTACGACATAGTTGGGCTTCTGTCGCTTTGCAACACGATATTCCCGTTGCGGTTATCAGTCAGGCATTGGGACATACCTCTGAAAAAACGACTCGTTGTTATTTAAGTGAATTGGATATTTCTGAATTGGTACGGGCTAACCAAAAGGTTTCAGGTGTAATTGATTGTTTATTAGCTAAAAAGTGGAAGAGTTCTAAACCTTATTTATGAAATAAGAGAAACACTTATTTATGAAATAAGGATACAAGCTATTAAGGGGGATACTGTGGAGAAATATTAGAGTGATTTGCCTAAATCTATCTATTAAATCACTTATAAAAGCCGTTTGGAGACTTTTTATTGTTCAGACAAAAGAGGAGAAAAACCACTTATGATTTATAATAGAATGTTAAAGAGAGAACAAGCGTTAACGAGGTATGTACTAAAAAAGAGAGATTATAAAACAAATATGCTAAACTCTTAATTTTATACAATAAGTTTTCTGGGAGGTGTTCTCTTTTTAAGATAACATCTTCAATTTTATAACAAAAAAAGTTGATTCCTAAATATTTTTATACTTTCTTTGTGTTTGAAAAAGGACGTATTTTCTTATACTGCTTTGTGTATTGCAGGTAATTATGTAATAACAAGCATGTTATAATGCTATCCCCTTATTTCATAAATAAGTTTTATTCCAAGTGTTATGTAGGCAATGGAGAATAAGAACACAGAAAAACAACAAAAGGCTACAGCACTAACTTCTAAGTATGAAGGCACAGTAACTCTTTATGCGACGACGGACATGCCCTGTAAGCAAATCGCCGAACAGTGTCATGTTAGCCTAACCGGTTTTCGTGCCTATTTGAAACGCCATTATCGAGACTTGATTTTGAAGCGAAACGGCTTATTGACCGATGGAATAGAAACAAATACAGTAAAGTTAAGAGATAAAAGAGGGCAGACCTTTGTCGCTCATCAGAAGTATAAAGAGGCTATTCAAGCCTGTAATGATAGTAATTATATTCAATATAATGTTTCTCAGGTTGCCCGTTTATTCCATTTGGATGGAACAGCTTTAGGTAATCAGTTGAAACTGCATTATCCTGAAATTCTCGAATGGCGTGAGAAATTACGCAAACGTTTGGGAATCCAAGATAATGTCTCCCGAGGTGTTCGTCGGGATTGTAAAGAAGTTTATGCCCAGGCAGTTGAATTGATCCGTACAACGTCTAAGAATCTACCACAGATAGCAGAAGAATGCAATGTCTCCTTAGGAGGACTGAGTCAACATCTTCGTTTCTATCATAAAGATGTGTGGGAGAAAAAGATTCATGAACGGGAAGCAATGATAGGGCATCGCAGGAGAGGGGAGATGTGTGGATGTAGCCGTCTCTGCGAACCGATGGAAGAAACAAAAGAAAAATATAAAGAGGCCTTAGAGCTTTATCGGAATACAAGTTTAACCATTGTCGCAATAGCAGAGCAGACAGGTGTTTCCAAGGGAGGTTTTAGGAATTATCTCCGTCGCTGGAATCGAGATCTGATGTTACAACGGAGAGGAGGAACTCCGGCGCAGTATGAAGACGGTTGTGGTACAGACTTGACACATACAAAGCGCTTCCTTAAATCCACTGCGGGAAAATATGCTGCTGCTATTGAAAGTCTTAAGGTAAATCCACGTCCGGTAAATCAGGTGGCTATTCAGTTTGGTGTGGACGCTGATAATTTTCGTCGTTACCTCCGTACGCATGAACCGGAATTAGTCGCTGGATTAGGACGAAAGAGAGCTGCTAATGGAAAAATTGTAGCCTGCCAAAGTGAAGATAAGTATGCGGAAGCTGTTCGTCTTTATGCGAGTACTCCTGAACCGCTGAAAATGATAGCTCAACGCCTTGGTTTGGTGTATAATAGTTTGGGTGGATATGTACGTCGAAACTATCCGGAAGCAAAGCAAAAGCATGAAGCGCTTTTGAAGGCACAAAATGAGAATTTAAAATAGAAAATGAACATAAACTAACAGACTAAAACAAATGAGTATGATGAGAAAGCTGATTTTCTTGATGTTCCTGTTTGTGATTCCCCTGTCATTTTATGGGCAGGAGAAACTGACCGAATACAAAGGTTCTGTAGTTGGAATTAAGACCAATCTTCCTTATTGGGCTACGGTATCGATGAATTTGGGGGCAGAGTTTCGCTTGGCGCGTCACTGGAGTTTGGACATCGAAGCGGGTCTGAATCCTTTCGATGGAAAGAATGACGACGGAAGCTACGATAAGTCATTGAAGCACCTACGCATTCATCCGGAATTGCGCTACTGGTTCTGTGAAACGTTTAACCGTCACTTTGTGGGGGTACACGTTCCTTACCTATTATATAATATAGCTGATATTAAGTGGTTGGGTACGGAAGGTGAACGCCATGAAGGTTGGGGAACCGGTGTTGGTGTCAGTTACGGGTATTCTTGGTTACTTTCTAAACATTGGAACTTGGAAGCGACCGTTGGTGTAGGGTATCTCTATTTAGAATCTGACAAGTATCCTTGTACCAACTGCGGACGGAAGCAGGGAACGGTCAAGAAACACTATTTCGGCCCGACACAGGCTGCAATTAATCTGATTTATCAATTCTAAATGCTGGAGGAAACGAAGATGAAGTATTATACACTCATGAAACCTTTTGCACTTGCTTTCGCTCTACTTTGTGGAGGGATGTTGCAGGCCCAGACTTTGCAGGACGGACAGATCCTTGTCAAAGAAAAGTTGGTAGAACGTGCCGGAGACGAATTGGTCATCAATATGACCATTGACATCAGCCAGATTCAAGTCCCCGCCAATCGTAGCGTAGTTTGTACTCCGTTGATTGAACAGGGAGACAGTATTTGCGCCCTTCCGGCTCTGATTATTAATGGACGTGAACGACACATCCAGTATGAACGTTCTCAAAGGGACTCTCAAGATAGTAACGTTTTTGCGATTCGTCGATATAATAAGAAGGAACAACACTTTGATTATCATACCGCTGTTCCTTTCCGCCAGTGGATGGCACAATCGGAAGTCTCTTTGGTCACAGACCTTTGTGGTTGTGGCTGGGAAACCCTTCAGAATGACAAATCCAACCTTTTTGCGGTGAACTTGGCAAAGCCGGAACCGTTGAAGCCTGCGTTGGCATTTGTCACTCCACCGGTAGAAGAGGTAAAAGCTCGTGCTAAAGAGGGGAGTGCTTTCTTAGATTTCCCGGTGAACAAGATTGTGATCTATCCGGAATATCGTAATAACCCGGTTGAACTTGGTAAGATTCGTGAAACAGTTGAATCTGTACGAAACGACCAGTATGCAACGATTACGGAAGTCTATATCAAAGGTTGGGCTTCTCCGGAAGGTACTTATTCAAACAATGCCTATTTAGCAGAAAATCGTGCAAAGGCTTTACGCAATTATGTTGAAAGTTTATATGACTTTAAAGATGCCCGTTTTACGGTTGATTTTGAACCGGAAAACTGGATTGGTTTAACGAAACGCGTTGAAGCTTCGACACTGCCGGATAAGGATCAGATTCTGGAAATCATTCATGCTGACGAACCGAAAGATTGGGATGCTCGCGAACGTAAGTTGAAAAACTTGTCTTCTTACCCAACTATTCTTCGAGATATTTATCCTGCTCTTCGTCATTCAGACTATGTCGTGAAGTATACCATCCGTAATTTCACGGTAGATGAAGCGAAAGAGTTGATCTATACCGATCCGAAACAGTTGAGTCTGAACGAGATGTTCCAGGTTGCCCAGACTTACGAACCGGGAAGCGAACGTTTCAACGAAGTGTTTGAAATCGCCGTTCGTATGTATCCGGATGATCCGGTATCTAACCTTAATGCAGCCATGAATGCCATCTCTATAAAACGTATCGAAGCTGCTCGTCGCTACTTGACGAAAGTACCGGCATCTCCTGAACGTGATTTGGCAGAGGCTGACATTCTGATGTTGGAAGGCAAAACTGACGAAGCAAAAGCGAAGTTAGAGAGCTTGAGAAAAACAAGTGTAGCAGCTCAGGCAGAAGACAATCTGAAGCAGTTAGAAACTGTAAGATAATAAGGTGCTCCGACACCTCGGGCAGATGTCTCCAGATATCTCGAGCAGATCTCCGAAGAGATCTCGGGCAGACCTCTTGAGACATCTCGGGCAGATGTCGGACGAGTCCTTAACAAGAAATTAAATGAACACAGGAAACAAGAGATAAATAACTGATTATTAACTAATTTAAAAAAGAAGTGTGATATGAAAAAGAACAGGCTTTATACAATGATGGCTGTGGCAATGTTACTAACCGCTGGCTGTTCGGATGATATTGAAAATGGAGGTAACAATATCAATACACCAGTGGAGAATGGAGATCGTGTCTATATGGCTGTGAATATTTCATCTGTATCAGGTGCTGAAACAAAAGCTCCAACCGGTGGAGAAGCCGGAGACGGACAACTTGTAGGTTCGGATACGGAAAATGCAGTAAATAACGTATGGATTTATTTGATTCCAACAAATTCTGAAACTGCAACATTGACAGGTACTGTATCTTCTGATGAATCAACTGTAGAAGACTTAACAAAGGTTCAATCAGATGAGGATATAAAGATTTATGGTACATTTACCAATAATATTTTAGGCGAGGTAGGAAGTGAAATTGGAAATGCTACTGCCGGAACCCAGCACCGTCCTGCCGTTTTGGTCTCTTTTTCTACCAGTGAGATAGAGTACAATAAGTATTATCAGATTTTGGCAATTACTAATGCACCGAATTTGCCAGAGTTTACGACATTACACCAGTTGAGAGACTATTTACAAACAACAGCTTGGGAGGGAGACGGTACTACAGTCTCTTCTTGTTCTAATTTTGTGATGTCTACTCATCAGATGTATCAGGCTGACGGTGATCCGGCAGCTTCAGAAATCAAGTTTGTAGAAAGCAATACAGAAGATAATCCGGCGGTTGCCTCTGTTTATGTTGAACGTTTGGCTGCACGTATTGATTTAGCGATTAATACCACTTCTGCAGACGATGAAACAAAAGGATTTAAAGTGGCAAACTCTATTGTGTTGGAAAATGGTACAAATCAGGACTATGTAAAGCTTACAGATTATGCGGTTGTGAACCAGATGCAAGCAGGTACATATATGTTGAAACGGGTAAGTAGCAGAGTTCAAAGCCAGATCGCAGATATTCCAACAGATGGAAAACAGTTGTATTTGGAAGATGAAATCTGGTCAGATTCAGGGACTACACCTCAATATAATTATGTATTGGATCCTTGGACAATGGCAAAAAGTATTGCCGAAATTGATTGGTCACAGTCATTTACTTCTGCTGCTGTTTATACAACAGGTGGGGAAGGATCTGCTACAACTACAGTTGCTAAAAAACAAACACAGTTGTATAAGTATCCTTTTGTTTCGGATTTGAACGATGTTACAAACTTGTTTAAAAGAATAACTGAGACTGAAGATTTTACTCCGATTTGCTATACACAGGAAAATACAGTTAATCATACACAACAGAAAAACGGATTCTCAACGGGTTTGGTTTTCAAAGGAACCTATACACCGGGACATTTGAGTGAATATGATCCAGCGGAGGGTAGTGTAAAGGCTGTTGAAAATAGTACACAGAGTACCAGTTTCTATGTAGTAGATGACGTTTATAATGCAAAGGCTTCTCGTTATCTGTCTGCGGATTTAAGAACTGCCGGTGTCTTGTCATTCAAGACTGCGGATCAGTCTGTCGAAAAAGCGTTGATTCAATATCTGTTTAATACTGCAGATGAAACAACGGTCGACTTTCCTTCTTCAACTGTATCGTTGGCAGAATTGAATGCTATTGTCGCTAAGATCAGAGGTGGAAAGTTGGCGCAAGCTTATAAGGCATATTTGGAAGGAAAATTAAAAGATCAAACTGAATTGACAGCTGACGTTCAACAGTCATTGAAGTGGAGTGCTTTCGTTTCAAGTGTAGAAGAATCTGCTCCGATTGCAGTACCAACTACTGTTGATGCAAAAGAGAATTTGATCAAAAACTACGGTGTTTCTTATTATGAAAACGGTGAATGTTACTATAAGTACTGGATTCGTCATGCGAACAATAATAACAACAATCAAATGGGTGTTATGGAGTTTGCAATTGTTCGTAATAACGTATATCAAGTACAGGTAAACGGTGTAAGCGCATTGGGTGATCCACTACCATTTACCCCGGGTGAAGATGATCCGGATACAGATGATGAAGATGATGATGTATATATCAAGATCAAGATTTATGTGAAGGATTGGGTAGTGCGTAAGAACAGCAGTATCATTCTTTAATTTATGGAAAGGTTCGGGAGAGTGTATACTCCCGGCCTTTTGATTCGTTTCTGAAGTTTTATTATCAAACACATTGAATTATGAATTGCATAGCTCGTATAGGTAAACAGTTGATAGCTGCTATAGCCCTCTGTGGACTGGCTGCCTGCGACTGGATACATGATGACTCGCTGCCTCTTTGCGAGTATCGACTGACTTTTAAATATGACTACAACATGAAGTTTGCCGATGCCTTTCCGCATGAGGTAAACCAAGTGACGCTTTTCTTTTTTGACCAAGCAGGAACCTATCTCTATCAGCAGACCGTTAATCAGGCAGATATGATAGACGGCTCTTCCATTTCCTTGGACTTGGAACCCGCTACCTATCAGCTTTTGACATGGGCAGGACTGAAAGAACGTAGCTACGAGTGGCCGGACCTGACCGCTGGAGTCTCTACGGTAGAGGATGTAAAGGTGCGTACGTTGCGCGAAGCAGATGCTACGCAGCCCAATGAGTTGGAACCGCTTTGGCATAGCTTAGATACATTGGTGGTAACTCGTGAGGAACCGGAAGAAAAGGTGGTAAGTTTGGCAAAGAATACCAATAAGCTGCGCGTGATATTACAGAATGTAACAGGAGAGGATATGGACGTGAATAACTTTACGTTCCAGATTGTAGCTGACAATGGTTATATGGACTATGACAACAGTCTGTTGGAAGACCCACAGATTGACTATCTTCCCTATTATACAGAGAACGTAAACATCGCTGCCGACACTACAGTAGGTGCCACAGTCAGTTCACAGTTTGTCGCTGTTGCTGAAATGAACACCATGCGTCTGATGAATGGTGAAAACTATCGTCTGATTATTCGCCATGAAGGATGGGAAAAGGATGTCTTGAATGTCAATCTGAACAACTATCTCTTGTTGACTAAGATGGAAGGACATAAAATATCAGCGCAGGAGTATTTGGACCGTCAAGATGAATATTCTATTGTATTCTTTTTGACTCCGATTATCTGCCCGACTTGTCCGGATGAGCCGGATGAACCTGTAGTTCCGGATGAACCCGATGATCCGACTCCCGATGAACCGGAACCGGAAAATCCGAAGATTGTAGGGTATGCTTGTTATAAAGTACAGGTGAAAGACTGGGTGATTCGCATTAACGAAGGCGAATTATAATGAGCTTTTAGGTTAAACTTTAACAAACGAAGATTTTATGATGCAATTCCATAATTCAATCTATCGAGCAGCAGCAGTAGCTATTAAACTACTGCTTGGACTGCTTTTATTTGCGTGTAGCGATGATTTTTCCGACCAACCCGCAGAAGTGAAATACTGTACCGTAACCATCTCTTTGCAAAGCTCCGGTGGAATGCATTCAGTAACCAAAGCGGATGAGGAGTCGGATACGGTGAAACCCAGTGGTTGGGAAAATGAAGATAAGTATGAACGAAACATCTCTGACTGGTTAGTAGTGGCTTACAACAGTAACGGACAGTTAGAGGATTATATAGGTAGCTTTAATATGCCAGGGTATAATGCCAATGATGAGGACTCGGAAACAGACATACAAATGACGTTCCCAATCGGAGAGACATTTACCTTCTATGCGTTTGCAAATTTAGATAACTTAGAGAAGTTGAAGGATGGAACTGCCGTTGTGGATTATATAATCGGAAGTTCAACGGTAACCCCTTGTACAGAGGATGAGTTAAAGACTTTAGCCGTTCAGGTAGGGAATATTGATAGCAAGTTTAATGGGGATCAAAAACAACTGATTCCGATGAGTAGTTATGGGTATACCTGGACCATGAAGGCAACCGATAATGAATTCTCAATTCCTCTGATTCGTATGATAGGTAAAGTACGGGTGAAGGTGCAGAATGCATTGACAGAGAATGTAACCATAAACCAGATAACCATTGGAAAGTTTCAAGAAAACAGACCACTCTATCTGAAACCGTATGAAACGGTAGGAGAGAATGGAGTAGGTGATAAATACTTAGAGTTTGCTAAGGGATTTGATGATTATCAGTATGAACATCGGGGCCCTTCGTTTCCTACGGAGGTACTTGATTACACTAAGAGTTATGCTTTGAATTTAGGAGAAAATGGGGTCACCATTGTACCAAATACAACTGAATGGACAGTACTTCCAACCTGTTATGTCGATGAATCAAGACTTCATTCGGAGACGGAAAGAAGCAGTATGGCGATTACAATAGGTAGAAGCGGAGCAAATGGGGAAGTAACAACGACCAGTGCGACTGACTTCTATTTCGTTCGTCGAAACGATTTATTGGAGATACCGCTTTTGCTGACGGATCTAACAACAAAATTGACATTTGGTTCTCAACGGATTCCGATCGGTGTTTATCCAACGGAGGTACTGTTTGGTGGAGAGGCTAATGTACAAGTTCTAACTCCGGTGACTTATCCAAGTGAGGGAAACCTGACACCGGGTGAATTAACGATTAAATATAAATTGACTTCTGCACGAGATGGTTGGAAAATCCGATATGTAGGAGATACAGCGATTGGAAGTGCAAAATATAGTAGTATTACACTTGTCAATAATGATGACAAACTGCTTATTGATGATAATAACAATGTAATAGATTGTAGTTCTGCAAGCTATCCTATTTCATTTGTTGAAAAAGGGGACGACTCCGGTTCGTTTACGATTCGTACCCAAGAGTTAGCAAACTATGCTTCTGCGGAAATCCGATTGACTTTGATAGTTCTTTATAACGAAGGACAGAATGAGATCGAGATCCCTTATACAATCCGTATCCAAAATAAGAAATCAGAACAACAATCCACAAATTGAAAAGGAGGTAACGTATGAAACGAAACATAGCAAAATATATAGTAGGTATCGTTTGTCTGCTGTGCTGTAGTAGTACAGTGGGGTGGGGACAAAAAACGTACACGATAAACTATAAGAATAATGGTACGAAACCACAAACTGATGTACCAACCTTTGAACAGACGGTTTATATTGACGATAATGAAAAACGAGAATTGTTTGTGGAAGATCTTAGGATAAATCATTCATACTGGTATGAATGGTTCGTTCGGTGGTATAGAGTGAATCCTAAAACTGGAGAGGTTCGTCCTACTGTAAATATGACTACGACATCTGTGATACGAGAAAGTGATGCTAATGATGGCGGTAATGCAACAAAAGGACAAACGTATGATGGAGCTCTTAAAAATGCAAAGGAAGCAAACACTGATAATAAGTCTTTATTTTGGTATCATGGACTTTCTTCTGGTAATGCCTCTAATTCACCATGTACGTCTAGACCACCGGGTGCTTCTACAGTTATTTATACGGGAAAAAATTACGAAGATATTGTGATCTGTGATGTCAGTCATGATATGGATGGTTTAGGGTATCATTATAATGATGACGCAACTGTGTTAACAGAACCAACTATGACTAAACGCTATCGATTTGTGATTAAAAAAGCAAGTGATATGCGTACTGCTTTAAATGCAGTGACAGGTAATAATGCATTGAAAACTTATGATATTACAGTCCCAACAGGTGCAAGTAATGTCAATTTGCAGTTGGATATGACCCCTGAAAACTATTATTGGGGAACAAATAAACAAGGTGATACATTTGTTTATAGTATAAATGGGGGAACTAAAACAACAGTGACTCATTCTTCTGGGAAACTGATTAATTTATCAACAGTTTCTAAGAATATCACTGTGAGGGTTTGGGCAAAAGATGGAACGGCACAAAGTCCGATGATTGCTCAATTTAATATTACGATACAAGATGATTCAGGATTTATGTTGGAGTCTAATGTAAAGAGTTCAACAGACCCATATCGTAACCCTGATAATTATCCGGAAATGTTTGAACAGGTGGGATATAATGATTTTGATGGAGGTGCTGTTATAAAAAAGTCTCAACTTACTGCAGAAAATAATATGAGTATTACTCCACTAAATTATTTAGAAACATCTTATGGGTTTATAAACCCAGCGTTATATTCAATAAGTGGTAAATATTTGAATATTACTCATAATTTTTATGGATTATTTCGATCTGCAAATGTCTCTAAAGTTTCAACGAATGGAGAAGAGTTTGTAAAAACTTGGAAAGGTCGTGGAGGAGTTTATGAAACTAACGATGTGGTTAAAGGTTATTTATGGTATTATCCTTTGCAGGATAGGACTGATGAATTTTATGATCGAACCTATACAAGAACAAACGGTAATTCGTGTGGCTATTTTTTCTATACGGATGCCTCTTTAGAAACAGGTCGTGTCATAGATGTGCCAATTAAGGGAACAGTTTGTGGGGGTACTGAATTAACCATTGTTTTATGGGCAGCGGATTTAACTCAGTATAACAATGGTACAAATCCTAATTTCAATTTGGTTTTATATGGAGTTAAATATAAGAGTGGTTCTACTTCTGAAGTGGAAGAAGAAAAGGTGTTGCATCAATTTTCAACAGGAGAAGCGGTAAATAAGTTAATTGAATGGCAGCAGTTGAGTTATAGGGTTAGTGTTAAGGCTGAAGATGCAAATAGATTTGATCATTTTTATTTACAGGTGAGAAATAATGCCGAAAATACGGATGGTAACGACTTTGCTTTCGATGATGTTCGTATCTATAAATCCCTGCCAAATATCCAAGTACAACGTCAAGACGCTTGTACAGCTTCGACTTTATTGGTTAGTTTAGATTATCCGACACTGTTGCGAAATATGGGATGGAACTTAAATGCAAATGTGTTAGAAGATGTTGATTTGTCTGATCCATTCTATAGAAAGTATCGATATGGATTAATGGGGGAAAATCCGTATGCGTCGGTAGATCGTTCGAATTACGGAAATGTCTATTCTGCTTTTGTGGATGGAGAAGGTAATTGGGTAACAATTAACAAGTCTTTGGAAGATGATCCTGACTTGGTTAAATTAGGATTACACAAGTCGTATCGTGCCGTTATCCAGACTGATTTAAATACGGCCACAGAAATTCTTACTCCAAGTACACAAGAAGAGGCTCTTAAATCAGAGATTATCTTGAATGTACGAGCTATGAATGATTATAATGCGGATCTGTTCCAAAGAGATGAAAAGGATGAAAATGGAAATTTAATACCGGCTTATTATACAGAAACAACGAAGCCCATAGATTTTATAGATTTAAAACCTTTCGTAAAGAGTGGAACACCCACGTCAAATGGTATTTATACTGGAGATTGGGAAGTTAATGTCGATGCTATATTAGCTGATCCGGCTGAATATGAGCGTACAGTCGTAGCTTTTTACAAGGCATTGCAAATACCTCGTATTCGTTGTTCATGGACAAATAGTGATAAGTCAATAGTCTATTTAAAGGCAATAGATGTGTTTAATTCAGACTTGAAATATGTAGGTGAGGTTTATTACGATGAGCAGGGGAAAAAGCAAACCGCTGATGGAAAGTATTCAGTTGTTTTGTTTAGACCTACAGATTTGGCAAATGGTGACGCAACAGTAAATGTGAATGATCCTTGTACGTTGAAGTCTCCGTTTGTGGTGAAACCGTCTATTACGATAACGGTTGATTCAGACCAGTCACATTCTATGATTAACTGCTATGGAAACATACGTACATTTACAGCACAGTTATGGGTAGAAGACGGTAATGGTAATATGGTTAAATTTGAGAATTCTCAATACCAGGGAAGTGATTATACTTTCGATTGGTTCTTAGGAAGTCGAGAAGCGTATGATAAGTATACTACTTCAGGAACTACGTTGCATGATCTGATTGTTAAATGTCGTAATTCTTTAAATAATTATACCGGTGTGTTAACGGTAGAACAGATTAATAAGAGCAAGCTGTCTGACGAAGAAAAGAAGCTCTTAATAGGTTTGTTAGGAGATGAACCGATGTTAATCTCTGGTAAAAAGGTTTCTTTATTTTGGATCGGTCATTTGATTGCTATGCCTTATATTCCGGATTATCAGGGCAAGAATGAATACATCTATTCTTTCTGTACGCAGGCACAGGATTTGGAATTAGAGGGTGAATGGAATACACCAGAATTATCAGTAGGTATCCCAGGAATAGTATATCCGATTAATGATGTACCTTTACGCTTAGGTTTACGTCATATAGCACAAGGAAAAACGCTATCTGATATTCCTATTCAGAATGACATCAATTTTGGAGTCGCTGGTAATGATAATGGTAGCTTAGGAATACTTCCTTCTAATAAAAACGTGCTTTTGAGACAGAGTAACAATGTGTATCAAGTGGTAGGAACGTTAGAATCTCTTTCTGCAAAGAAGAATTCCAGAGATAATAAATTGACTGTTAAATTTGATACTACATCGGGTTTATTTGAAGAGGGAAAGGTTTATTCTTTGTATGTACCATTTGGGGAATATGATAGTAGTGGTAATTTGATAGAAGATGCGTGTGAAGGTTATGCCGTCTTACAGATCAAGATTGTCCCTGAGTTCTTGACATGGCAGAAAGGCAGTGGAGACGTTTGGTATAACGATTCCAACTGGAAGCAATCAACGGAATCTGAACTATACAAAGGCAATAAAGGTAATGTGGATGCCAACGGTTCAGATAACGTAGCAAATGCTTTCGCTCCGTTGTACTTTACGAAGATTACTATTCCGGGAAGTCAGACGTTGGAGTTGGAGAATTTATCCTATACGGATAATGTATTGCAAACTACCAATAAGGCGACTGCAAACATTCAGTATGAAATGGCTGTCGATACAGTACAGGGTGGCTATAAGATCTCTCCATACTATATTAATAAGGTAAGTGAGATTTACTTTAAACCGAATGCTCAGTTGAGACACCAGCAGTATTTGATATATGATACCGCCCGTGTGGACTTTGAAATGGCGAAAGACGCGAAGTATTGGATGGCTTCACCTTTACAGGATGTCTTTGCCGGTGATATGTATGCACCGAAAGGAACAGCCCGTCAGGAAACCTATGCATTCGATCCGATATTCTATTCTGAAAATGCTCCTAATTCAGGTAACGACCGTCAGAATCCTGCCTTCTACCAAAAGGCTTGGGATAAAGGAATCACGATGTACACGAATACAGCAGGCACCACTTCGACCTCTTATAGCGTAGTTAACTCAAACTGGAGTATTGAGTACAACGATGTGAATGTTCCGTATGCGTTGGGTAAAGGGTTCTATGCAAGTGTAGAAAGCTTTAATAATGCCTCTGCATTAGTTCGTCTTCCGAAAGCGGATAAGAGTTATTTGTATGAAGCATTGAGATCAACAAAAGCAACGATTCTCTCTTCTCGTGCAGATAGTGTTGGACGTTTAGCTGGTGCGACTCCAATTACAGTAGTATTGGCTGATTCTGATACCAAGGAGGCTTGGTGGCAAACAACGGACGGTAAGGAGTATCCAATTGCAGATGGTGACGGTAAACACTTCTTGTTGGGTAATCCGTATATGTACCCGTTATCAATGGCAAACTTCTTAAAAGCCAATGAAGATGTATTGGCACAGAAGTATTGGACATTAGATAATGGAACGGTTGTTGTAGGTACTCCGGATGTTAAATTTGAATGGAAAGAAGGTACTACATTAGGAGATATTAAACCTATGCAAGCATTCTTTGTGGAAGTAAAAGAGGGTGTGACAAATGGTCAAGTGAAGTTTACTCCGGATATGATGAAAGGGGAAACTGTAGAAACCAAGACGACCCTTCGTTCAACAACCGCTACGCATCCGGTTTTAGCTCTCAGGGCAGAGAAAAATAATTTGCAGAGCATCGCTTTTGTTACCGTTCGGGATGACGCAACCAATGCATACGAAAGTGATAAGGACGCAGTGGTAATGATTGACTCTGAACTGACAGACATTCCGCAGGTTTATACCGTAGCGGGTGATCGTGCTGCAGGAGTGAATGCAGTGAAGTCTTTGGTGAACGTTCCGTTGGGTGTTTATGCCGCTTCGGATAAGGAGGAGGTAACCTTGACGATCGAAGGAGTTAGCAACTTCATAGGTACGTTGTATCTCTATGATGCAGTTACCGGAAAGAGCCAAGCATTGGTAGGAGATAGTCATACGTTCTATGTGACCGGTTCTACCCATGGCCGTTACTTCTTACGTTCATCAGAGAGTCCGACAGCGAATGAGACGGTTCAGGCAGACGCAATTTCAATCTACTCAGCTGTTCCGGGTAAGGTGGTCGTAAGTGCAACCGAACGGTTGAAACAGGTACAGGTCTTTACAACTTCCGGAACGT
>JAFUOJ010000006.1 GCA_017481945.1 Parabacteroides sp. | reverse complement strand
TGACTCCTTTTTTTGTGTTGTAAGAGTGAGTGTGAGAGAATAAGAATCGGTAGTGAATAAACAGGATTAGAAAAAGTTGGGGATGTTATATCTACAAGATAAGAAAGGAGATACTCTAATTTATAAAGAGTATCTCCTTTTCTAAATTTCTTGATAAATAATCTTATTATTATTATTTGTCTTTGTAACGTACAGCCGTTCCTGCAGCTGTAACCATTAGCATACTGCCAGTTTCTCCAACAGTTTCATAATCTAAATCTACGGCAATGATTGCATTAGCCCCCATTTGAGCCGCTTGCTGACTCATTTCTGCTAATGCACTTTCTTTAGCTTTTCTCAATACCTTTTCATACGAATTGGAACGTCCTCCTACTATGTCTCGTATACTCGCAAATAAGTCTTTGAAGATATTTGCCCCGATGATTGTTTCTCCTGATACAATCCCGAAGTATTGAGTAATTTCTTTCCCCTCGAGGTTATTTGTTGTGGTAATTAACATCTCCCTTATTCTCCTTTTGTTTTATTTCGTTGTGATATACGTTTAGCTTTGTTTATTGGATTATTTCGACTTGTTTTTCGTAAGGCTGCTGACTTTGGCGAAGCTACCAATCGTTGTGCTACTGCAGAACGACTTAAAGATTTACCAAATTTTGGCTGTAAAGCTTCTTTTAATACTTCCTTATTTATTTTTTCAGCTCTTTTTACCTCCTTGGGATTTTTTCCTGCTTCTCGGGCTGCATGACGTGCAGCTGCATATTTGTTGTATTTTATGTATTTACCAGGGCGTAATCCATTAGCTCCTTTAGGTTGGGAGGTATTATTTTTTTCAGAAGTAGTGACTTGAAGTTGCTCTTTATTTGTTTTCTTTTTTTTCTCAGGTTCATTTGATTCTATGGGTGTAGTTCGTTTTTGCGAAACTTGTTCCCAAAAATGTTTACTGACTTTTACCTGAACCTCATCCAACATTATAATATCATCTTTGTTGACTCGTTGTCCGATAGAAGGTATTTGCCCGTTTACGGTTACACGTCCTTCCACGATGTATTTGTCTGCTTCTCTACGTGAACAGAGGCCAGAGTCGCTAATGAGTTTATTTAATCTAATATCCATTATGTAAATATTATAAGATATGGTTTTATGTTATATGTTACAAAGGTAATTAAAATCTCATTACATTTTGTATATGTATAGTTTCTCATTCATAATAAAATAAGTTTGGACTTTTGTGCTTAATAAATAGAGAGAAGAAAAAATCGTGTGAATATTTCTATTTTTACTTTCAAATCCATTCAAGTTTTTTACCTTTGTTGTATGTTAAGAATAGAAACTCATATCAAACGTTTGCTTTTGGTCCATGATTGTGTGATTGTACCAAAATTCGGTGGTTTTGTTTTGCAAGCTGTTCCTGCTATGCAAATGAAGGAACATATCTTTCGTCCTTTTCAAAAAGAGATTAGTTTCAATGTTACATTACAGCATAACGATGGTCTTTTATTGGAATCTTATATGCAAATGTATGCTGTTGACTCTCGACAGGCGGGTTTGATGTTGGAAGAAGACGTGATGGATATGAAGAATGTTCTACTGCAGCATAAAGAGTTTTCGATGGATGAGTTAGGTACTTTTACTATAGGAGAAGAGGGACAAATGATTTTTCAATCAAACGAGACAGAGCTTTTCAGTATCTCTTCGTATGGTTTACCAACTTTTCATTTTCCTGTATTGGACTTGTCGCAAGTTGAACAAAAAGAAGTTACTCTTATAACTCCTATTGAAAAGAAAAAGGATGTTTATTATATTCCGATAAGTCGTAGGTTAATTCGAACTGCAATTGCTTCAGCAGCTGCTATCGCTTTATTTTTATTGGTATCAACACCTGTGAAAGATATAAGACAGGAGGCTTATACTGCAAGTTTTATTCCTACAGAGGTTATTGCTCAGAAGTCTGTAATAGAAGAACGTGTGTTAACTAAAGCTCAAGTACAAGATTCTTCTGTGAAAGATGAACCTGCAGAAGAATTGATTACTCGTGAAGTAAAGAAAGTACTCCCTAAAGAACTTACTTCTAAGAAACAATCTCAACCTATAACAAAGAAACAGACAACGGAGTCAACGAAAGTGAAAAGTGTACCTAAGATGTATCATATTGTTATTGCTAGTTTCCCCTCTGAGAAACAGGCTGATGAATATTTAATGGGAGTTGATCGTACGGTATGTAAACATGTGAGTAAAGTTGTTCGTGATGGAAAATATCGTATTTATGCTGATAAGTTTGATAATCGTAAGGAGGCAGAAGCTTATATGACTAACTTACGTGCAAATCCTAAGTATAAAGATGCTTGGTTGTATATTTGTCGTTGATAGTAAAGAGGTGATAGCGTTTCCTCGTTAAAACATTTAAACGATTGGAGTTTCTACTTGATACAAATAATAAAGAGTTTCAGGACGCATTGCAACTAATTACGCATACCCGTCAGTCTGTCTTTTTAACAGGAAAGGCAGGGACTGGTAAATCTACCTTTTTGAAGTATATTTGTGCACATACTAAAAAGAAATATGTTGTTTTGGCTCCAACAGGAATAGCGGCGATAAATGCAGAGGGTGTGACTTTGCACTCTTTTTTTAAGTTGCCATTCCGCCCCATGTTACCTGATGATCCTGATTTAAGTTTGAAGAAGGGACGGATATTTGAGTTTTTTAAATACACAAAGAAACAACGTAAACTGATAGAAGAGGTCGAACTAATTATTATTGATGAGATCTCTATGGTTCGGGCTGATATTATAGATTGTGTAGATCGTATTTTACGAGTTTTCTCTGGAAATATGCGACTGCCCTTTGGAGGAAAACAATTGTTGTTTGTTGGAGATGTTTTCCAATTAGAACCAGTTGTCCCTTCTGATCAGAAGGAAATATTAAGTCTTTTTTATCCCAGCCCTTTCTTTTTTTCTGCCCACGTGTTTAAGGAAATAAATCTAGTCCCAATAGAATTACAGAAAGTCTATAGACAGACCGATCCTGTTTTTGTAAATATCCTTGATCGCATTCGTAATAATAAAGTCCGTAAGCAGGAGTTGGAAATATTGAATGCTCGCTATTTCCCAAACTTTACACCTCGTAATGAAGATATGTATATTACGTTAGCGACTCGGAGGGATCAGGTAGATTATATTAATGAGAGAAAATTAGAGGAATTACCTGGTGAAGAATTTATTTCTCATGGAAAGATTGACGGGGATTTTCCTGAATCTTCTTTACCTACTCAATTGAATTTATCGATAAAAGAACAGGCGCAAGTCATTTTTATAGATAATGATTATGAACATCGTTGGGTAAATGGAACAATAGGTATGGTTTCCGGTATCGATGAGAATGGAAATGTTTATGTTTTGTTGGAGGATGGAAGAGAATATTTGGTAGAGCCAACCTCTTGGCGAAATTATAAATATAAATACAATGAGAAAGAAAAGCGCGTGGAAGAAGAGGTTGTTGGAACTTTTGAACAATTACCTATTCGATTAGCTTGGGCTATTACAGTACATAAGAGTCAAGGATTGACTTTTAGTCGTGTTGTAGTGGACTTGACAGGAGGTGTTTTTGCAGGTGGGCAAACCTATGTCGCTTTAAGTCGATGTACCTCGTTGGAAGGTTTAGTATTAAAAAGTCAAATTTCTCCACAGGATATTTTCATACGAAAAGAGATAGTTCAGTTTAGTCAGATGTTTAATAATCCACATTTGATTGAAAAATCTATGCAAGAGAGTGAGGCTGAACTTTTATATGCCCGGGCAGTTCATAGTTTTAAAATGGGACAAATGAAAGAGGCTGTTGAGTCTTTTGTAGCAGCAGTTAACAAACGTAATGAGTTGGATAAACCCGAGGTTCAACGTTTGTTGCGGATGAAGTTACAAACTTTAAATTCTCAACAAGTACAGATTAAAAGACTTAAAGAGGAAATACAAACTCAACGTGAAGTCCAGAAAGAATATGCCTATGAATACTATTTGATGGGAAATGAGTGTATGACGAAAGCCCATGATCCTCATGCTGCTTTACGCTCTTTTGATAAAGCTCTAAAGCTCTATCCTGAATACGTTGATGCTTGGGTTCGTAAAGGCGTTACTTTATTAGATATAGGAGAAAGTTATCAGGCTATTACTTGTTTGAATGAGGCTATTCGTTTGAACCCGCATTCGTTTAAAGCTCGTTATAATCGAGGAAAGTCATATCTTCTTTTAAAATATCATGATGAAGCAGTCTCTGATTTTATGAAGGCTGTTGCTTTGAAACCTAAACATGCTGCTGCTCACGAGTATTTAGCAGAAGCCTATTTGCAAATAGGTGAAAAAGAACTGGCAGATCGACATCAAGAGATTGCAAACAGGCTTCGTAGGATAAATGATGATTAGTACTTCTAATAACAATTCATCCCGGGAGAAAAAGCTAATTGACTACAAGCATTCTTGATTTCAATCTTATTTTCTCTTGCTAACCATCCTATAGCTGACCATAAGTCTGCCTCTGTCAAATCTGAAGCTTTTTTAAGTTCGTCAAAGCTACAGGTCCCTCCATCTAACAATAAATTGCAAATTGCTCCGGCATTTAATCCGATTGTCCCTTTGTTCATGTCTTCTCTATTTTGTTGTGTATTAAGTAAACAAAGAAAGGAGGAAAAGGATGTGTAGAAGTAGGATTTTATAGAGTTTTAATATTAAAGCAAAAAAGGTAACTTCATTATGAAATTACCTTTTGGTTAGTAGTGCGTCCGGGTTTCGAACCCGAGTTTCCGCCGTGAGAGGGCGGCGTCCTGGACCACTAGACGAATGCACCAATTTGTTTTTGATGTGACAAAAGTAGTAAATAATTTATTTCGATGTTCTTTTGTTCCTAATTTTTTTAGAAGAAAATATTTCTTGCTTTCATTTTGTTTGGTAAATAGAACTTTACTCCTATAAAAGGCGTTAAATGTAATGACAAATTAGCTGATAATTCATTGGTGTTCCTGCTTATTTATTTTACCTTTGTCTCCTATTAGTGAACAGTATACAGTAGAACAATTACTAATACCATATTAAAATAATTAATATTATGGCAGAATTAAAAGAAAAACTTTTCTCAGAATTCGCCCCAGTGTCCACTGAAGAGTGGATGGCGAAGATTACGGCGGATTTGAAAGGTGTTCCGTTTGAGAAGAAGCTTGTATGGAAGACAGGCGAAGGATTTAATGTGAATCCTTTCTATCGTGCAGAAGACATTGAAGGTTTGAAGACTACAGAGTCTCTTCCTGGTGAATTTCCTTATGTTCGTGGAACAAAGAAGGATAATGATTGGGAAGTACGCCAGAACATTGATGTTACTTGCTTCAAAGGGGCAAATGAAAAGGCTCTTGATATTTTAAATAAGGGAATTACTTCTCTTGGTTTTGTGATTAAAGGAAGTGATATTAATGCAGAAAACATTGCGACTTTATTAGAAGGTATTTGTCCTGAATGTGTCGAATTAAACTTTAATACTTGTAATTGCAAAGCCGAACTACTAATTGGTATTTTAGTAGATTACTTTAAAGCTAAAGGTGTTGATATTGAAAAGTGTAAAGGCTCTATCGGATATGATCCATTTAAAAAGCCATTAGTTAAAGGAAAAGATAATGAAAATTGGGTAGAGGCAACTGTTGCTGTATTAAAAGCAGGTGCTGCTTTACCTGGTTACAAAGTTTTGGCAGTAAATCCTTGTTATTTCAATAATGCTGGTGCATATATCTCTCAAGAATTAGGTTATGCTTTGGCTTGGGGTAATGAGTTGTTGGCTAAATTGACAGAAGCTGGTTGTGATGTAACCGAAGTTGCTAAGAACATTAAATTTAATTTTGGTATTAGCTCTAACTACTTCATGGAAATTGCTAAGTTCCGTGCTGCTCGTTGGTTGTGGGCTGAGATTGTAGCTGCTTATAATCCGGCTTGCCCGTGTGCTTGTAAGATGAATGCACATGCAATCACTTCTAAATGGAATATGACGATTTACGATGCACATGTAAATTTGTTACGTTCTCAGACTGAAGCGATGTCTGCTGCGATTGCAGGGGTAGACTCTATTACTGTTCGTCCGTTTGATGAAACTTATCAGACACCGGATGACTTCTCTGAACGTATTGCACGTAATCAGCAATTGTTATTAAAAGAAGAATGTCACTTTGAAAAGGTTGTTGATCCTTCTGCAGGCTCTTATTATGTAGAGGTCTTAACAAATTCTTTGGCAGACGTGGCTTGGAAATTATTCTTAGAAGTAGAAGATAAAGGAGGTTTTGGTGCAGAGGTTACAGCAGGTGAAATTCAGAAAGCAGTGAATGCTTCTAATGAGGCTCGTCAGAAAGCTGTCGCAACTCGTCGTGAGATTTTGTTAGGTTCTAACCAATTCCCGAACTTTAACGAAGTTGCTGCTGAAAAGATTCAAGAAACTTCTACTTGTTGCTGTGGCGGTAATAACTGTGGAGAACCGACGATTACTGCACTTGACTTTTCTCGTGGTGCTTCTGAATTTGAAGCATTGCGTTTAGCTACTGAAAAGAGCGGTAAGACTCCGAAGGTATTCATGTTGACTATAGGTAACTTGGCTATGCGTTTAGCTCGTTCTCAATTCTCTTCTAACTTCTTCGCTTGTGCAGGTTATAAGGTTATTGATAACTTAGGCTTTGATACAGTAGAAGCAGGTGTAGAAGCAGGTGTAGAAGCAGGTGCTGATATTCTTGTTCTTTGTTCAAGCGATGACGAATATGCAGAATTTGCTCCTGCAGCTTATAAAGCTTTAGCCGGACGTGCTGAATTTGTAGTAGCAGGTGCTCCTGCTTGTATGGAAGACCTGAAAGCTCAGGGTATTGACCAGTTTATTAATGTAAAGAGCAATGTGCTTGAAACATTAAAAGCATTCAACACTAAATTAGGAATCGCTTAAGTAGTAATAATCATGAGACCAAATTTCAAAAACATAGATATAAAGAATGCCGGATTTGCAGCTCATAATGCTGCTGAGTGGGCAAAAGCCAATGGCATTGAGGCTAATTGGAAAACACCTGAACATATCCAGGTGAAACCTGTATATACAAAAGAGGACTTAGAGGGTATGGAGCATTTGAACTATGCTTCTGGTTTACCTCCTTATTTACGTGGTCCGTATAGCGGTATGTACGCTATGCGTCCTTGGACCATCCGTCAGTATGCCGGATTCTCTACTGCTGAAGAATCAAATGCATTCTATCGTCGTAACTTGGCTTCTGGTCAAAAGGGACTTTCTGTTGCATTTGACCTTCCGACACACCGCGGATATGACGCAGATAATGAACGTGTAGTAGGCGATGTTGGTAAAGCAGGTGTTTCTATCTGTTCTTTGGAGAACATGAAGGTTTTGTTTGATGGTATTCCTTTGAACAAGATGTCTGTTTCTATGACAATGAACGGTGCGGTACTTCCTGTATTGGCTTTCTATATTAATGCCGGTTTGGAACAGGGTGCGAAGTTGGAAGAAATGGCAGGTACTATCCAGAATGATATTTTGAAAGAGTTCATGGTGCGTAATACTTATATCTATCCACCTGAATTCTCTATGCGTATCATCGCTGACATCTTTGAGTATACATCTCAGAAAATGCCGAAGTTCAACTCTATCTCTATCTCCGGTTACCACATGCAAGAAGCCGGTGCAACTGCAGATATTGAAATGGCTTACACTTTGTGTGACGGTTTGGAATATCTTCGTGCAGGTGTAAATGCTGGTATTGACATTGACGCATTCGCTCCTCGTTTGTCTTTCTTCTGGGCAATCGGTGTAAACCACTTCATGGAAATTGCTAAAATGCGTGCTGCTCGTATGTTATGGGCAAAGATCGTGAAGAGCTTTGGTGCAAAGAACCCGAAATCTTTGGCTTTGCGTACCCACTGCCAGACTTCTGGTTGGTCATTGACAGAACAGGACCCATTCAATAACGTTGGTCGTACTTGTATCGAAGCGATGGCTGCTGCATTAGGTCATACGCAGTCTTTGCATACAAACGCTTTGGACGAAGCGATTGCATTGCCGACAGACTTCTCTGCTCGTATCGCTCGTAACACACAGATCTATATTCAAGAAGAAACAAAGATCTGTAAAGAAATCGACCCCTGGGCAGGTTCTTACTATATTGAATCATTGACAAACGAATTGGTACACAAAGGTTGGGCTTTGATCCAAGAAATCGAAAGCATGGGCGGTATGGCGAAAGCGATTGAAACCGGTCTTCCTAAAATGCGTATCGAAGAAGCTGCTGCTCGTACACAAGCTCGTATCGACTCAGGTGTACAAACAATTGTCGGCGTAAATAAATACCGTTTGCCAAAAGAAGATCCTATTGATATTCTTGAAATCGATAATACAGCTGTACGTAAAGAACAGATTCAGTTGTTAGACGAATTGCGTGCTAACCGTGATGAAGAAGCTGTTCAGAAAGCATTGGCTGACATCACTGAATGCGTTCGCACGAAAGAGGGTAACTTGTTAGACTTGGCTGTGAAGGCTGCCGGTTTACGTGCTTCATTGGGCGAAATCTCTGACGCTTGCGAAGCTGTTGTTGGACGTTATAAAGCAATTATTAGAACTATTTCAGGCGTGTATTCATCAGAAACAAAGAAAGACGCAGACTTCCAGCGTGCTTGTGAATTGACAGCTGAGTTTGCGAAGAGAGAAGGTCGTCAACCTCGTATCATGATCGCTAAGATGGGTCAGGACGGACACGACCGTGGTGCAAAAGTTGTTGCTACCGGTTATGCCGACTGTGGCTTCGACGTAGATATGGGACCTCTGTTCCAGACTCCGGCGGAAGCAGCTCGTCAGGCGGTAGAAAACGACGTACATGTGATGGGTGTTTCTTCTTTGGCTGCTGGTCATAAGACATTGGTTCCGCAGGTAATCGAAGAATTGAAGAAGTTAGGTCGTGAGGATATCATTGTGATTGCAGGTGGTGTTATCCCGGCACAGGATTACGACTTCTTGTACAAAGCAGGTGTTGCAGCAATCTTTGGTCCGGGTTCTTCGGTGACAAAGGCTGCTTGCCAGATCCTTGAAATTCTATTAGGCGAATAATAATAGAACTTTATATTTCAATCGAAAAGGCGGGACGTTCTATAGCGTCTCGCCTTTTTGTCTTATTCAATCCGGTTAGGAGTAATACGATAGATGATCAGATGAGCGTCCAAAATGATGTTTCGGTACATACGACTTTTAGTTGCTGTTTATCCATGTTCTTACTTTTTGAAGAATTCTTCTAAACTCATGAACGGTCCCTTTTCTATCTCCTGAATATGTTCCCACAGCTCCTCCTGCGTTACATGGAACGGTTTGTTAGGATTCCATTTGTCTTCCGGTGAAACAGGGGTAGTCCGTACTCTTCCGGCCTTGGTTGCGGTTGCCTTTGTGGAGATGTTTTTAATTTTTGTCATAGCAGAATACATTTATTTGATTAGAGATTCGCAAATATATTGATTTCTTTCACGTAAGCTTGTGAATCTTTTCTCTTTTGTTCTCCTTGTTTAATCTTTTTTTGTACTTTTGACGCCGTGGTAAAGAGGGTCTACCCTCTGGTTTACAGAAATCGTCAGCGATTGGCCTTTATGCATAAAGGCAGGTAGCCGGCGATTTTGTTGGTACGCCGGCTACACAGAGTTTATTAATTATTAAAAATTTATCGAGTATGGCAACAATTAATGCTATCGCTCATTTGAATGAGCTAACCAAAGATGTGAAAAACGACTATTACTTGACACCACAAGTAACAGGGACCTTGTCTGTTGCAGACATTATCGAACGTCTTCGTAAACGTGAAATCGCAACTAAGAACGTAGACGGCGCCGCCTTCGTTCAGACCTTCTTAGATGAATGTGCCGCAGCCACCGCTGAGGGATATAATATTGTAAACAGTTTCTTCCGCTCCTCTATCGGCATTCAGGGAGTCATCTACACTGACGACTTGGGACACAACATCCCCGCCGACCGCCTGAAAGTCTCTGTCAACCTGACACAAGGCGATGGCGCGAAGGAAGCGATCGAAGCCACCAAAATATACGCCTTTGAACAAGCGGGTGCGACCGGTCCTGTTATCCAGACTGTTTCAGACCCGACCGAAGGCATAGCCGGCCACTTGAATCCCGGTTCGATGGTCTTGATTCAAGGTATGCGCCTTTCAGTGAAAGGAGACGATCCCTCTGTCGGCATACTCTTCACCTCGGCAGCCGATCCGGCAACTACCGTATTCGTGGCTCCCAACAAACTCTCTCCGAACACACCTTCCAAGTTGCAGTTCGTGCTCCCGGCAGATGTGACTGAGGGCGAGTGGTATGTGACGGTGACCACGCAGTTTATGGGAAATTCAACAAAGTTGATGAAGACGGCTCGTTCCTATCAGTTCCCTGAATTGATTACGGTCGGTGTAGTCAATGATGAGGAGGATGATATTCCGGATGAATTATAAAAATTCATTCTATCGTCGATAGACTTACCGGTCTACGAGCAATAGACTTACTAGTCTACGGTCAATAGACCGATAAGTCTACACCTCGTAGAACGGTAAGTCTATAACAAGTAGAATAGAAACAACACTTAGAATTATTAATTATAAATAAAATGCTTATGAAAGATTTTTTACAAAAGGTTAGTTTGCGGCTGTCAATGGTGTTGATGGCTGTGTTATGTAGTGCAGCGTTGTCGTATGGGCAGGAGGATACGACAATGAAACACAAGGTGTATACAAATGTGTACGGAAATGCTACGATAGACTGTCCGAATGAAGTAGCTGATGGAGATACCTTGTTTTTTTCAGAAACAGTGTCTTCAACAGAAGGAGAAACAACTTCTTCGATAAATGTTATTCAAGACGGTAAATGGCTTTCGCCATCAAGAATTGGCAATAAGCGCTATATAGCGAATGTTACCGGAGATATATTAATTCGATGTATAGTTTATGACAAGAAAACTGTGAATGGTGATACTTACGCTGTATCTCCTCTTTCGGACTATGGCGAATTAAAAAGTGTTCTGAGTGCTCCTACAAGTGTAGAGTTGAAGAATGTCATAGAAGTTGATGGGAGAAAATATTCAATAAATAACTATCATGGAGTATATAATGTGTATTCGAATGTTCAAAGTATAACATTACCGAATTCCCATTTTTACATTTCTGGGGGTTGTTTTAGCAGACAGGAGGGATTGACTGATTTATATGCAAAGGCTGTAGATCCTAAAGCTTATGTAAACTTTTCACAGGCTTTTGGTGAGAAAGATTTGAGTGGAGTTACTTTGCATGTTCCTGCGGGATGTACATCTACTTATGAAGCCTTGGGTTTGGGATTTAAGGAGATCGTTGAGGAGCCGCTTCCTGAAAAATATGCAATTCATGTTTTGGGAGAGGGGATCGCTTCTTATACTGCTAAACTATTACTTCATGGAGAATCAGGAGAATCGATAATAGAAGTTCAAGATTCTTTTCCTCGTCTTACAGAAGGTATGGCTGGAGATATAGATGTGGAAGTTACATTGGAATCTGGGTATGTTACAGAAGAAGCTATTTATTCTACATACGTACAGAATGAAGATCTTATTATAATAATAGGTACTTCTAAATTACATACTGAAGGAGATTTGACTTATGGGCTTGCCTCCGGAAGTCCCGCTACTATGTTACAAAAAATAAATGGGACATTAACAGAGTTTACGGTTCCTGCTTTTGTGACTATAGGTTCAAATACCTATTTAATGAATGTTGGTAAGAAATTGTTTGAAGGACAAACTTCACTGGAAAAAGTAACATTTGAAGGAGGTGGTGTAGGTATTTCCGATAGTGCATTTTGGGGTTGTACGGGATTGAAAGAGATTCATTGTAAAAGTGCGACTCCTCCAAGTTTAACAAAACGATCATTTAACGGTATAGACAAGGCGGCTTGTGTTGTTTATGTTCCGACTGGGGCAGTTGATACTTATAGGGCAGATACAAAATGGAATGAATTCGCTACTATTTTAGAAGAGGGTTCTGAAGTGACTTATTCACTTACTTACGACCTTACTAATATAACAGTGACACCGCAGATTGAAAGTGTGAAGCGTGATAGTACTTTGACGCTGACATTGAAAGCGGATTCCGGATACTTCTTGCCGGATACAATCAGTGTAATGACTGAAAGCGGTGCAGCAGTTACTTATACGTATGAGAAAGAGAACGGCGTTTTGACGGTTCCATCTGTACAGTCGGCATTAAAGATTAGTGCGGCAGCGAAAGCACCGGTTTATCATCAGGTATTGTATTCATTTACTCATATCTCATTGGTAAATCAGATAGATTCAATTGTACAGGATAGTACGTTGTCTGTTGTGTTGAAGGCTGATTCCGGTTATTATCTTCCGGATACAATCGGAATTGTCACTGTACAGGAGCAGTTGCCGGTTACTCATACTTATGATACGATTACCGGTTTACTGACCGTACCATCGGTACAAGCTTCATTGAAGATTTGGGCAGACGCGATTAAAATACCGGATACGACAACGATTGCAGTACAGGATACTGTATTAACAGATGTGACTGTTGATAATATTGAGATTGTTGCAGGAGAAACCTCTTCAAATGATACGGTGAATGTAAAGATTTCCGGAGTCACGACTTTAGAGTTGAGTGTAGAGGATGGAGCTAATGCGACGTT
Organism: Parabacteroides sp.; assembly: GCA_017481945.1. Lineage (GTDB taxonomy): Bacteria > Bacteroidota > Bacteroidia > Bacteroidales > Tannerellaceae > Parabacteroides. The sequence continues at coordinate 104,460 of JAFUOJ010000006.1, read as the reverse complement.
GGAACTTACCGGAGAGAATGATTTAGGAACAGTGACGAATAACGGCACGTTGATCTTCGCTTCAGCCGGAGAGGGAACACAATTAATAGCAGAGTTACAGAATGAAGGGACGTTGATTGATAATACGGGCTTGGTTACGAATGTGGGTGGAACCGGTACCTTGTCAATCGAACCGTTGGGAAATAAACAGGCTGGTTCAACGGTAACATTGACGGCTATAGCTAATCCGTCGGAATTCTTTAGTTCACTGACTTTTGAATGGCAATCTTTGACTGAGGATGGAATTTGGACAGTGCTGAATACTTCTGTCTATAATGCTGCGACAACTTTGATGAAAAAAGCCGTGGAAACTAAAGAGGTAATAGATACGTATGAAGCGACTGTTACAGAAACAACTACCTATCGTTGTGTCATTACCAGTGTAGTAAAAAATGGGGATAAAGAAGTGGCAACTACTTTGGTAACAAAGACTGAAGTAGAGTATGTCGCGGTGACAGGTATTTCACTTGATAAGACAACGCTTCGTTTAGAGGTTAACGGAACAGCTCAGCTTACAGCAACTGTTTCACCGGAGAACGCAACTGATAAGACTGTGACATGGAGCTCTTCAAATGAAGCGGTTGCAACTGTGGATACAAACGGAAAAGTAACAGCGGTTAGTGTAGGAACAGCAATCATCACAGTGAAAGTTGGTGATAAGACGGCTACTTGTGAGGTTACTGTAATAGAGCCGGAACCAGAACCGGAACCGGAACCTGAGCCAGAGCCAGTTGTGACTTATGGTGTGGTTATGCCGGTAGTGGAAGGGGTAACAACAAACCCAGGAGCCGGAACTTACGAGGTAGAAGAGGGAGATTACTTCTCATTCACTTTGAAGTTGGATGAAGATTATAGCGATTCTGATCCGGTGGTTATTGTTAATGGAAAGGAAATTACTCCGACTGTAAATGGTGTTTATGTGATTTATGATATCACTTCAAATCTTACAATCACTATTGTAGGTATAGAACCGAACTCATCGACAGCGAATGCAGAAGTGAAAGCAGACGCAGTGAAGGTTTGGGGTACAAATGGCAACCTACACATCCAAACTGCAACACCGCAGACTGCATACATTGTTACCTTCAGTGGTCAGATCTATCGAATCATCAACTTACCGGGTGGTGATTACGAAACTACTCTACCGAAGGAAGCTTATATCATTCGTATCGGTGAACAGACGTTTAAGGTACAGATGTAATGATGTGACTTTATGAATAAAGGAGAGGCGAGGTACTTTAGGGTATCTCGCCTTTTTTGTCTTGTTCAATAGGGAATTTGTACGGGTAACATGAGAGTGAACCGATTGGTTTGTGTACATTTGTAGCGATTATTTATGAATAGATAAAACGAAAGAGATATGATGAAACAGTGGTTTATATGGAGGAGATTGGTCGCTTTGATAGGAATCGGAGGATTGTTGTTGGGGCTTTCTTCTTGTAAAAGTGATGATGATGAGGTGGCAGACCTGTCCGAAGAGGGGACGAATGATTGGATCTATAAGGTGATGAGCAATTACTATTTGTGGTATGAGGATATGCCGGAGAAGGATCGATTGAACTTCTCGCAGTCGCCGGATAAGTTCTTTGAAACACTCTTGTCGGATGAAGATGGAGTACAGTTTGGGGATGATTGGTTACCTTTCTCCACGATAGAACAGAAAGAGGAGGCGACAAAGTCTATCTCTGCTTCAGACTCTTATGGGTTTGAATTTGCTACATATAAGTCTGGAAATAATTACTATGTATGGGTACTGTATGTCCTACCGGGATCTCCGGCTGCCGAAGCAGGGTTAAAACGAGGGGACTGGGTGATTGCAGTCGGTAGTGATACGCCCAATATTTCAAATCTATCGGCTCTTCAACAGGGAGCTGCGACTACTTTCCAGTTGGCGGAAGCAAAGGTAGAGGGGAAAAAGGTGACGTTTTATCGTACGCAGAGTATTTCTGTCGCAGCCTCTCGGGCCGTAGAAGATACTCCTTTCTTGAAGGATTCTGTTTATACTATCGGTGGAAAGCGGATTGGATATTTAATGTATAATAGTTTTACCTCCGGACCGAATGATGAGACAGAGGTGTATGATGAACAGATGAAGCAACTCTTTGCTCACTTTAAGTCGGAGCAGGTGAGTGAGTTTGTTTTGGATTTACGTTATAATCCCGGTGGACTACTTACTTCAGCCCAGCTGATGACCTCTTTCTTAGCTCCGGCAGAGGCATTGGGAAAGACCTTTTGCTATCAGGAGTACAATGATAAGCAGGAGAAGAGTAATAAGGAGACAAAGTTTTTGAAGAGTACGGATTTGGGAAATGCTAACTTAGATTTAGAGCGCATTTATGTGCTAATCGGTAGTACAACAGCTTCTGCTTCGGAGGCAGTCATTAACTGCTTAATTCCTTATATGGGGCGTAGTAACATTACAATCATAGGGGAACAGAGTCTTGGTAAGCGAGTCGGGTCTAATACTTTTGGAACTAAGGATGACTACGATTGGTTGTTGCACCCGATTACATTCCGTATTTATAATGCTGATCGTACAGCTGATTATGAGGGAGGCTTTGAACCGGATGTCCCAGTTGATGAGTTGGTGATCGGTAATGAGTTGTTACCTTTCGGAGATACCCAAGAGTTACTGCTGAGCGAAGCTATCTCACGTATAACTGGAGCTAATGTGAGAAGTATAAAGACGCGAACTGCAGTAGAGGATACCCCCAAAGCTGTTCCTGCCTTTTATAATAGAAAGGTTGGAGGATTGATAGATAAGAGTGATAACCTTGAATAAATAATGAATATGATAAACTGTTTTATACCATTCGTCTCACAAGAACAGGTTGAGCAGACCTTGCAAGGGCTAAGGGAATGTAAGTTGGTCCGACAGATCTATTTGTTGGCTACGAGACCGGAGGTAGAGTCTGTTCCCGGTTGTGAAGTACTGTCGGTAGATTCGTTGAATAGTACCTCGACTTGTCGAGTAATTGCTTCTCATGCTGATACTGCTTATACATTGCTTTATACAAAGTACACACCGTTAGAGTTGGGACAGTTTGCATTGGAACGTATGCAGCGAATAGCGGAGGATACGCAGGCAGGATTATTGTATGCAGACCGCTATCAAGTAAGTGAAGGTGTGTATAAACCGGCTCCTGTGATAGATTATCAGAAAGGAAGTTTACGGGATGACTTTGACTTTGGTTCTGTATTCTTCTTTGATACGAAGGTATTGCAGGAAGCCGTAGCACGGATGGATGTAAATTATAGTTATGCAGGATTGTATGATTTACGCTTGCGGGTTTCGGAACAGACAGAGTTAATACATATAAATGAGTATCTGTATGCCGAGGTTGAATTAGATACTCGTAAAAGCGGAGAGAAACTGTTCGACTATGTGAATCCAAGGAATCGGGCTGTTCAGATAGAGATGGAATCGGCTTGCACTGCTTATTTGAAACGAATAGGCGGTTATCTGACTCCTACATTTGAGCCGATTGCGTTTGATTCAGATAAGGAGTTTCCGGTAGAAGCCTCGGTGATAATACCGGTACGTAATCGTATTCGTACGATTGAGGACGCGATTCGTTCGGTGTTAGCCCAAGAGACGACATTCCCTTTTAATCTGATAATCATTGATAATCATTCGACAGATGGGACATCTGAAGCAATAGAAAGATATACACAAGATTCGCGAGTGATTCATCTGATACCGGAACGGAAAAACTTAGGAATTGGTGGTTGTTGGAATGAAGGTGTTCATCATGCACAGTGTGGTAAGTTTGTCGTTCAGTTGGATAGCGATGATGTATATAGCGGACCGGATACTTTACAAAAGATAGTTCAGGCTTTTTATGAACAGAATTGTGCTATGGTGGTCGGAACCTATCGGATGACAAACTTCCAAATGCAGGAGATAGCCCCCGGTATTATAGATCATCGGGAATGGACTCCGGAGAATGGTCGGAATAATGCATTACGTATTAATGGTTTGGGTGCACCTCGTGCTTTCTATACGCCAGTTTTACGACGGATTAATTTGCCGAATACCAGTTATGGGGAGGATTATGCTTTAGGGTTGCGTATCTCTCGCACGTGGCAAATTGGGCGTATTTATGATGTCCTTTATTTGTGTCGTCGCTGGGAAGATAACTCTGACGCCGCTTTGGATATCATAAAAATGAATGGACATAATACCTATAAAGACCGTATTCGTACATGGGAGTTACAGGCACGAATCGCATTAAATAAACGTCATGAGTAGTTTTGAACGACAAATAAAGGAGTTGTTAGCAGAGCAGAAGCAGACTTGGCAAGTAGCACGAGAGAATTATGCCGCTTTAGGAAAGGTACAAACTCGTGCTTTTAACTACTTAGGTCGGGAGTTATTAGTACAGTTTAATCCGGAACGAATACGTTCTTCAGCCGCAAAAGTAGATAAGACCTCTTTGCAAGCTCGTCCCTGTTTCTTTTGTCATCGACCTAAGGAGCAGAAAAGTGTTATTTATAATGAGGATTTTGAAGTGTTGGTAAATCCTTATCCTATCTTTCAAGAACATCTGACGATACCTTTGCGACATCATGAACGGCAGCAGATTCTACCTTATTTCCATACGTTATTGGAGTTGGCGGTTGTACTTCCCTCGTTTGTTTTATTCTATAATGGACCGAAGTGTGGGGCGTCTGCTCCGGATCATATGCACTTCCAAGCTGGAAATAACTTAGGTTTCCCTCTTTTTAAAGACTGGTGTGGGATTAATAAAACACAGGTTTGGGAAGAAAAAAATACACGTCTTTATACTTCGGTTGAAGCACTGCCGAGGATGTTCTTTATGGTTTCTAAAAAGAAAGAAGAAGCGATATTTCTTTTTGAACGCTTGTATAAATTAATGGAAGTAAAGGCGGAGGAATATGAACCAATGATGAATGTGATCGTTTGGATGGAAAAAGATTCCTGGGTAGTTGGAATATTCCCTCGAAAAGCATTGCGTCCCTCTTGTTATTATGCAGAAGGCGAAGCGAATCTCTTAGTAAGTCCGGCAACGGTAGAGATGTCTGGATTGTTTGTTCTACCATTGGAAAAGGACTTTAAGAAGGTAACACTTGCTGATTTGCAAACGATTTGGCAGGAGGTTAGTATAACAGAAGAAGAACAGGTTAAAATTATTCATAAATTGAAAAACACATAGAAGATATGATGTCAGATAAGCCTTTGTCTAATAAACGTTCCCCTTGGTTTTGGGTTCCTTCTTTGTATTTTGCACAAGGAATCCCGTATGTAGCTGTAATGATTATCTCTGTTTTGATGTATAAACGGTTAGGTATTTCTAATACAGATATAGCTCTTTACACTAGTTGGTTGAATCTTCCTTGGGTGATTAAGCCCTTTTGGAGCCCATTTGTTGATTTGTTGAAGACGAAACGATGGTGGGTAGTAACTATGCAGTTACTTATTGGTGCAGGATTGGCAGGGATTGCTTTTACAATTCCTACGACTTTTTTCTTTCAAGCCTCATTGGCGGTGTTTTGGTTGTTAGCATTTAGTTCGGCAACTCATGACATAGCGGCCGATGGTTTTTATATGTTAGGATTAGATTCGCATGATCAAGCTTTCTTTGTTGGTATCCGTAGTACCTTTTATCGGTTAGCGATTATTGCGGGGCAAGGGCTGTTGGTAATGTTTGCAGGCTTCTTAGAGGATACCACAGGAAATATTCCGCTGGCTTGGTCTATTACTTTCTTTATATTGGCCGGCTTGTTTGTTGCTTTGTTTTTGTATCATCGTTTTGTACTCCCCTTACCTAAGGAGGATAAAGCCTCTTCTGCTGTAACTCCTAAAACTATCATAAAGGAGTTTTTGGGTACTTTTATTTCATTCTTTAAAAAGAAACAAGCTGTAGTTGCTATTCTCTTTATGCTTCTTTATCGTTTCCCTGAAGCACAATTAACGAAGTTAGTTACTCCTTTTTTAGTGGATTCAAAAGAGGTAGGAGGTTTAGGACTTTCTACTGCTGAAATAGGCTTAGTTTATGGTACAGTTGGTACGATTGGTCTGACATTAGGAGGAATATTGGGGGGGATTGCTGCCTCTTCAGGGGGCTTAAAGAGATGGATTTGGCCAATGGCGTTGGCTATTTCTTTGCCGGATGCTGTGTTTATCTATTTGAGTAGTGTACAGCCGGATAATTTGTGGATTATCAATACGTGTGTCTTTGTTGAGCAATTTGGGTATGGGTTTGGCTTTACTGCCTATATGTTGTATTTAATCTATTACTCAGATGGAGAACATAAAACAGCTCATTATGCAATTTGTACAGCTTTTATGGCATTAGGTTTGATGTTGCCAGGTATGGCTGCTGGTTGGTTACAAGAACAAATGGGGTATGTAAACTTTTTTTGGTGGGTAATGGGTTGTTGTTTGGTTACGTTATTGGTGACAGCTCTCCTAAAAATAGATCCGGAGTTTGGTAAGAAGAAAAGGTAAAGAAAAGAGTGTATGAAAAAGATGATATTAATTGCGGATAGTGGTTCTACTAAAACAGACTGGTGTGTTCTTTCTGGTAAGCAAGTGGTTTCTCAAGTGAAGACTGCAGGTATAAATCCCTTTTTTCAGACGGAAGAGGAGATTACAAAGGAGATAGGTAGCTCTTTAATCCCAATGATTCAACCTTATCAACCAGCGATTAGTAAGGTTTATTTTTATGGAGCAGGCTGTGCTTTCCCTGAAAAGAATGCGATTGTAGAGCGGGCAATATGTCGATACTTGTCGGTTTCGGTTGAGATTCGAAGTGATTTATGGGCAGCTGTCCGTTCGTTATGTCAATATCAACCGGGGATTGCTTGTATTTTAGGTACAGGAGAAAACTCTTGTCAATATGATGGAAAAGAGATTATCAAACAAGTTTCTCCGTTAGGTTTTATATTAGGAGATGAAGGAAGTGGGGCAGTTTTAGGTAAATTGTTGGTTGGCGATGTCTTAAAAAATCAACTACCCGATATGCTACGAAAGGCATTTTTTGAAGAATATAAATTGACTCCGGCTATAATATTAGATAAGGTTTATAAGCAACCCTTCCCTAATCGTTTTTTAGCAAGTTTTTCTCCTTTCCTTTTGAAACATATAGAGGAACCTACTATCTATAAATTGGTCAGTGAATGTTTCCATAGTTTCTTTGTTCGCAATGTCATGCAATATGAGTATGAAAAGTATCCTGTTCATTTGGTTGGCTCAATCGCTTGGCATTATCAAGACTTGTTAAGAACAGTAGTAAAGGCATTGAATATTCGCATAGGAACTATTTCTCAAAGTCCGTTAGCAGGACTGATTGCTTATCATACGTCAACTTTTGAATAAGACTATTTTAAGAGAAAGAGAAAATGAAATTGCCGTTTGACTTGTCTCTATAGAAATCATCGGTTATATTTGCCTAAAAGATCATTTAATTATTATATCATGAGAAAGTCTTTGTTTTTATTGTGTGTACTTTTGGTTTGTATCGCTAATAGTACATCTGTGCTGGCACAACCTGCGCAGAAGTTAGTTCATGTAATAGTCTCTCCTGACCGAGACGACTGGAAGTATAGTGTGAATGACCCGGTAAAGTTTACCGTACAGGTTCTTCAATATGGAAATTTGTTGAAGAATGTAGTTGTTGATTATGAGCTAGGTCCGGAATATTTTCCAACGGAAGTAAAGAAAGATGTTGTACTGAAAGAGGGTAAAATGACATTGAAAGCCTCTATGAAGGTTCCTGGTTTTTTACGTTGTAAGGTGAAAGCAAAAGTAAATGGACGTACTTATGAGGAGTTGGCAACTGTTGCAATTGATGAGGATAAGATTCAACCGACAGTCGCAGACCCAAAAGACTTTGATGAATTTTGGTCAAAGGCAGTAAAAAGTGCACATGAACAACCGTTAGACCCGATCATGGAATTATTACCAGAGAAGTGTACATCTACTAAAAATGTATATCAAGTAAACTTTCAGAACGAACGTCGAGGTTCACGCGTGTATGGAATGTTGATTGTTCCGAAGAAACCGGGTAAATACCCAGCTGTTTTACAAGTCCCAGGTGCCGGTATTTATGCGCACGTGCCGTTTGATTTAGGAGATGATATTATTACTTTGCAGATAGGTATTCATGGTATTGCGTTTGACCTTCCTAAAGAAACTTATTCTAACTTGTCAAATGGAGCATTGGCCTCTTATAATCGTATCAATATGAACGATAGAGATAGACATTATTATAAACGGGTCTATTTAGGCTGTGTGCGTGCTATTGACTTCATCTATTCTTTACCTGAGTTTGATGGTCAGACATTAGGAGTAACGGGAGGAAGTCAAGGCGGTGCTTTATCTATTGTGACGGCGGCATTAGATTCTCGTGTTAAGTTCTTGGCGGCGTTGTATCCAGCTCTTTGCGATCATACCGGTTATTTACATAATCGTGCAGGTGGTTGGCCACACTATTTCCGTAATGAGAAACCGGGTGTGAACGAAGTTGAGACCTTGGCTTATTTTGATGTAGTAAACTTTGCTCGACGTGTTAAAGTGCAGGGATGGTATAGTTGGGGCTATAACGATATGACCTGTCCTCCTACTTCTATGTATTCTGCTTACAATGTAATACCGGGACAGAAGGAGTTACATCTTTATTTGGAAACTCACCATTGGACTTATCCTGAGCAACAACAGGAACGTCATGCTTGGTTGAGAAATAAATGTGGTAAGTAATCATTGTTTATTGCTTGGTTAATCTATGTCAAAGCTAACAAATATATGCATTGGACTCTTAGGTCTGCTTTCTACCTCTTGTATGACACAGGAAAAAAATGAATTGTATCTGTTTATCGGTTCTTATGCAGAAGCAACGGATCCGGGAATCGGTTTGTATCGTTTCGATACAGATGAGGGAACAGCTTCTTTAGTGAAAGAATATACAGGGATTGCGGAGCCCTCCTATCAAGCTTTTGGGAAAGAGGGAGAACTTGTTTATTCGGTAAGTGAAACGGCCGTACCTCATGCAAAGGTATGTGCCTATACCTTCGATAAAAAAACAGGAGAACTTTCTTTGTTAAATGAACAAAAGACAGAGGGTAGTGCCCCTTGTCATATATGGATAGACTCACAACAACGGTTAGCGGTGACAGCCAATTATAACGGGGGAAGTATTAGTACTTTCCCTCTATCTGCAGATGGTTCTTTGCAACCGGCTAAAGTATATGTTTATGAAGGAGGAACCTCAGGCTCTGTTCGCCAGGAGGCACCCCATTTACATTGCATTTATACCTCTCCGGATGAGCAGTATCTTTTTGCCAATGACTTAGGTTCGGACCGTATTTATAAGTATGAATTGGTCTCTTCTGGCAAGAAACTTCATCTGAAAGAGGGTACTCCTGCCTATTTTACTTTGCCAACAGGAGAAGGCCCTCGCCATGCGGAGTTTCATCCGAATGGCAAATGGTTGTATTTACTGAGTGAACTCTCCGGAAGAGTTGCCGTTTTAAATTATGAAGCCGGTAACTTAACCCCTGTTCAGTTTATTGAGGCTGATTCCTTACGGGCTGCCGGTAGTGCAGATATTCATGTTTCTCCAGACGGTCGTTTCCTTTATGCATCTAATCGGTTGAAGGGAGATGGTATTGCTATCTTTGCGATTAATCAAGCCAATGGATTATTAACAAAGGTAGGATATCAGCCGACAGGAGTTCATCCGCGTAACTTTGTGATTACTCCTAATGGTAAGTTCTTATTGTGTGCTTGCCGAGATAGTCATTTAGTTCATGTATTTAAGATTGACCAGAAAAGTGGATTGTTGAAAGATACGGGTAATACGATTTATCGGAATAAGCCCGTTTGTTTGAAATTTACTACTCTTTAAAAAGAGCTATTTTTATAAGGGAAATCTTGCTTCATAGAGACAGATTGACTGATTTATTGTATTTTTGTTTCCCGATAATTACAATGAAATATGTCATTCATAAAGATAACGGAGCAAGATTCCCTTTATAGCGATTTAGAACAAAAGTCTGTTCGAGAATTATTAGAAGCTATTAATGCTGAAGACCAAAAAGTAGCCTTAGCTGTTCAAAAAGCGATTCCCCAGATAGAAAAGCTGGTTTTACAAATCGTTCCTCGTATGAAAGAGGGAGGAAGAGTCTTTTATTTAGGTGCAGGGACAAGCGGTCGTTTGGGAGTTTTAGACGCTTCAGAAATACCTCCTACGTTTGGAATGCCTTCAACTTGGGTTATAGGATTAATCGCTGGCGGAGATAAAGCTCTTCGAAATCCAGTAGAAAATGCAGAAGATGATGAGGAACAGGGATGGTTGGATCTGCAAAAACATCATGTAAATCATTTAGATACAGTGATTGGAATAGCAGCTTCCGGTACGACTCCTTATGTAATAGGGGCTTTGCGTCAGGCTCGTATTCATGGATTGTTAACAGCTTCTATATCCAGTAATCCTGATTCTCCGATGTCTCAGGTAGCTGATGTCGCCATTGAGATGATAGTTGGTCCTGAATTTATTACAGGGAGTTCCCGTATGAAGTCTGGCACAGGACAAAAAATGATCCTGAATATGATTTCAACTTCAATTATGATTCAATTAGGACGAATAAAAGGAAACCGGATGGTCAATATGCAATTGACGAATCAGAAGTTAATAGATAGAGGAACCCGAATGATTGCAGAGGAATTAGGAATTGATTATGAGCAGGCTCATCATTTATTATTGATACATGGTTCTGTCAAAGATACGATCGATTTTTATCGAAAGGGGAATAATTTATAACAATGAATGGACAACTCTTTAATGCCTTTTTTTGTTTATAAAAAGAAAAGTCTGTTTATTTGTATGTCGTATTGATTAATAAAGGAAATAAGATGAAGAAATTTATAGGATTAGTATTCTTGATGATTTGTGTGGTATTGCCCGCAAAGTCTCAACTGCGTTTTGGTATAAAGGGAGGAGTGAATATCTCTTCTGTTCATTTGAATTCTGATCTGTTGAAAGCCGACAATGTAACCGGTTTCCAAATTGGACCCATGTTTGAAACAACAATCCCATTAGTAGGAGTAGGGATAGACGCTGCAATTCTCTATTCTCAAAAAGGAATGGATGTGAAGTCGGATATTGAAAATACTGAAGTAAAAACGGATTATATCGATATTCCAGTGAATTTGAAATGGAAGTTTGGGATTCCTTTGGTAAAAGCTTATTTAGCAGCAGGCCCTTATGCCAGTTTTCGGGTTGGAGGAGATAAGTTCTGGGAAGTGCCGGAAAGTATAGTTGGACAAGTAAAGGCAAAAAGTTTCAGTGCCGGACTAAATTTTGGAGCAGGCGTGGAATTAGTTAAGCATTTGCAAGTTGGTTTTAATTATTGTCTGGGATTAAGTGATAATTATAGCGCAGAGGATTATAATTTAACAACAAAGAATCGGGGATGGTCAGTTACTGCCGCAATCCTTTTTTAAGAGTGTTGAAAAGAAACATACTGAGATAAACAAAGGCTGGACTTTATAAGTCCGGCCTTTTTTGTTATTTTTGGCGACGTTAAAAGAGCAATCCTTGTAAAGTAAAAAGAATGAAGTTCGCAGATGTCATATTACCGCTTCCGTTAGAGAATAGCTATACGTACCGAATACCTGAGGACTTGGAGCCAATGGTAACGGTAGGTTGTCGTGTGATTGTTCATTTTGGGAAAAAACGTTATTACACAGCGATTGTGATGGAGGTACACGAACGTCAGCCGGAGAGTACGTATGAGACAAAAGATATCTATGCACTTTTAGACGCAACTCCGATACTTCGTCGCCCACAACTTCGTTTCTGGCAATGGATTTCCTCCTATTATCTTTGTAAGTTAGGGGATGTTTATAAAGCAGCGCTTCCTTCCGGTTTAAAATTGGAAAGTGAAACGGCTGTAATTTATAAAGAGGATTTTGAGGCAAATGTCCCTTTGCGCCCCAATGAACAGACGGTATTGGATGCCTTTACGGGTGTTTTAAAGCTGACTGTCTCTGAGTTGGAAAAGAAGACTGGATTACGAAATGTCGTTCCCGTCATTGCTTCATTGATGGCAAAAGGAGTTGTAGAGGTTAGTGAGGAGTTGAAACGAGGCTTTACTCCGAAAATGCAAACATTTATTCGCCTTGCGGATTCTTATAAAAATGAAGAGAGGCTTCATGTTGTCTTCGACGAATTAAAGCGAGCAAAGAAACAGGAACTTTTGTTGATTACCTTTTTAGATTTGAGTCATGCTTTAAATCCTGTACTATCTCGGGAGCTGTCTAAGAAAGAATTACTTGAAAGTAGTGGCTCTACTCCTTCGATTTTGGATGGACTTTTGAAACGCGGTGTTTTGGAAAGTTATGAAAAAGAGGTCGGACGTTTACAAGTTCCTGTCTGTCGTTTGCAAACCCCCAATCCATTAAGTCCTGCGCAGGAAAAAGCCTATTGGAAGATACATGATGTTTTTCGAGAAAAGGAGGTCTGTTTGTTGCATGGCATTACTTCCAGTGGAAAGACAGAGATTTATATTCATTTGATTGAAGATGTTTTGAAGCAGGGACGCCAAGTCCTGTATTTATTACCTGAGATTGCTATAACTACTCAGATAACGGAAAGATTAGCAAAACTTTTCGGTGACAAACTATTGGTTTATCATTCCAAGTTTTCGGATAACGAACGAGTGGAAGTTTGGAACCGCTTGTTGCATAGTAGCGAACCCATGTTAGTTTTAGGAGTTCGCTCTTCCCTGTTCTTACCGTTCAAGGATTTAGGATTAATCATTGTAGACGAGGAACATGAAACTACTTATAAGCAACAAGAACCGGCGCCACGTTATCATGCTCGGAATGCAGCTTTGGTTTTAGCGAATATGCATGGTGCAAAAACGTTGTTAGGTTCTGCAACACCTTCTATTGATTCTTATTTCAATGCGACTACCGGAAAATATGGGTTGGTAGAACTAACGACTCGTTATGGAGATTGCTTAATGCCGGAAATTCTTTCTGTTGATATTAAGGAGTTGAAACGAAAGAAAATAATGAAAGATACTTTGTTTTCACCTCTGTTAGTGGAAAAAATACAAAAGGCATTGGCAAAGGGAGAACAAGCGATTCTTTTTCAGAATAGACGTGGTTTTGCTCCGGTAATAGAATGTAAAAGTTGTGGCTGGGTTCCGCATTGCGTTAATTGTGATGTCAGTTTGACTTACCATAAATCCAGAAACGAATTGGTTTGTCATTATTGTGGCTATAAAATCCAATTGCCTTATCAATGTCCGGATTGTCAAAGTGCAGAACTTCGACCGATGGGTTTCGGAACAGAGAAAGTTGAAGAAGAGATCGCTTCTCTTTTCCCGAATGTGAAAATTGAACGTTTGGACTTTGATACGGCACGTACTCGCACTGCGTATGAACGAATCATTGCAGATTTTGAAAAGGGAAAGACGCAGATATTAATTGGCACTCAAATGTTGTCGAAAGGATTAGACTTTGGCAATGTGAGTGTTGTCGGCATTCTGAATGCAGATAACCTGATGAACTTTCCTGATTTTCGGGCACATGAGCGAGCATTTCAGTTGATGGTACAAGTCAGCGGACGGGCAGGACGCCGAGATAAGCGGGGAACAGTTGTGCTACAGACTTCACAACCGGAACATCCTTTGATTCAAATGGTAGGACGTTTTGCCTATAAAGAGATGGTGCGCATGCAACTAAGCGAGCGAAGCATGTTTCGTTATCCTCCTTATTATCGGCTGATTGTAATCGTTTTGCGTAGTCGAAATGATTCTGTTTTGCAAGAACTTTCCCTAATTTATGCAGAGACTTTACGCAAACGTTTGGGAGAACGAGTATTAGGTCCGGTGACTCCCCCTATAACTCGTGTGCAGACACTTCATATTCGGAAGATTATTTTGAAAATAGAAATTGCAGCAGCAATTACTCCTGTTCGGGATATTTTGGAAAAAGTGCATGCCGAAATGCAACGTTATCTGCCTTTCAAACAATTAATCGTTCATTATGATGTTGATCCTGTATAGGCATGAAAAGAAAAATTGATGCCTATCCGTTGAGAAAGTTATGCTTAGAGAATTGGAAAGCGATGCCTATCGGGTAATACACTTTTCCGTATAAAGAAAAAAGAATATAATTGTATAATCAATAAAATGAAAAGAACAATGAAAGAAACGTATAAAATCCTTTTTGTCTGTCTCGGTAATATTTGTCGTTCTCCGTCGGCAGAAGCTGTAATGAAGAAGTTAGTAAAAGACGCAGGTTTACAAGAGCAATTCTTTATTGACTCTGCAGGAATTATAGGATATCATAAAGGGGAACAGGCAGATCCTCGTATGCGTACCCATGCTGCACGGCGAGGATATAAATTGGATTCCATATCCCGTCCGGTACAAACACAGGACTTTTTCGACTTTGATTTGATTATAGGGATGGATAATCGAAATATAGAAGATTTACGAGAGAAGGCTCCAGACTTGGTTTCTATGCGTAAAATTCACCAAATGACAGAGTTCTCTCGTAATAGATTATACGATTATGTACCTGATCCCTATTATAGTGGAGCAGATGGATTTGAGTTAGTCCTTGATTTGTTGGAAGACGCTTGTGCCGGATTATTGGAGGCGATTACTTCTTCAAATCGGGATAACTGATTCGCGTATGGTACATAATCTTTAGTTTCTCAACAAAGACACTCTTAATAGTTTCTACATCTTTGAATGTCAAAGGTGTATTTTTCATTAATCCGTCAGCGATTTGTCCCTCAACAATCTTTTCGACAAGCTGGCGGATACTTTCTTCCGTATGCTCTTTTAAGCTTCGTGACGCAGCTTCTACTGCGTCTGCCATCATTAAGATCGCCGTCTCTTTAGAAAAAGGATTAGGCCCCGGATAGGTAAATAGCTCTTCGTCTATCTCTTTGTCTGGGAATTGATTTTTGAAAGAGAAGTAGAAATATTTTGCTTTTCCCCGTCCATGATGGGTACGGATAAAGTCGATAATAGCTGTTGGTAGCATGGCCTTCTCGGCAATCTTGACTCCGTCGTGTACGTGATTAATAATGATTTGTGCACTTTGATCGTAGCTCAACTGATTGTGAGGATTAACGCTTCCTTGGTTTTCGGTAAAGAAAGCCGGATTAGCCATTTTCCCAATGTCATGATACATTGCACCGGTACGTACCAATTGTGTATTCGCACCTACTGCGGATGCTGCTCCCGAAGCTAAGATAGAGACTTGCAATGAATGCTGGAACGTACCCGGAGAGGTCTCTGAAAGCTTCTTCAATAAAGGCGTATTGATATTGGAAAGTTCGACCAATGTAATGCTGGATACATAGCCAAAGGCTTTCTCTAACATATAAACTAAGATATAGGTGAACATCAATAGGATGAAATTGATACCGAAATAAAGCGTCATCAACCAATTAATCTTCTTGAAATCTGCTTCTTGATAAATGACAAGACTGATGTAACACAAGGTGTAAGACATAAAAATCAGGAACGCACAACGGAAGAGTTGAGAACGTTCATATAAATCTTTCAAACTGAACGTTACAACCATACCGGCCACAATCTGCAAAAGTAGAAACTCATGAGGAAATGGTACCATTAACGAACAGATAAGAGCTATGACTATATGAGTGAATAATGCCGTTCGAGAATCAAAGAAAGTACGGATAACAATCGGTACAATGGCGAACGGTAAGATGTAAACATTGAACAAACTATAAGTAGCACAGAGTTCTGTCAATATACAACTGACGAGAACACAAAGAATCAAAAACAGGGCACTCTTCCGATTATGCAAGATTTTGGGTCGGAAAGACCACAGATATAACCAAAGACAAAAGATAAGCCCGAAGACTAAGACAAATTGACCTCCTAAAATAATATTCTGTCGTTGGGTTCCCCCTGACTTAGTTTCATGTACAATCTTGAGAGAACGCAGTACATTATACGTATGGTTGTCTATAATCTCTCCTCGATCCACAATACGTTCTCCCGCTTGTACCATACCATTGGCCAGCGGGACACTGTTTAAAATATCCTCTTTAACTTTCTCTGACATGGCTTGGTCGTAAGAAACGTTCTCAGTCAGATAGTTATTGATGTCGCATGATTGTAGAATCGGTTTCTTAAGGTGGGCAGGACAGTTGTCGATAATAAATTCATAAGCCGTCCTTACAGTAAACAAGTCACTGCTATGATGAGGATGAGCGATGTTGTTTTCAAGCAAATTGATTTGAGGATATTTATCCTTTTTGAGAGCTTCCATGTCTTGAGTAGAAACAATTCCACTTCGATAGAGCTTCTGTAGACTGCTCTCTATATACTGCATATAAGCTGAAGTCGCTCGGTTTTTAAGCTTTTCGCGATAGTCATTTCTCAATTTGTCAATTTCAAGTGATTCGACAGTCGCGTCTAAACGGTAATAAGGTTCAAACTTAGTCAGCGCACTATCCCGTTCAGCTTGCACTTCTGCCTCTGTCTTGTAAATAGGAAAATCACTGGGAGCTGTTAATAATCCGTATCGCCAAGGTTTTCCTTCGTAGAACTGATACCGAAATTTTCCCTCCCGAGGGAAGAAATAAGCAATGAGTAAAGCAGTGATAATGAAATATACACTGGGATGTATGCTATAATTTTTCTTCTTCATGACTATACAATTTTAAATCTTAATGAATCGCTTTTGTAGGGATCTTCCCAAAACACTTTTCTATTGACTGGCGAAATGTACATAAAAAAGTTTACTAAGAGAAAAAAAAGGGCTACTTTTGCCGCATTATTATTGAATAGAAGAATTATGACTCAAAGGAAAGTAAGAGTTCGGTTTGCCCCAAGTCCCACAGGGGCATTGCATATTGGTGGTGTACGTACTGCCTTATACAATTATTTATTTGCTAAGCAGAATGGTGGTGATCTGATACTTCGTATTGAAGATACGGATTCGCAACGTTTTGTTCCTGGAGCAGAAGATTATATTATTGAAGCGCTTACTTGGTTAGGAATCAAGTTTGACGAAGGAGTAAGTTTTGGCGGAAATTATGGTCCTTACCGTCAAAGTGAACGTCGGGACATTTATAAGAAATATGTAGATCAGTTATTAAATGCCGGATGTGCGTATATCGCATTTGATACTCCCGAAGAGCTTGACGCTAAACGTAAAGAAATACCTAACTTCCAATACGACGCTTCTACACGTTTACAAATGCGTAACTCCTTGACTCTTTCAGCCGAAGAGGTTAATACTTTGATTGAGGAGGGAAAACAATATGTAGTACGTGTGAAGATTGAGCCGAACGAAGATATTCATGTAAACGACTTAATCCGCGGAGAAGTTGTGATCAACTCCTCTATCTTGGATGATAAAGTATTATATAAGTCTGCAGACCAGTTGCCTACTTATCATTTAGCAAACATTGTTGATGACCATTTGATGGAAGTAACACACGTTATTCGTGGCGAAGAGTGGTTGCCAAGTGCCCCGCTTCATGTGTTGCTGTACCGTTATTTCGGTTGGGCAGACACCATGCCTCAGTTTGCTCATTTGGCTTTATTGTTGAAACCGGAAGGAAATGGTAAGTTAAGTAAGCGCGATGGCGATCGCTTAGGTTTCCCTGTTTTCCCATTGGAATGGCATGATCCGAAGAGCGGAGAGGTATCTTCCGGTTATCGTGAAAGCGGTTATTTGCCGGAAGCGGTAGTAAACTTCTTAGCTTTATTGGGTTGGAATCCGGGTAATGACCAGGAAGTGATGAGCATGGATGAGCTAATTAAGTGCTTTGATTTAAGTCGTTGTAGCAAGAGCGGCGCGAAGTTTGACTTTGAAAAGGGCAAATGGTTCAACCATCATTACATTCAAATGATGGACAACAAGAAAGCTGCTGAACTTTTTATGCCGATTTTAGAAAGCAACGGAGTGAAAGCAGACCCGGCTTATGTGGAAAAGGTCGTGGCTATGATGAAAGATCGTGCTACCTTTATTAAAGATTTGTGGGGACTTTGTTCTTTCTTCTTTGTCGCTCCTACTGAATATGACGAAAAGACTCGTAAGAAACGTTGGAAAGAAGATAGCGCAGCACAACTGACTGAACTCATAGAAGTTCTTCGTACTCGTGAACCTTTTGATATTGAAGGTACGGAAAACGAAGTGAAAGCCTGGATTGAAAGTAAAGGTTATCACTTAGGTAATATTATGAATGCAACTCGTTTGGCACTGGTTGGTGAAGGAAAAGGTCCGCATATCTTTGATATTACAGAAGCTTTAGGTAAAGAAGAATCTATTCGTCGTATTGAACGTGCGATTGAAATACTTAAATAATAGATAACAATAGATTGACAATTGGCAATGAATCGTTAAGAATCGTTTGTCAGTTGTCAATTCTTTTTTATTTCCTCTCAATAGATTAGTTATGTACAGCATTCTTATACATTTCTATGCTTTTATTGTTGCTTTAATTTCTCCTTTCCATAGAAAGGCCCGTTTAATGCGTTGGGGACAATGGAAAACGAATCGAATACTACGCGAAAAGATTGACCGGAACGCTAAATACATTTGGTTTCATGCCTCTTCCTTGGGAGAATTTGAACAGGGTCGTCCCATGATGGAAAAGATAAAGCAAGAACATCCCGACTATAAAATCTTATTAACCTTCTTTTCTCCTTCCGGATATGAGGTGCGAAAGAATTATAATGGGGCAGACGTCATCTGCTATTTACCGTTTGATACCCCTTTCCGCGTAAAGAAGTTTTTGAGATTGGCCCATCCGGTGATGGCGGTTTTCATCAAATATGAGTTCTGGGGAAATTATCTACATGAGTTAAAAAAACGAGGAATTCCGGTATATATCATCTCCGCAATCTTCCGTCCGGATCAATTATTCTTCCAATGGTTCGGTGCGCCGTATAGAAAAATGTTGTACAACTTTACCCATCTTTTTGTACAAGACGAACGCTCTAAGGAGCTATTGGCTGAATTTAATATTCGAAATGTAACGGTTTGTGGCGATACTCGTTTTGATCGTGTGCTGGATATTTGCCGTCAAGCTCGTGAATTACCGAACGTAGAACGTTTTGTAAAGAATGAAAAAGGAGAGCAAGTACAGACATTAATTGCCGGAAGTTCTTGGCCTCAAGACGAAGATATTTTCATTCCTTATTTCAATAAACATCCGGAATTGAAACTGATTATTGCACCTCATGAGATTCATCAAGAGCATTTGACCTACATAGAGTCTCTATTAAAGCGTCCTTCAGTCCGCCTTTCTGAAGTCTTACAGGATAACCATTTGTTGGAAGGAAAGGATTGTTTGATTGTAGATAGTTTCGGTATGCTCTCTTCAATTTACCGATATGGGACGATCGCTTATATCGGTGGAGGCTTCGGAGCAGGCATTCATAATACGTTGGAAGCTGCGGTATATGGCATACCAGTTCTTTTTGGTCCACGTTACCAAAAGTTTAAAGAGGCACGAGACTTAATAAAAGTAGGAGGTGGTTTTTCTATTTCTTCGAAAGAGGAGTTTACAGATAAGATGGATGAACTGCTGACAAATCAGCAAACATTAGCCACTGCCGGAAAAAGCGCAGGAAACTTTGTCAGTGGAAATGCAGGAGCAACCGAACAGATCTTGAAGGAAGTCTCTTTATAAGTATAAAGATTTCTTATATTAAAGGTAATTCTTATTGGTTTTCTACCAATAAGAATTACCTTTGTTTGTATAACAACTTTTGAAGTCATTGCTATGAAAAACGATGTGAAGAAAATAGGAATCTTGACCATTAACGGGATTATCTTTATCCTTTTAGTCGGTAGCTTGTTTTTGGAGAAACAGGAGCTTATTATGGCTTTAGTTGTGTTTCTAATCTGCCAATGCGGAGTTTTCTTAGGACAGAAGTATAGAAAGAAATAATAAATCATCTTTTGTAATCATAAAAAACAACTAAAGAATAGGTGAAAAAAAGTCTAAACTTTTTCCGAAAAAAGTCTAAACATTTTTTCCAAAAAGTCTGGACTTTCTTCCGAAAAAGTTTAGACTTTTTTTGAAGAGGAAGGAAAGGGGTAAAATCTGTTGTTTCTTTTCTTTGTTTTATGTATTTATGCTATTTTTGTAACCAAAACTAAAACTTTAAATTATGAATCAGCAAGGGGAATTTATATTATATCAACCAGATGAAATTGTAAAGTTGGAAGTCCGTATAGAAAGTGAAACAGTTTGGTTGTCAATTGAAGAAATGTCGCTATTATTTGGACGTGATATAAGTGTAATAGGTAAGCATATCCGAAATATTTTCAAAGAAGAAGAGTTAATAAAAGATTCAGTTTGGGCAAAATTTGCCTACACTGCCTCTGATGGAAAGGTATATAAGGTTGATTATTATAATTTGGATGTTATTATTTCTGTTGGTTATCGTGTAAAAAGTAAACGAGGTATTCAGTTTAGACAATGGGCAAGCAAAGTGCTAAAAGAGTACATGTTGAGGGGATATATTATTGATTCTTATCATAAACAAATAGAACAAAGATTGAATGAACATGACTGTCAAATAAAGAAACTGACAGAGAAGGTCGATTTTTTTGTTCGTACTTCATTGCCTCCTGTTGAGGGAATTTTTTATGATGGGCAGATTTTTGATGCTTATAAATTTGCGACGGATTTAATTAAGTCAGCTAAAAAGTCAATTGTTCTTATTGATAATTATGTAGATGAATCAGTTTTACTTATGTTGAGTAAACGTAGTAAAGGAGTGTTCGCTTCGATTTATACAGCACGGATTACGGCACAATTACAATTAGATTTGAATCGTCATAATAACCAATATCCGCCAATAAGTATAAAAGCATTTCGTAATTGTCATGATCGTTTTATAATTATTGACGGAAAAGAAGTATATCATATTGGAGCGTCACTGAAAGATTTAGGAAAGAAATTATTCGCATTTTCGAAATTAGAAATCTCTGCAGATCTCATAATTACTTATTGTGAATAGTCATTTCCTTTACTCTTCTCCGTTCAACTTCTTTTCTAAATAAGCCAACTTCTTGATAGATTTCTCTTTTTCTTTGGTTAACTTTTCGATGTCACTGAGAACAACTGCCAATTCATACGTCGCTACAATTGCTTTTTTATCGGCGTCTGCGATGTAAAGAACATACGGTTTGCCACCCGTATATTCGACACGAATACGCTCTTTCTGATTGTTGTAGATGAGATTCACTGCGTCCTCGCATTTTATACCGTGATAAGTCACGACTTCAGTCGTGTTTCCCATGTCTTTAAAATGGTAGTTTAATCCGCCATCATAAGGAATTGCCGGAGTTTCGGCGAAAAGATCCTCTTTGGTAGTCAGCTTAATACCGGTATGATTGATAGGCTTTCCGCCAAAATAGACGCTGGCTAAATACATTTCTCCCTTCTCATTAACACCGGAACGAATATAACATCGTTGAATATTCTTTTCAATTGTTTGTTGTTTAGAGACGTAAGTCCCGATCTCATTATAGGCAGAATCTTTTTCGAGATTGAAGTTTTTCTTCAAAACCTCTAACTCTTGTTGCTTGATAGGCAGCAGACTGTCGCAGAAAGCTAAGTTACGTTCTGCCTCTTTCTGCTCTACTTGGCGCATGAGAGTAAGCCCTTCTCGGATGATTTTAAACTCTTTAGGATATAGAATACGGATACTGTCTATTTCACTTTTGGCCGCAAAATATTCACTACGTTCATACATACTTCTGGCGTTGTCTAAACGTGCTTGTGCCAATTTCTCATTATTATTACATCCAACGAGGGTAAAAGTTGCTAAAGCTATACAGAATACTGACTTTTTCATTGTCTATTTTTTTTGTTCTTAATCCGTTTCAAAAGTAGGCATAAAAACTGAAAGAAAGATGAATCTGTTTTATTTATTATCTTTGCAGCTTGTTTATAGGTAGAAAGTACATATAATAATGTATATAGAACAGGAAGAAATTTTAAAACATATTTCGGCAAAACCGTTTCATTTAATCTCGGAAGCGGCGGACGAATTAGGTGTTGAGGCCTATGTCATAGGAGGTTATGTGCGAGATATATTTTTGTGTCGCCCTTCGAAAGATATAGATGTTGTCGCTGTGGGCAGCGGTATTGGGTTGGCAAAAGCAGTGGCAAAGAAGTTAGGACGCGGAGCCTATTTATCTATCTTTAAGAATTTTGGGACGGCACAAGTGAAGGCCGGCGATCTGGAATTAGAGTTTGTCGGTGCTCGCAAAGAGTCATATACGCATGACAGTCGGAAACCTATTGTGGAAGATGGTTCGCTTGAAGATGATCAAAATCGGCGTGACTTTACCATTAATGCACTGGCTTTGTGCCTGAATAAGGAACGTTATGGGGAATTAGTCGACCCTTTTGGTGGATTAGATGATATGGATGACCTGTTGATTCGTACACCTTTGGATCCGGATATTACCTTTAGTGACGACCCGTTACGCATGATGCGTGCCATTCGTTTTGCTACTCAGTTGGGATTCTTTATTGATCCGGAGACGTTTGACGCGATAGAACGAAACAAAGAGCGGATTGCTATCATCTCGAAAGAGCGTATTGTGGATGAACTCAATAAGATTGTTCTTTCGCCTAAACCCTCTATCGGTTTTGATTTGTTAGACCGTTGTGGGCTATTGGCTTTAATATTTCCGGAACTACATGCACTGAAGGGGATTGAAACAAAGGAGGGTATAGGGCATAAAGACAACTTTGCTCATACCTTAATGGTACTGGATCGGTTGAGTAAAACGACGGATAATTTGTGGCTTCGTTGGAGTGCGCTTTTCCATGATATAGCCAAACCGGCGACAAAGCGGTTTGATTCTCGCTTAGGTTGGACGTTTCATAATCATAATTTCATAGGAGAGAAGATGGTTCCCGGTATCTTTCGTAAGATGAAGTTACCGATGAATGAGAAAATGAAGTATGTACAGAAGATGGTAAATCTGCACATGCGTCCGATTGTTTTATCGGATGATGAGGTAACAGATTCCGCCATTCGTCGCCTATTGTTTGACGCCGGAGATGATATAGAGGACTTAATGAAGCTCTGCGAAGCCGACATTACCAGCAAGAACCCGGAGAAGGTACGCCGCTTTTTGGCAAACTTCCAGAAAGTACGAGGGAAGTTGGCAGAGATAGAGGAGAAAGATCGAGTTCGTAACTTCCAGCCTCCTGTAACCGGAGAAGAGATTATGGAGACCTTCGGTTTACCACCTTCGCAACCCGTAGGCGTCTTAAAAGAGGCCATAAAGAATGCCATCTTGGACGGAGTCATCCCAAATGACCATGAAGCTGCCCGTGCATTCATGCTGCAACGTGCCGTAAAGATGGGACTGAAACCGGTGAGAGAGGAATAATTTTCTTGATAATGTTTTTTTATTTTTCTGGGCAAGAAAAATTTTCTTCTTGCCCAGAAAAATAAAAACTTATAATAAGGTGAGATTTAATTATACAATTCCCTGTGCCATCATTGCCTTTGCTACTTTCATGAAGCCGGCTATGTTTGCTCCTTTTACATAGTTGATGTATTCTCCTTCTTGACCATGTTCAACACATTGTTGATGGATTGCACTCATAATCTGGTGTAGTCTGTCATCCACTTCGGTTGCTGTCCAAGAAATATGCATAGCATTTTGAGTCATTTCTAATCCTGAAGTAGCCACACCGCCTGCATTTACCGCTTTACCCGGTGCAAAGAGTTGTTTATGTTCGATGAATAAATCAACAGCTTCTGCGGTACAACCCATATTGGAAACTTCTGCTACACAAAGTGTTTTGTTTTCAATCAACATACGTGCATCTTCTGCATCTAATTCATTTTGTGTTGCGCAAGGAAGAGCTATATCTACTTTTTGTTCCCACGGTTTCTTACCGGGATAGAACGTAGCAGTAGGGAATTCTTCTACGTAAGGAGCTACGATGTCGTTACCTGAACTACGTAATTCCAACATATATTCAATCTTTTCACCTGCTATTCCGTCAGGATCATATACGTAACCATCAGGTCCTGAAATTGTAACAACCTTAGCTCCTAATTCTGTTGCCTTTTTTGCAGCTCCCCATGCTACATTTCCAAAGCCGGAGATGGCAACTGTCTTTCCTTTGATATCAATACCGTGTGTTTCTAACATTTGATGAACGAAATACAAAGCACCATAACCAGTTGCCTCAGGACGTAAAATTGATCCTCCAAATTCCATACCTTTGCCGGTAAATGTACCAGTGTTTTCGCGTGCTAATTTCTTGTACATACCGTACATGTATCCAACTTCGCGACCTCCGACACCTATATCACCAGCGGGAACATCACGATCCGGACCTAAGTTTCTCCATAATTCAAGAATGAATGCTTGACAGAAACGCATGATTTCAGCATCACTTTTGCCTCGAGGTGCGAAATCTGATCCTCCTTTGCCTCCCCCCATTGGTAATGTGGTTAAGGCGTTCTTAAATGTTTGTTCGAAACCTAAGAATTTAAGAATGGAAAGATTTACTGACGGATGGAAGCGAATACCTCCTTTATATGGTCCAATAGCGTTATTAAATTGTACGCGGTAACCTAAGTTTACCTGTATTTCTCCTTTATCATCTACCCAAGGTACACGGAAAATAAAGATTCGTTCCGGTTCGACTAACCGTTCGATGATTTTTGCTTTTTCGAACTCGGGATGTTGGTTGTACACGTCTTCAATAGAAAGAAGAACTTCTTTAACTGCTTGCAAATATTCCTTTTCACCCGGATGTTTTGCTTCCAGTGCTGATAAAATAACTTCGGTCTTCATAGTATAAATTTCTTTTCAGAACAACAATCAATATTGCAAAAGTAGGGAATCTATGGAGCTGACAAAATATTCTGTTTACTTTTTGATAACTGTTTTTATGTTCTTAGGCAGTGTTGTTTAATTGGGAGGTGTGACTTTGATTGGATAAAAGGTGGTTTTGCTTACATAATGATTAATATGGACTTTCTGTATGATGAATTGTTTTTTTCCTTACATTTGAGGGTTGTTAATTAATGAAATTATCATGAGTGGAATACCGGATTTTAAGAACCTTGTGTTTAAGGACACATCGTTTGCCAATCTAATGAATAAGCGTATTTATAATGTATTGCTTATTGCTACAAAATATGATGCTTTTATGTTGGAAGATGATGGGCGTGTAGATGAACAGATATTTAATGAATATACTTCTCTTAGCCTTCGTTATCCTCCTCGTTTTACTCAAGTTACGACAGAAGAGGAAGCTCTTGCTGAGTTGAAAAACCGTAACTTTGAATTGATTATTTGTATGCCGAATATGGATAATCGGGATATTTTTGCTGCGGCTACAGAAATTAAAGTACACTATCCTAATATTCCGATTGTCGTCTTAACTCCTTTTTCCAAAGAGGTCTCTAAACGAATAGCAAATGAAGATTTAAGTGCGATTGATTATGTTTTCAGTTGGTTGGGTAACTCAGAGTTATTACTTGCTATTATTAAGCTGATTGAAGACAAAATGAATGTACCGGATGATACGGCAAGTGTAGGAGTACAGATTATATTGTTAGTTGAGGATTCGGTTCGTTTTTATTCTTCTGCATTACCTCATTTGTATCGGTTTGTATTAGAGCAAAGTCAGATGTTTGCAAAAGAGGCACTGAATGATCATCAACGTACACTTCGTATGCGTGGACGTCCGAAAATTAAATTAGCTCGAACCTATGAAGAGGCTGTCCGTATTTTTGATCAATATCGTGATAATATCTTAGGTATTATTTCGGATATGAGTTTTATGCATGATGGAGTGAAAGATCCTTATGCAGGTTATAAGTTTGGACGATATGTACGCAAGACAGGAATGATTATTCCTTTTGTACTTGAGTCTTCAGAAGCAAGTAATAGGGTTTATGCGAAAGAATTAGGAGCCTCTTTTATTGATAAGAATTCTAAAAGTTATCCACAAGATTTGCGGAAGAAGATTATGCAACGTTTTGGATTTGGTGACTTTGTAATTCTAAATCCACAGACGAAAGAGGAGATTATGCGTATTCGTGATTTAAAGGATTTACAAAAGAAGGTATTTCAGATCCCTGATGATTCTTTGGTGTATCATTTAAGTCGAAATCATTTTTCTCGTTTCTTCTATTCTCGTGCGATGTTTCCACCGGCAGAGGTTTTAAAACGAGTTGATGTGAGTGATTATAAAAATATGGATGAGGCTCGTCAGTTGATATTCGATTTGATTGTTCAGTATCGTCGGATGAAGAACTCTGGTGTCGTAGCTGTTTATCAAAAAGAGCGTTTTGATGAATATAGTAACTTCGCTCGTATTGGAGATGGCTCTTTAGGAGGAAAAGGTAGAGGTTTGGCTTTTATCGGTTCAATGGTAAAACGCTATCCGAAATTTGAACATGAGAATTTTGTCGTGACGATACCAAAGACCGTTGTTATATGTACGGATATTTTTGATGAGTTTATGGAAACGAATGAATTATATCCGGTGGCTTTAAGTGATATTGAGGATGAGGCTATTTTGAAATATTTTTTACGAGCGAGTCTTCCGACTCGTTTAATTGAAGACTTGATGGCCTTCTTTGAAGTTGTAAAAGGACCGATTGCAGTTCGTTCTTCTAGTTTATTGGAGGATTCCCATTATCAACCTTTTGCAGGAATTTATTCAACCTATATGATTCCTAAGTTGGAAGATAAGTATGAAATGCTTCGGGTTTTGAGTGACGCGATTAAAGCTGTTTATGCTTCAGTTTTCTATCGAGATAGTAAAGCTTATATGACAGCAACATCTAATTTGATTGATCAAGAGAAGATGGCTGTTGTTTTGCAGGAGGTAGCTGGTAATCGCTATAATGATCATTTTTATCCTACATTATCTGGAGTCGCACGCTCCTTGAATTTTTATCCCATTGGGAATGAAAAAGCTGAGGATGGCATTGCTAATATTGCTTTAGGTTTGGGTAAATACATTGTAGATGGGGGACAGACTTTACGATTCTCTCCTCGACATCCGCACAATATTTTACAAATGAGTACTATGGATTTTGCGCTTCGTGAGACGCAGACTCGTTATTATGCTTTGGATCTTAAGAATATGACGGAGCAGTTCTCGGTAGATGATTCTTTTAATTTACTTCGTTTGAATTTAAAAGATGCAGATGCGGATGGGGCTTTGAAATATATTGTATCTACGTATGATCCTTATGACCAGATTATTCGTGATGGATATTACCCCGGAGGACGTAAAATTTTGTCTTTTGTAAATATCCTCCAACATGATGTTTTCCCTTTGGCAGATACACTTACACAGATATTAAGTGTTGGACAAACGGAGATGGGACGTCCGGTTGAGATTGAATTTGCGATGAATATTGATCCTAAAGATCCAAGCCAAGCTACATTCTACATATTACAAATTCGTCCAATAGTGGATAATAAAGAGGTGATGGAGGAGGATTTGACGTTAGTTGAACAAACAGATACTTTGTTGTCTTCAACCAGTGTTTTGGGACATGGATTGGTAAATGATGTACAGGATATTATTTATGTGAAGACAGGTGCTTTCAGCTCTTCTAATAATCAACTTATTGCCTATGAGATAGAAAAGATGAATCGGCAATTTACAGGTCAAGAAAAAAGTTATGTCTTAGTTGGTCCTGGACGTTGGGGTAGTAGTGATTCTTGGTTGGGAATACCTGTTAAATGGCCTCATATTAGTAATGCTCGTGTGATCGTCGAATGTGGATTAGAAAATTATAGAGTAGATCCAAGTCAAGGAACTCATTTCTTTCAGAATTTGACCTCTTTTGGTGTTGGCTATTTTACAATAAATCCTTTTAAAGGAGATGGCTGGTTTGATGAAGAGTATTTAAATTCTTTGCCGGCTGTAGAGGAGACTGAGTATATTCGTCATGTCCATTTTGATAAACCAATTATAATTAAAATGGACGGGAAAAGAAGTTTAGGAGTTGTGTTGAAACCTGAAAATTAGAAGATAGAAGATAAAGATGAAAAAAGGAGCTTTTGATATATTTACCAAAAGCTCCTTTTGTTTGAATTTGTTTTTAGAGTTCTCCTGTAAGCCATTTTTCTGCAATGGCTAAAGTGTCAGGTTTACCTATATCTATTAGATGTTGATTTTCGTCGGCATAAGCATGAATATCTGTTTTTGCACAAATGGATAGGTAAAAGTTAATGATGGAATATTTACCGGTCCATTCTTCCATCCAATCAAATATCTTAGGAGACAAAACATGTATGCCACTGAATGCATATTCATTATATTGGTTAGGATCGAAATATGGATAAAAGGATTTTACTTCACCTGTTTCTCTATTTCGCCAACCACAAAGTTTATTCTCTTTATTGAAAAGTAGATAACGAGATGTTTTACGCTTGCTAACTAATAATGTTGCCAGTGGATTGGTCTCTAAATGGTGATTATAAAGAGCACGCAAATCAATGTTAGATATAATATCTACGTTATGAATTAAGAAAGGTTCATCTCCTTGTAGGAAGGGAGCTGCATGTTTGATTCCACCACCTGTATCAAGAAGGTAATCTCTTTCATCGGAGATGTAAATTTGGATCCCAAAGTCGTTATTAGCCGCTAAGAAATCAATAATCTGATCTCCCAGATGATGGATATTGATTGCAATTTGATCAAATCCCGCATTCTTTAATTTAAGGATGACATGTTCAAGCATAGGTTTCCCGTTAATAGGAAGTAGTGCTTTGGGAGTATTGTCTGTTAGCGGTTTAAGGCGTGTCCCTAATCCGGCTGCAAAAATCATAGCTTTCATAATCTTGCGTTAAAAAGTTGTTCAATGTTTTGTTCTCGGTGTAATAATTCAACTTGAACACCGAATTTAGAATGAATGTGTTCTGCCATGTGTTGGGCAGAATAGACAGAACGATGTTGACCTCCGGTACAACCGAAACAGATCATTAGATTGGTAAATCCTCTATCCATATATCGTTTGACAGAAGCATCAACAATTTCGTATGCATGTTCTAAGTATTTAGTAATCTCTCCATCTTTTTCAAGAAATTGAATTACAGGTTCATCTAATCCTGTAAAGTGGTTATAGCGTTCGTATTTACCTGGATTATTAATTGCTCGGCAATCAAAAACAAATCCGCCTCCATTCCCACTTGGATCATTTGGTATACCTTTTTTATAAGCAAAACTTAGGATTTTGACTTTCAAAGTATGCTTCTGTATATCATCATAGAATTGAGATAGATTAGTCAGTTCATGTAATACTTTACATAAATAAGGATATTCAGGATAGTCTTCTTTTAGAAGTTGGCGGAGATTATCAATCGCAAAAGGAACACTTTGCATAAAGTGAGGCTTTTTTTCAAAATATCCTCGAAAACCATAAGCACCTAATACTTGTAAGGTTCTAAAAAGAACAAAATGACGTAGCTGATGAAAAAAGTGTGTCTCGTCTATAGGGGTGTATTGACATAATGCCGCTAAATAATCGGTAATTAATTCTTGGCGAAGTTCTTCGGGATATTTTGCTTTTGCTTGCCAGAGAAAAGAGGCAACATCATAATAGATAGGTCCTTTTCGTCCTCCTTGGAAGTCGATAAACCAAGGTTTATTATCTTTAATCATTACATTACGAGATTGGAAATCTCTATACATGAATGTCGGAGTACTATCTTGTAACAAAACTTCACTCATCTTTTGGAAATCATCTTCCAATTTGTTCTCTTGAAATTCCATGCCGGTTGCTTTCAGAAAGCAATATTTGAAGTAATTTAAATCCCAAAGAATAGACCGAATATTAAATTCGGGTTGTGGATAACATTGATTAAAATTGAAATCCTCAGCTCCTTTGAATTGGATAGTAGGTAAAAGTGTAATTGTTTTTTTTAACAAACTTCTTTCTGTTTCATCGAAAAAACAGCTTTTACGCCCTTTTTCAATGGCATTGAAAAGTAAAGTGTCTCCTAAATCTTCTTGTAAATAAAGCGCTTGATTTTCTGAGGTAATATAAACCTCTGGAACAGGAAGTCCTTTTTCTTTAAAATGTTTGGCCATGTAGAGGAATGCCTGATTTTCTTCTATAGATGTTCCACTTACCCCAATTAAAGAAATAGGACCTGATAATCTGAAATATCGACGATTGGATCCAGATGAAGATAACTCTGTTATATCTATAGCTTGTGAGCCAGTATATGTTTGATATAGCTGTTTTAATTGTTCAGTAATCATGTTATTAAAATTTCGGTACTAAGATAAGAATTTGTTGATAGTTAGCAAATGGTAATTAAATAAAAAAGCGGATATACAAAAAATAAGTATATCCGCTAAAGATTGTAATGTTGAATCCCTATTTATAGTAACTTTTGTTCTTTGTTTAGAGAATACCTTGTGCCATCATAGCTTTTGCTACTTTCATGAAACCTGCCACATTTGCACCTTTCACATAGTTAACATAGCCATCTTCTTGTTTTCCATATTTTACACATTGACCATGGATATTTTCCATGATACTTTGTAACTTTTGGTCTACTTCTTCGCTACTCCAACTTAATTTTTGTGCATTTTGTGTCATTTCCAAACCTGAGACGGATACTCCACCTGCATTTGCTGCCTTTCCCGGAGCATATAAGATCTTAGCGTTAAGGAATGCTTCAATTGCTTCAGGGGTAGAAGGCATGTTTGCTCCTTCTGAAACAGCGAAACAACCATTTGCTAACAACTTTTGAGCATCTTCGCCATTGATTTCATTTTGAGTAGCACTTGGCATTGCAATGTCGCATTTTTCACCCCAAGGACGAGCTCCTGCTACATATTTACAGCCATATTCTTCTGCATATTCACGAATACGACCACGATATAGATTCTTTAATTCCATGATGTAATCTAATTTTGCGCGATCAATACCGTCTGGATCATAAATATAACCATCAGAATCTGACATGGTAACGACTTTTGCACCTAAACTGATAAGTTTTTCTACTGTGTATTGAGCTACATTACCAGAACCTGAAACACAAACTGTTTTCCCTTTAATGTCAATGCCTTTTGTCTTTAACATCTGTAATAGGAAATAAACGTTTCCATATCCAGTTGCTTCTGGACGAACTAATGAACCTCCAAATTCAAGACCTTTTCCTGTGAAAGTACCAGTGTTTTCACGAGCTAATTTCTTATACATACCATACATATAAGCTACTTCACGTCCTCCAACACCAATATCACCTGCTGGAACGTCTGTATCTGGACCGATATGGCGCCACAATTCCAATATAAAAGCTTGACAGAAACGCATGATTTCTGCATTAGATTTACCACGAGGGCTGAAATCAGAACCGCCTTTACCACCTCCCATTGGTAATGTGGTTAGTGAGTTTTTAAATGTTTGTTCGAAAGCCAAAAATTTTAGAATAGATTGGTTTACTGAAGAGTGAAAACGAATACCTCCTTTGTACGGACCAATGGCATTGTTATGCTGAATACGGTATCCCATGTTGGTTTGAATCTGTCCTTTGTCGTCCATCCAAGTAACACGGAAAGAGAAAATTCGATCAGGAATACAAAGACGTTCGATTAAATTACTTTTTTCAAATTCAGGATGTTCATTATAAGCATCTTCAATTGTTCCTAATACTTCTGAAACCGCTTGATGGTATTCTGGCTCATTGGGAAATCTTCTTTTTAAATTGTCTAAAACTTCACTTGCCTTCATAAGACTAATATATTTTTATGTTATACTTCTTATATCAATTTGTTATTTAGATGTCTTTCTGAAAAAGACGCTGCAAAGGTAAGTTAAAATTTTATACAAGCAAATAATTGAAAGAAAAAATGCGATTAAAATATCATTTCGGTATTTTAATCGCGTAAAAGTGTCTAAATGTTAGTTTGCTATTTTCTCCTACTTTTATAAATAGGAATAAATACAATGATAGCAGAGGCTATTAAAGAGAAAATAATATCGAATGTGATTTTTTTGCTATATGCAAGCATGATATAACAAAGAATACCCCATAGAAGAGTAATACATATGACTTGACTATTTGTGAATTTTTTCCGTGCCATTTTTTATTTATTAGATTGTATAAGATTTCTTGTAATTTCAGTTGCCTGACGAATACGGTCAGCCATACCAATACCTCCTTTGATATTACCAGCTAAAATAAGACCTGGATAAGTAGATTCTAATTCTGTTATCGTTTTAAAACGCTCACCACTACTTTGTTCATATTGGGGAATTGCATGTTCATGCCGAAAAATATGAATCATATCGGGTTCTATTTCGGTTGGAAAATTTAGCATTTTATGTAACTGCTTTTTTATAAGTGCTTTTAATTTTTCATCAGACCAATTTAAGAATTCAGGATGTTTTACTCCTCCGATAAAAAATGAAAATAGAACTCCTTTTTGGGGAGCTCTGTTAGAGAAGCAGGCAGAAGGAAATAAAACTCCTAGTATGTCTTTTTTTTCAAGAGATGGAACAAGCCCTCCAAAAGCTTTGAATTGTAATCCTTTTGTGTCTTGAATACCAACACTAGCTTGTACTATTGGTGCATAATATAAATTGCTGATTTTATCCATTTTTTCTTTTGGAATAAATGGTAATAGTTGTGGTAATGTATAAGCTCCTGAAGTTGTAATTACATACTTTGTGATAAGTTTCTGCTCTCCGTTTGGAGAAGAAAACTTTACTTGCCATTTTTGTCCGTGAGGTTGAATGCTTATATCATTCGCTGAGAGAGTTATATGCTCGTCTCCAATAGCTTTTTCTAATGAAAAAGTAAGCTGACTTAATCCTCCTACGGCAGAAAAAACTTTTTTAGTAGCCAGGAGATCGCGTTCAGTTTTAGGAAGTTTTGCTTTTGCTATAGTACCTCGAATAAAACTACCGTATTGTTGTTCTAAATTATATAACTTAGGAAGTGCATAGCGGGTAATTAGGGTGTGAGGATTTCCTGCATATACCCCTGATAGAAAGGGATCTACTGCGTAATTTAAAAAAGATTTACCTAAACGCCGAATTGTTAATTCGGCTATAGATTCATTAGGGTTGTTTCCCTTTTTGCGAAAAGGTTCTCCTAAAATACGGAACTTATCCTTAAGAGTAAATAGAGGGGTTGTAATAGCACTGAATAATCCGGAAGGGAGCGTATGAAATTTATCTCTTTTCCAAATTAAACGTCGCTTAGAATCTTCACAAGCTGTTTCTAAAAAACAAGAAGGAGAAAGAGCATTGAATAACTCTGCAACTTCAGGGTAAGAAATAACTCCTGTATTGGGACCACTTTCAAAAATAAATCCATTTTCTTGGTAAGTTTGAATTTGTCCTCCTACACGATTTTGTCGTTCTAATATTTGTATGTTCTTTCCTGCCTGAGATAGCCAAAAACCAGTAGTTAATCCAGTTAGTCCAGCTCCAATTATAATAATATCTTTTTCCATTTTATACAGGTTTAGAAAATGATTTGTCTGTTTTGAACATTAGTTTGTCTAATGAAGCAGCTACATTGCGAACAAAAAGTTTTCCTTCTGTTGTCATTTGAATATGATTTTCATCAAATTCAATGATACCATCAGCTGCGAATTCTTCTAATCGAGTGGGAGTATAGGCGGTCGCTTGTTTGATTTCGTCTACAGAAATTTTTAAATGTTCTGATAATTCATTCCAATTGATACGATAGTTACACATGAGAGTTTCAATTACTTCACGAGTAATTTGTTCTTCTGTACTTAGTTGGTAACCTTTAGAAATTGGTAAAATACCAGCTTCTATTTTTTCGATGTATTCTATAATATCTTTTGTGTTTTGTGCGTAGGCTGTACTTAATTGACTGATTCCGGTTACTCCAAAAGCATATACTTGTCCTGTTGTGCGACGTGTACAATAACCTTGGAAGTTTCGATGTAGTTGTCCATTTTGTAAAGCTGTATATAATTCATCATCTTTTCGAACAAAATGATCTAATCCAATTGGTTGATAATTAGCCTGACAAAGAATTCTATAAGCATTTTCAAACATTTTACTTTTTTCATCACTGGATGGAAGTCCTGCCTTTTCTAAAATTTTTTGTCTTGGGAAGGCCCAAGGAACGTGAGCGTATGAGAATGTGACTAAACGATCTGGCTGTAAAGATACAGCTCTCTCAATAGTTTCAGAAAAACTTGCTTCTGTTTGAAGAGGGAGGCCGTAAAGAAAATCCATATTTATACGTACTTTAGAGGATCGTAATATTGATACAATTTCTTCGGGAGGAAGTAAAGATGACTTTCTATGAACTATTGTTAGAACTAAAGGATTAAAATCCTGTATTCCAATACTGAGACGATTAAATCCTGCACCAATTAATTCATTCCAGTCTTTTTCACTCATCCAACCGGGATGACACTCAATTGCAATTTCTGGATGATGGATTGTTTCAAAATGTTCTAAAATGTGATTGTTTAATTCTTCGATTTCGATCGCTGGTAGGAAAGTCGGACTTCCTCCACCATAATGAATTTGTGAGATTTTACGGGTTTTAGAAAGAAGGGGAAGAACCATGTCAATTTCTTTATGTAATGCCGCAATATATCTGTGGAGAATCTCTTCTGTTGGTGCAGCATAAGAGTTACATCCGCAATAATGACATAAACGCAGACAAAACGGAATGTGAAAATAAAAGGAGAGCGATTGAGGATATTGATTATTTGATTCACAAATCGCCTCTTTGTATTGTTCACTATTGAATCCCTCATGGAAATAATTGGCCGGTGGATAGCTTGTATATCGAGGAACCGGTGTATTATATTTATCTAAAAGCTCCTGTTTCATATCGTATTTTTATTTTTTCTGAAAACGGTTAATATATAAATAAGAGATATAAAAGCAATGGTTGTTTCAAAAAGAAAAAGACCATGATAACCTGTATGATCAGCTATCTTTCCGCTTAAAATAGCCATTAACATTCCACTGAGATGAGTAATTACGGTTTGGATTGTAAAATCAGTCCCTTCACGTCCGGGACGAACACAATCCATTGCTGTTGTATAAACTACAATTGTTGCCATTCCATAGCTTCCCCATAAAAGAAAAATTCCTCCATAAAGCATTGCTGTTGTAGGTATTGTATAGGAAAGTCCGAAGAAATAGCAAGTAGCTATTAGTACAAAAAAAGCGAAAAGAATCCGAGCTTTGTATCGTCCAATTTTCCGGATAATCATTCCTCCTATAAAAGAAGAAAGGAATCCAACAAATGTTCCTGCTACTCCGCTCATCATACCTATCTCTTTCATATCATACCCTAAGTCAACTAACCAAGGTCTTAACATAGCAAGTGTTCCGATTAAACCAGAATAATAGAGGAATAGGAAACCAACCTGTTTCCAAATATCTCGACGAGTAAAAAAGTAAAACACATCTGCTTTTTTTGCTCGTTGATCTTTATCTTTTGTTTGTATGTCTATTGTTTTGTTAAATAGAAGCGGTAATAAAGCTATGATTACAAATAAAGCCAAGCAAGGTAGTAAATAGTTCCATCCAATTTGTTTAAATAGTAAAAGGAGAACACCGCTTCCAATCATTGAACCTCCAAAACTCCCCATTGATTGCATACTGTTTACAAGACT
Organism: Parabacteroides sp.; assembly: GCA_017481945.1. Taxonomy (GTDB): domain Bacteria; phylum Bacteroidota; class Bacteroidia; order Bacteroidales; family Tannerellaceae; genus Parabacteroides. Next base: position 68,779 of record JAFUOJ010000006.1, on the reverse strand, counting down.
TTTGTCTTTGCGATTAAAAGCCAATACTGCTAAAGCGTCTGTTGCAATATCTTGAGTTGCTGAAGCAATGAAAGAAATAATAATTAATGTTAGAATCGTATAGAAATCTGTCTTGAAATCAAGTAAAGCAACTGCAAAAATAAGTATCGCATAGATAAGTTCTGAAGAAAAAATCCATCGCTTATAATCTCTTGTTGTTAGAGCATGTCGGTCTACTAAAGGAGACCAAAGAAATTTTAATATCCATGGTAACTTAATGAGTTGTAACAAACCAATAGCTGAAAGAGAAAAATTTTCTTGTCTCATCATTACAGGTATGACTGTAGAAAAGAAGCTCATCGGAATGGTCTGCGCTATATAAAGGCAGAAAAAAGTTGCAAGATTATATGTCTTTTCTTTTTGTATCATCTTAAAAATTTAATTGTATATTTCCTCCAATTGTGAATGGACGTCCTTTTTGAGCAAATCCATTACCACCGCTTTCGAAATAATATGCAGTATAATTTGTATTTGTAATGTTCTTTGCCCAGAGTGCAAAGGTAATAAATTCTTTGGTCGCAGATACTTTTGCATTCAATTGTCCATAATAAGGTTGAGAAACGGTGTTGTTTTCTTTCCATTGAATACGTCCGGTTCCTGTGTAATTGGCACTGATTGTGAAACGATCAATGTGTGAACAAGGATTGGGGATAGTGTAATCTGCTCCTACCGCAAAAGTATGCTTTGGAACTAATGGAAGATAGTTCCCTTTATAATTAATCCCTTTTCGTTCATCTTTATAATCCTTGAAAGTCGCATGAGTAAAACCGTAATATACTTGTACCATGAAACCATTGAAAGGATTCCCTTGGAGAGAAACTTCAACTCCTTTACTTTCGCTACGTCCGGCATTCCGTAGTAATTGTCCGTTTTGTGTAGCAAGCATTTGGTATATTTGTTGGTTTTTCCAATCAATCCAAAATAAGCAGAATTCGGCATTTAGACGTTTGTCCAAAAATGGATGTTTGGCTCCCAACTCATAGTTCCAGCTCGTCTCAGGTTTAAAAGAACGATCTTCCTCTTGCTCAAAAGAGGTATTAAAGCCTCCTGTTTTATATCCTTTGGTTACTGTAGCATAGATAATTCCAGAAGATGGAAACATATATTGTAAAGCAAATTTAGGTGTTATTTGGTTGAATTTTAAACTACTTTTGAATATATCTACTAATTCGTTATTAGATGTTGTCTCTTTATAATAGGTATAATCATTAGATGCATGTTCATAATCATATCGAATACCAAATGTCAGAGATAACCCACGAATAAAAAGATTATCAATAGTTGACTGATGATATAAAGCGATACCGTAAGTTGGGGTATTATATAGTTTTCGTGTAGCATATTCTTTTGCCAAATAATCAAGAGTTACCGTATTATCAATTCCTTGCCAAAATCCAAAAGCTCCAAATAACCATTTATAAGAACTGTTTGTCGTGGATTTGATATTAAATTCTTCTGAAACCATATTCTGTTTCATATCCTGACGAGCAAAATAAATGTTTTGCGGAGTAAAGTCTTGATCAATACCTTGATGGTCTGATAAGTATTGGTAAGCAGTACGGCTGTTTAGACTATACCCTTTCCCTTGATAGTCGATAGAAAAGCCTGTTGTTGAAAGCGTCCGTTTGTAAAAACTATATTCATTATAATTTATCTCTCCCAGTTTATGAGTGATAGAGTCACATATAGCATAAGGATAACCTCCTTGATTAGAACGATCAAATGAACTTGTTAATCCGAGAGATAAGTTCTTTTTAAGTCTCCATTCCAGACGAATACGAGCGGAACCTGATTTTATATCATCTACTTTATTGTCTGTATATAGGTTTGTGAAATATCCGTCGGAATGATTATAATTCCCCGAAATGGCATATCCGAAGTTTTCTCCTATTTGATTATAGTGGGAGAGTGCATAATCACAGTAACCGTAGTTCCCATTAGAGAGCCAAATATTAGTACCGTCATATTTTAATGGAGATTTTGTATATACATTAATAATACCTCCCATTGTATTACGTCCATAAAGGGTTCCTTGTGGTCCTCGCAATACCTCTATTTTATCAATTTCATTAAAGTCGAAATCGAATGCCGATTTTTCAAAATAGGGAATACCATCTACATATAGACCTACTGATGGCGAATTGATTTTGGAACCAATACCACGAATAAAAACAGGGGAGGTGAGTTTTGAACCATAGTCTGGCATAAAAAGATTTGGAACAAAAGAACTGAATTCTTTAATTCCTGTGATATTTCGGTTTTGGATACTGGTCCCAGTTATAGCAGTGGCGGAGAGTGGTTCTAATCGTAGGTCTCGTTGCTGTTTGAAGGATTGGATGATTATTTCGTCCAAGTTTATATTTTTTATCTTTGAAGTGTCTTGTTCTGTTGCGTTGATAGATACGCAATAGCATAGAAATAAACTTGTAAATATTGATAAATAGTGTAAATTCATTGCTTATAAAAATTTATAATTTCTGATTGCAAAGGAATATGAAAGAAAGCTTGGTGTCAATCACTATTAGTAGTGATTTTTGAGTCTCTGTCATTTTGACAGAATGAGATTTATTTGTCGAGGAATATTTTTTACCTGCCGAGCAAATTTATTTTCCTCGGCAGGTAAAAATTTTTCTCTGGTGAGAAAAAATATAAAGAAAGGGCAAAGAACTTATTTTTGATCTGTCCCTCTCTAAAATTAGGCTTTATGGTATGCCATATAGGCATATTAATACACTTCGGTTTAGATTTATCCGCAATGAAAATAGTTTTCTACCAATGCTAACATCCCAGCTTGATTGTTCTCCAACTCTTTTCGTAGAGTTTTATCGTTATAACCTTTTAATTTTTGGATGATACCATTAATCATATTAGGACTGAAGACATGGTATGCTTCAAAAATAGCTCTCTGTTGTTCCAATCGTTCTGCTGAAGCTGCACAACTGTCCGGTAGCTGATCTAACGTTGCTAAACGTTCTTTGTTCTCTTCTTTGTGAATATTGACATTTACATAGGTCTTCTCAGCAATTTCCAGTGCATTGGGTAACTCGAAACCGTAGCGACAGGCAACAGCTAAACCTGCTAATAATTGGTATAAGTCGGCAGAACCGTCTGGAGAACGCATTTCAACTGTTTGTTTTTGAGTTGTGTCATAATTACTTGCTTTCTCTAATGGGTTGGCTGAAGCACACATATCCTTTTGGGCTGCCCAACCTAATGGAACACGTACTAATACCGAACGGTTACGATCTCCCCAACAAATGTTAGTCGGGGCTTCTTGATGAGGAACCAAACGGAAGTAAGAAGTTGGGTTCGTATTACCAAAAGCTGTGATTGAAGGAGCTAAAACCATCATTCCGGCAATTGCTTTACGGGCTGTTTCTGAAAGGATACCATCGTGTAACATCTGGTTCTTTCCTTCTTTCATAATTCGCATGTGAATGTGCAAGCCTGAACCAGCTTTACCTGTTGTGATCTTAGGAGCAAATGTGATATCTAACCCATATTCATAAGCTAGATTACGAATTACCCATTTCGCAATCATCAGCTGATCAGCTGCAGCTTCCACTTTTGTAGGTAAAAATTCAATTTCGTTTTGTTCATAAATCTTACCATTCAGTGTAAAGTTTCCTACCTCAGAATGACCGTATTTGATTTGCCCACCTGCTTGGGCTATGTATTGCATACATTGGGTACGGAATTGATTAAATTTAGCATACGGTCCAGACTCATGATAACCACGTTGGTCAGTAGCAGGGAATAACTCTTTTGCTTCAGATATGACATAATATTCTAATTCTCCCATTGCTTCAAATTCCATACCGGTTACATCTGTGAAAGCTTGACTGGCTTTATGTAAAGTATATTCCGGAGAACTTTCTAAAGGATCACCATCTTTGTTGAAAAAAGAACACAACATACTTAGTGTAGGTAGTTCTGAGAATGGATCAACAAATGCTGTGCGGAAACGAGGAATTACGTATAGATCACTACTTCCTGCTTCAATAAAGGAGAATAGACTGGAACCATCTACCCGTTCACCACAGGTCAGAATTGCATCTAAATAGGCCGCATTATTAATTACGAAGTTCAACGTTTTTAAACGTCCATCCCCAGCTGGATACATAAAGTTTATCATTCGGATGTTATTCTCTTTTATGAAAGATATAATATCCGCTTTTGTAAATTCAGAAGCTGGCTTTTTTAAGTAGGCAACCAAAAGATTGGCATTCATTTCTAATTCGTTTTTCATGTTTTATTGAATTGTTTTGTGTTATAAAAATGATAGCTAACTAATTGTTTCAAAGATAGGATAATAAAATGAGAAAATATTTGATAAAAGTATTTTCTTTCTAATTCTTTGGAATTATAAAATATTCTTATACCTTTGCACCCGCAAACACGGAACTAGCTCAGTTGGTAGAGCACTGGTCTCCAAAACCAGGTGTCGGGAGTTCGAGCCTCTCGTTCCGTGCTTTTTAAATTTCTATCCATATTATTTTCATTTATGTTTTGTGGTTTTATTCTTTTTTAGAATAGGGGTCAAGACTTTATTCAAGTGTATTTATTGTACATATTATACATTTTTGTAACTTTGGGCAATAACTATAATACTTGTATAAAGTTAATTTCTAAATATATTATATCATGGAAAACAGAAAATTAAGAATGGGTATGGTTGGTGGTGGAAGTGACGCTTTTATCGGCGCTATTCATCGTCGAGCTGCTTTTATGGATAATCAAATAGAATTGGTTTGTGGCTGTTTTAGTGTAGATCCTGCTATCTCAAAATCTTCAGGACGTTCTTATTTTTTACCCGAAGATCGTATTTATAATACATATCAAGAAATGTTTGAGCATGAGATGACATTACCGGAAGGAGAACGTATGGATTTTGTGACGATTGTTACTCCTAATCGATGGCATTTTGAACCAGCGATGATGGCTTTGGAAAGAGGTTTTCATGTTGTAATTGATAAACCCATGACTTTTTCGTTGGAAGAGGCAAAACAACTTCAACAGAAAGTAGAAGAAACAGGACTTGTATTAGCGCTTACTCATGTATATTCTGCTTATCCGGCAGTGAAGGAGGCAAAGGCTCGTATAGCAAAAGGTGAATTAGGAAAATTGCGTCGTGTATATGTAGAGTATACCCAAGGTTGGCTTTCTGAACGAATTGAGTTGTTGGGTGGAAATAATGCGGGATGGCGTTGTGACCCTAAACGATCGGGAAAAGCAGGCTGTGTAGGTGATATTGGAACGCATGCTTGGCATTTGAGTGAGTATATTACGGGTTTAAAGGTACAAGAGCTTTGTGCGGATTTGAAATCGTTTGTTCCTGGGCGACCTATTGATGATGACGGGGCCGCTTTTTTGAGATATGAAAACGACGTTACGGGTGTTTTAATGGCTACTCAAGTTTGTACAGGAGAAGCTAATAATATTCGTATTCGTGTTTATGGGGATAAGGGAGGTTTAGAATGGCGACAAATGGAACCTAATACTCTCCTTTTGAAATGGGGAAATCGCCCAACTGAAATTTTAAATATCGGTAATAATGGATATTTAAGTGAACTGTCTTTATGGAATACACGTACTCCGGCAGGGCATCCAGAAGGGTTTATAGAGGCATTTGCCAATATTTATCGTAATTTTTCATTGACAGTGAGAGCTCAGAAGAAAGGAGAGACTCCTAATGAAAAGTATTTGGATTTCCCTACGGTTTATGATGGAGTACGAGGTATGCAATTTATAGAGACTATGGTTGCTTCTGGGTACAATAATGAAATGAAATGGCAAAAATGGATTGAATAAAAACAATTAATGAAATACTAATTTTATGAGATTAAACTTATTTGCTTGTTGCCTCTCTTTGTTAGGGACAGCGGCTTTTGCACAAAACAATGAGTGGAGAGATCCGAATGTAAATCAAATCAATCGGGCTCCTATGCACACGAATTATTTTGCATATCCAAATGAGGATAGTGCTTTAAAAGGGTGTAAAGAATCTGTGGAAAATTACATGAGCCTTAATGGAACATGGAAATTCTTTTGGGTGAAAAATGCGGATATGCGTCCAACTGATTTTTATCAGGTAAATTATAATGATAAAGGTTGGGATGATATGAAAGTTCCTGGTTTATGGGAACTTAATGGGTATGGAGATCCTATTTATGTTAATGTAGGCTATGCTTGGAGAAGTCAGTTTAAGAATAATCCTCCTGAAATTCCTATTGAAAATAATCATGTAGGTTCTTATCGAAAAGAAATTACTATTCCTGCGGATTGGAAAGGTAAAGAAATTTTTGCTCATTTCGGTTCGGTTACTTCTAATATGTATCTTTGGGTAAATGGACAATTTGTCGGTTATAGTGAAGATAGTAAGTTAGAAGCTGAATTTAATTTGACTAAATATTTGAAGCCGGGAAAGAACTTGATTGCATTTCAGGTATTTCGTTGGTGTGATGGAACCTACTTAGAGGATCAAGATTTTTTACGAGCTTGCGGTGTCGCTCGTGATTGTTATTTATATACTCGTAATAAAAAATATATCCAAGATATCCGTATTACACCGGATTTGGATGCTCAATATAAAGATGCAACATTGGATATTGCTTTGAAATTAATAGGAAATGGTAGTGTTGATTTGAAGTTGATAGATAAAGCAGGTAAAGAAATTGCTACCTCTTCAGTAAAGGGATCTGGTAATATCTCTACAAGTATGTCTATCAGTAATCCTTTAAAGTGGACTGCGGAAACTCCTAATTTATATACGTTGATTGCTACATTAAAAGATGGTAACAATGTTTCTGAGGTAATACCTTTTAAAGTTGGTTTCCGTAAAATAGAGCTTAAAAACTCTCAGGTTTTGGTAAATGGACAACCGGTGTTATTTAAGGGGGTTAATCGTCATGAGATGGATCCTGATAGAGGTTATTTCGTTTCCCGTGAACGTATGCTTCAGGATATTAAGATTATGAAACAGTTTAATATTAATGCTGTTCGTACTTGTCATTATCCTGATAATAATTTATGGTATGAATTGTGTGACCAATATGGACTATACGTAGTAGCAGAAGCAAATGTTGAGTCTCATGGTATGGGATATAAAGAGGAAACGTTGGCTAAAAATCCGTTGTATGCTAAAGCACATTTAGAACGTAATCAACGTAATATCCAGCGAGGTTATAATCACCCTTCTATTATTTTCTGGTCTTTGGGTAATGAGGCTGGATTTGGTCCGAACTTTGAAGCTTGTTACAAGTGGATTAAAAATGAAGATAAGACTCGTCCTGTACAATTTGAACAAGCAGGTACAAATGACTATACAGATATTTATTGTCCAATGTATTTGAATTATGAGAAAAGTGAAAAATATTGTCAAGGAAATATAGATAAACCATTAATTCAGTGTGAGTATGCACATGCTATGGGTAATTCACAAGGTGGTTTTAAAGAATATTGGGATCTTATTCGTAAATATCCGAAGTATCAGGGTGGTTTTATTTGGGATTTTGTAGATCAGTCTTTGCGTTGGGAGAAAAATGGAATTTCTTTCTATGCGTATGGTGGAGATTGGAATCGTTATGATGGTTCAGATAATAACTTTATGAATAATGGTTTGATTAGTCCTGATCGTAAACCGAATCCTCATATGTATGAAGTTGGTTATATTCAGCAATCTATTTGGGCAACTCCTGTTGATTTAGTAAATGGGGTAATTAATGTCTATAATGAAAATTTCTTCCGTGATTTGAGTAGTTATTATGCAGAGTGGAGTTTAGTTGCGAATGGAGAAATTGTTCAAACAGGTTTACTGCAAGATTTAAATGTAAATCCACAACAGACTAAACAGATTAAATTAAATTATACAATAGATGGTATTTGTCCGGAAAAAGAATTGTTGTTGAATATTGCATTTAAATTAAAGAAGGCTGAAACATTGCTTCCTGCAGGTCATGTCGTTGCTAAAAATCAATTGACAGTTCGTCCTTATAAGGTCCCAAAGTTGGAAATTGCCAATAAACAGCAAACAAATATTGCTGTAGTTCCTCCAACGATTAAAGATAATGATAGATATTATTTGATTGTTGAAGGGGAAGATTTTCGTTTGGATTTTGAAAGAGCAGATGGATTCCTTTGCAGATATGATGTAAAAGGTTTATCTATGTTAAAGGAAGATGGCAAGTTGACTCCGAATTTTATGCGTGCTCCGACTGATAATGATATTGCTGCTAAACGTCAGAAGGAAAAACATACTACGTGGAAAAACGTAGATTTAAAGTTGAAATCTCTTACACATAAAATGGAAAACGATATGGCTGTAATTGATGCTGAATATGCTATGGAATCTGTAAAGGCTAAATTATATCTGACTTATATTATCAATAACGAAGGTACAATTAAAGTGACACAAAAAATGGTTACAGATAAATCAGCGGAGGTTATGGACATGTATCGTTTTGGTATGCAAATGCAAATGCCTAAGCAGTTAGATCAGATTAATTATTATGGTAGAGGGCCTATTGAAAATTATGCAGATCGTAATAATGTGACTGATATAGGTAATTATAAGCAGACTGTTGCTGAACAATTCTATTCATATATTCGTCCACAAGAAAATGGTTCAAAAACAGATATTCGTTGGTGGAAACAGATGAATAAAGGAGGAAATGGATTGATGTTTATTTCTGAAGCTCCATTTACAGCTTCTGCATTACATTATTCAATAGAATCATTGGATGATGGAACAAAGAAAGAACAAAGACATTCAGAGTTTGTTCAACCGGTTGATTATACGAATTTATGTATTGATAAGATTCAGATGGGATTAGGTTGTGTAAACACATGGGGTGCTGTACCTTTAGAAAAATACCGTATTCCATATGCAGACTATGAATTTTCATTTATAATGAAACCAATACAATCTAATTTGTAATTTATAAATAAGAGCCGTTTGTCTTTATATATGTAAAAACAAACGGCTCTTATTTTATATCTGGTAAAAAACCATAATGTGGATACATATTACGTTAAATAACAAATTGAACCTTTTATATTTTATGAAAAAATATTACTTTTATGCCGAGTTTTCTAACTAAGATTAACAATAAATTGAATTCCATAAACAAAAATGACAGCAAATAAGAACTCAAACATTTATTCTTCTAAAGAAAAGAAGAACCTGTTTAAAAGTAAGTCTTTTATTCTTTTTATAGGATTGCTTTTAGGTGCAGGTATTATGATTGCCATTTATAATACTTCTGTGTATTTTTCATCAGATGAATCTTGTATGGTATGTCATGTTCATCCACATGTACAGGATAGCTGGAAACTTTCTAAACATGTGAACAATGGTAGTGGAGTTAAAACGCATTGTGTAGCTTGTCACCTCCCGCCACAAAATAATACTTGGGATTATTATTCAGCAAAAGCAAAATTGGGATTAAAAGATGTTTGGTCTTATTTGACGAAAGATAGTGCAGATTTCGATTGGAATATGAAGTCTGAATTAGAACATGCAGTTAAGTATATTCCAAATGAATCATGTAAGGAGTGTCATCAAAATTTATTCCCTGAAGGAATTACCCAAGATGGTATTACCGCTCATCTTTATTATGATGAAAATGAAAAGAAATTAGATTTACAATGTATCAGTTGCCATCTTGACGCTGGACACTATAATCCAGATTATAGTCATGGTAAGCTAACTGGAATCCCAACAGCTGCAACTTCTGTTGATACAAGTCTTTATTTTAAAGAAGCGACTACTGTTACTTCTTTCATTGATTATACGGAACAGATTCCTGGAACTGCTGTTTCATTTAAGATGGTGGCTATCCCTGGTGGTTCTTTCAAAATGGGAAGTACAGATAAAGAACCTTTCCATAAAGAGGATGAATCTCCAGTTAGAAATGTAACAGTAAGCCCATTCTTTATGGCAGAGGTCGAAGTTACTTGGGATCAGTATTGGGCGTTTTATGGACAGACAATGAGCGAAGGACGTACTCCTCCAGAAACAGTTTATGCAAATAATAGTAGTGACCCTGAGGTTGACGCGATTTCGGGTCCTACACCTCCATTTGGATTCCCTGATCAAGGATGGGGAGGTGGAGAACGTCCAGCTATTACAATGACTCATTATGCCGCAGAAACATTTTGTCAGTGGTTGTCTAAAAAGACAGGAAAAAAATATCGTTTACCGACTGAGGCTGAATGGGAATATGCAGCTCGTGGAGGTTCGGAGACACCCTATTTCTTTGTAGGTGATCCTTCTGATTTTTCTGATCAAGGTTTTTGGCGTAAGTTCTTTGAAGCGAAAACAGACAGTATTAGTTCTTTTGTTATTTATGCAAAGAATAGTAAAAATAGAACTCAAGAACCTAAAGAGGTAAAGGCAAATCCATTTGGTTTGAAAAATATGTTGGGTAATGTGATGGAGTATTGTGCGGATAAATATGATCCTAAAGCTTATAGTAAAGGTGGGGAGAGTGTGACAAATCCGTTAGTAACCGATGGTGAAGAATGGGTTGTTCGTGGAGGTAATTATACATCAGATGCCGCGGATGTTCGTTCGGCCTCACGTGATTATACAAAACATGACGCGTGGCTTAAAACAGACCCTCAAAATCCAAAGAGTATTTGGTGGTATTCAGATATTCGTGGGATCGGATTCCGTGTGGTATGTGAACCAGATCCAACTATTGGAGCAAAATAATAATGATTATAAGAATCTAAAAATATCCATATTATGAAGAAAGAAAACAGTATTAGCAGAAGATCTTTTTTAAAGAGTTCAGCTATGGCCGGTGCACTAGGTGCAATCGGAACAGGTAGTGCAAGCGTATTAACCTCATGTGCTGGAGGTGCTGAAAGTGCTGCCAATAAACCGTTAAAAGAGCCAGGAACTTATTACATTCCGGAATTGCCAGATAAAGCAAATGATGGAAAAGAATTAAAAGCCGGTGTTATTGGTTGTGGTGGACGTGGTTCTGGTGCTGCTTTGAACTTTTTGGAAGCTGCAAATGGCGTTACAATTGTTGCTTTGGGTGATACATTTAAAGAAAGAGTTGACGCTTTGGCTGATAAGCTAAAAGAAAAAGGAGTTGAAATCCCTGCTGAAAAAAGATTCGTGGGATTAGACGCTTACAAACAGGTGATTGATAGTGGTGTAGATGTGGTTATTATTGCTACTCCTCCTGTATTCCGTCCTGTACATTTCCAATATGCTACTGAAAAAGGTAAACATTCATTCTTGGAAAAGCCGATCTGTGTAGATCCAGTGGGTTATCGTACAATTATGGCTACAGCAAAACAGGCACAAGCTAAGAATTTGTGTGTTGTAACTGGTACACAACGTCACCATCAACGTAGTTATGTGGCAGCTTACCAAAAGATAATGGAAGGTGCTATTGGTGAAATTACAGGTGGTACAGTATATTGGAATCAGAATATGTTGTGGTTCCGTGAACGTCAAAAAGATTGGAATGACTGTGAATATATGATTAAAGACTGGGTTAACTGGAAGTGGTTATCTGGTGATCATATTGTAGAACAGCACGTTCATAATATTGATGTATTTACATGGTTTAGTGGTTTGAAACCTGTTAAGGCAGTTGCTTTCGGTTCTCGTCAACGTCGTATCACTGGTGATCAGTATGATAACTTCAGTGTTGATTTTACGATGGAAAATGGTATCCATTTACATAGTATGTGTCGCCAAATTGATGGTTGTGCAAATAATGTGAGTGAATTTATTCAAGGTACAAAAGGCTCTTGGAATAGTTCAGGTCAGGTAATTAAAGACTTGGCAGGAAATGTAATCTGGCAATATGATCATGAAGCTGAAAAGGCTACTTATAAACAGACAAATCCTTATACATTGGAACATGTAAACTGGATAAATTGTATTCGTGCTAATAAACCGATAGAACAAGCTTCAGAAACAGCTGTTTCTAATATGGCTGCTATTATGGGACGTGAAGCTGCTTATACGGGTGCAGAAACAACATGGGATGCAATGACCGCTTCTCCATTGGATTATACTCCAAAGGATTTGAATCTGGGTAAGATGGATATGAGTGGATTTACAGTACCAGTTCCTGGTAAACCTCGTGATGAAAAGAAAAAATAAGTTATGGCATTTAATAGAAGAGACTTTTTAAGAACAACTTTAGCGAGTGCAGCTGTTGCTGGTAGCTCAACACTTGTAGCTTGTGGGGGAGCTACTCCTGCTAAAGAAGAATGTCCTGCCGAAAAGAAAGCTTGTTGTAAAAATAATGCAGAACTAAAGATTTCTTTTCAAGAAGGAACTCCAATAGGAGAAACTCTGAATGAGAAATTCGACTATATGGAGAAATTAGGGGTTGTAGGATTTGAACCAGGTGGTCGTAATCTAAAAGATCGTGTAAAGGAAATTAAAGAGGCTTTAAATGGTCGTACTATTAAGGTAAGTGCTATTTGCGCTGGTTTCCAGGGATTTATTCTTTCAACAGATCCAGCTATTCGTAAACAGTGTATGGATACGATGAAAGAGATTATGGCGGCTGCTGGTGAATTGGAATCAACAGGTGTGATTATTGTTCCGGCTTTCAATTCTCAAAAACCAGTAATGCCTCATACGCAAGAAACTCGTGATTTCTTGTGTGAGCAATTTAATGAAATGGGGAATTTTGCAAAAGAGCATGGTACAACTGTTATTTTTGAGCCTTTGAACAGAAAAGAAGCTTTTTATCTTCGTCAAGTTGCAGACGCTGCATCGATTTGTCGTGATATCAATAATCTAGGCGTACGTTGTATGGGTGATTTTTGGCACATGACTTGGGAGGAAACTTCTGATATGGGTGCTTTTTTGTCAGCTGGAGAGTATTTACAACATGTACATATTGCAAGTCGTAAACGCCGTAGTATGCCTGGTGAAGACGGAGAAGCAGACAACTATGTAAATGGTTTCAAGGGACTTAAAATGCTTGGGTATAATAAATACGTAAGTTTTGAATGTGGTTGTAAAGGAGATAAAAGTGTGTTAGTCCCTGCTGCAGTAGAACTTATTCGTAAACAATGGGAAGAAGCATAAAAGTATGCCTTTAGTATATTCTAATATGCAAATGAGTGAGGTGGTGGAAGAACACCTCTCACTCATTCCTGTTATTAATCGGTTTGGAATCCGTTTAGGATTAGGAGATAAATCGGTTCAAGAAATATGTGTAGAATATGAATTGGATTGTGATTTTCTTTTGACGGTAATAAATACCTTTTTAAATGAAGAATATTTTCCTGAGAAGAAATTACAAACATTTCATATGTCACAGATTATCGATTATTTAATTAAGATCAATGAATCCTATTTACGATATCAGATTCCTAATATAGAACGTCATTTAGGTTCATTTATCGCACAGAGTAGTGGTCCAACGAACAGTACACTTTGTTTGATAGGTAAATTTTTCCAATCTTTCAAAGAAGAATTGATGAATAGAATCTTGAAGGATGAGAAAGAGTGGTTCCCTTATTGTCTTTCTTTAAGTGAAAGATTAGGGATGAATCAAGTACAAGGGGATTCTAATCCTGACCTTTTATTGGATTTAGGGAATCAAGTAGAAGATACGATTGAAGCTTTATTAGCAGATTTGAAGAGTATTATGATTAAACATCTCTCTGGTAATTATAATGAGAATTTATGTTATGCCGTTATCTTTGCGATTAGTAGTTTAGAGAAAGATATAAAACAACATAATCGTATTCGTTTTCGAATTTTGACCCCAATGGTTGCTGCCATGGAGAAACTTTGTTCTTAATTTTTTTCTTTGAATGCAGTCAATTAAACATATCGCAATTTTATTGCCTGATACATTGCAATGTTTGGGGTTACAAAGTTTATTGGTTAATTATTTCCCTCCAGTAGAGATTTCCTATTTCTATACATTTGAAGCTTTAGTCAATTCCCACTGTGATATATTTGATTATTTCTTTACCAATGCAACTCTATTTGTCTTAAATGTTGATTTCTTTTTACCTCGTCGTAGTAAAACAATTGTTTTAACAGCTGATAGTATCGAGGTAAGAAAAAATACATCCATTAATTATGTCTATGTCCAGGCTTCCCAAGAGGTGATTATTGAACAATTAAAACAATATTTTTCAGGAGACAATACGATCTTATCTAATGACAGTAATAAAGAGTTGTCAGTGCGTGAAGTTGAAGTTCTTCAGTTAATAGTTAAAGGAGGAACTAATAAAGAAATAGCAGATAAATTATGTATAAGCTTAAATACGGTGCTGACCCATCGAAAGAATATAACTGCTAAATTGGGTATTAAGACTGTATCTGGTCTTACTTTTTATGCAATTATGAATGGTCTTGTCTCTGGAGAGGATATTGAACTTTAAGGTTGAATTGGAGAAAAGAATAACTATTTGAGTAAATCTAGTTCCTTGAACATTTTATGATAAATAGCTGCTTTTTCTTCTAATGGTTTAGGATAGGCACGAGAAGAAGAAGGCATTCGATAAAGTCTAAAAGATCGTTCTAATAGAGTAAAGTTTGAATATGAACCTATTACAGGTTCCTCAATAGGAGGTAATACAGAAAGAAGTGTGTCCATCGCTTTTTGTCCGGTAACAACCAATGCTCTACAATGGGGGATTTGGGATAAAACTTCGACAGGATCTAATGCTTTTATGACTTGTAGGAAATTGTCAGACGCATTGTTTTTTAATCGTACAACCTCAACAGCCGTATCTCCAATTCCGATTCCAATCTCTCGGCAGAATGTTTTTGCTTTTTCTTCACTGAAGTTTTTCTTCGTTTCTAAGAAGAAATTTCGATCCTTGTAAAAGAGATACCCGAGTATCCTCCACATATCGTTTTGGATATTCGGGTAATAAAAGTTCATAGACCAACGAACGCGAGGAGGTGGAAAACTCCCCAACATCAACAATTGAGTATTTTCTGGGAGAAAGAACCCCAAAGGATGTTGTTCGGTTGTCATTACTTATCGTCTTTCTTTTTCTTTTTTGCGTCTTCTCTTGCCATCAGTACAACATTATAGACAAAGTCTACCATCCATTGTTCTGAATACCCTAAAGTCTCTTTATATTTACGAATTCTCCAAGCAACTTTTTGCACGTTAATATCTTTCCATTCTGAACGAGTTACAATTTCATGAATTGTTTTCTGCGTTTGTGCATATAATAGTTTCTTAACTAACATGGAGAAACGGAACTTCCATTGCATTAAGTTATCCAATAATGAGAATAAGTCATTATTGAATCCTTGATACATGATGAAATAAGACTTAATATCATTCTGGTTTTTACAATTCTTCTTGATAGAAGCGTCTATTTCTTTAAAGAAGTTTTCATTTAAACCATATTCTTGCATTAAGACTTTACGGGCACGTGATTTTTCAGCAACACCTAATTTGTTATTCTGTGTCGGAATCTTCAACATACGTTTAAACAATGCCATATCGTTTAGTATATTAAGATTCGTAACACCTAATTGTACTGCCATGACAGCTTGGTAATATACACGAATCAGCGTAACAAATTCCTCTACAGAACCCTTTGATACGACTTCAGTTTCCTCCTCTTTCTTCTTAAATAGTTTAGAAATGAAATTCATTGTTGTTATAGATTTTATTATCAGAGGACAAATGTAGTAATTATCTTTTAATTACTACGAATGAAGTCTATAGGTGTTTTGAATTTTATTTACCACTGAACAGGTTTATTTAGGATAATTCCATCTGTAGCGTCTTCCGCTGTGAAAGTATTTTCTTTGTACTGTATACAAAGCATGATGAGTGGTTTGTCCCCATTGTTTTGTACACTTCGTTCTCCTGCCGGATTTACTTTTACAACACTACCTTCTGTTACCGGAAAAACTTGTCCATCCACTTGAAAATTTCCTTCCCCACCTAAAAAGAAATAAAGTTCCTCGTGATTTTTATGTGTATGTAAGAATCCCGTTTCTGTACCAGGTTGAAAGAGTTGAAAAGAAAATTCACAACCGGTCGTTTGGAGACTTGTTCCACCAAATACTTTCCCCGGTATTTTAACCTCAGGGTTAAGCTTTAATAGATATAGACTTAATTCATTTAATGAACCTAAGTTAATAGCACTAAAATTTTTAGCTGTTGCAATTTTTTCGATCTGTTTCATATTTTTCTTTTTTAATTAAGTTATACTTTTGTGTTGTCTTATGGTTTCTTTTAGATACCACAAATGTG
This sequence comes from Parabacteroides sp., assembly GCA_017481945.1. Lineage (GTDB taxonomy): Bacteria > Bacteroidota > Bacteroidia > Bacteroidales > Tannerellaceae > Parabacteroides. Next base: position 52,511 of record JAFUOJ010000006.1, on the reverse strand, counting down.
TGTATTAAATAGATTATAAACAAGAAGTTACTAAAACGTGAGTAAGTAACAAAAAACTCACTTTTAATGAATAGCAAGCGTTTAGTATGCAGAAAAAAGATGAAAAAAATTCAATAGTGGAAATATGTCCAATAAGAAATGTAGTTGCTCGTTTTGGAAACAAGTGGGCTTTGTTGATTATTTGGGTGTTAGATGAAACCGGAAGGATTCGGTTTAATCAATTGAAGAAAGAAATACCCGATATTTCGACGAAAGTTTTAGCGAATACGTTACGAATATTAGAAGCTGATGATTTAGTGAAACGCACTGTGTTTCCAGAAGTGCCGATTCGGGTAGAATATGAGTTGACAGAGACCGGAAAGACATTGGTTCCCATTATTTATATGTTGACAGAGTGGGCTAAAACAAATATGAAATCCATTATGAAGCACCGGAAAAGGTTTGAAGAGGCATAACTTTAATGTATCTTTGTCCGGCAAATTAAACGAAAGAAAAAGTTATGATAAGCTATTTGCAAGTAGATAAACTAACCAAAAGTTTTGGAGAATTAGTCCTTTTTGAAGATATAACTTTTGGTATAGCCCAAGGACAAAAGGTCGGATTGATTGCAAAGAATGGAACCGGGAAGACGACTTTATTGAATATAATTGCAGGAAAAGAAGATTATGATAGCGGAGTGGTTGTTTTTCGTAATGATCTTCGCGTAGGTTATTTAGAGCAAACTCCTTTCTATCCGGAAGGCTTGACCGTTTTACAAGCATGTTTTTATTCTTCTAATGAAACGGTCCGTTTGATTGCTGAATATGAGCAGGCGATGGCAAGTGGCGATCATACTAACTTAGAGGATATTTTGCTTCGTATGGATAATCTCAAAGCTTGGGATTATGAACAGCGAGCCAAACAGATCTTAGGACAGTTGAAAATTCATAACTATGACCAGAAAGTAGAAACGCTTTCCGGAGGACAGTTGAAACGAGTAGCGTTAGCGAATGTGTTAATTACAGATCCGGAGCTTATTATACTGGATGAACCTACGAACCATCTGGATTTAGAGATGACAGAATGGTTGGAAGGTTATTTATCTCGTGCAAACATTAGTATTTTAATGGTTACCCACGATCGTTATTTCTTAGATCGGGTATGTAGTGAGATTATTGAAATCGACCGAAAACAAATTTATCAATATAAAGGAAATTATAGTTACTATTTAGAGAAGCGACAAGAGCGTATTGACGCTTTGAATACGGAAGTTGATCGAGCGAATAATTTGCTTCGTAAAGAATTAGATTGGATGCGTCGTCAACCTCAGGCACGAGGAACAAAAGCCAAGTACAGAATTGATGCATTCTATGAATTAGAGAAGAAAGCCAAGTTACAACGCGAAGCTGGGCAGATGAATTTGGATGTAAAAGCCTCTTATATTGGATCTAAAATATTTGAAGCAGAACATGTTTGCAAACGTTTTGGAGATTTGAAGATTGTAGAGGATTTTAATTACATATTTGCTCGTTATGAAAAGTTGGGTATTGTAGGTAATAACGGTACCGGTAAATCAACCTTCATTAAAATGCTTATGGGTGAGATTGAACCCGATAGCGGGCATTTTGATGTGGGTGAAACGGTCCGTTTCGGATATTATAGCCAGGAAGGATTGCAATTTGATGAACAGATGAAGGTTATTGATGTTGTTCAGAACATTGCAGAGTATGTGGATTTGGGCGATGGAAAGAAAATGGGAGTCTCTCAATTCTTGAACTATTTCCTTTTTGCTCCAGAGAAGCAACATAGTTATGTGTATAAGTTGAGTGGAGGAGAAAAACGTCGGTTATATCTATGTACGGTATTAATGCGCAGTCCGAACTTCTTGGTTTTAGATGAACCTACCAATGATTTGGATATTGTGACTCTGAATGTTTTAGAAGAGTATTTGCGGAACTTTAAAGGGTGTGTAATTGTTGTTTCGCACGACCGCTATTTCATGGATAAGGTGGTAGACCATCTATTGGTGTTCCGAGGAAATGCTGATATGAAGGATTTCCCCGGTAATTATACACAATATCGTGAATGGAAAGAGATTCAAGAACAATTGGAGAAGGAAGAAGAGGCTGCCCGCCAGGCAAAACAAGCGGCTACGACTGTGAAAGCTTCTCGTCCGGAAAAAGAACAGAAGAAAAAACTCTCTTTCAAGGAACGTAAAGAGTTTGAAGCATTAGAAATTGAAATTCCTCAATTGGAAGCGGAGAAAGCAGAGTTAGAAACGGCAATGAGTAGTGGTACATTAAGCAATGATGAATTATTAGCCAAGTCCGAACGCATTGCGAAGGTCATGGAAGAAATCGATGAGAAAACAATGCGCTGGTTAGAGTTGAGTGAACTGGCGTAAATCCAAAATATTTTATGAGTACAGAGAAACCTGTTTTGTGGAATCGGAATTTTGTACAGTGTTGCATTTCCTATTTCTTAATGAACTTCTCTTTTTACATGCTAATGCCGACCATACCGGTTTATTTAGTAGAAGTTTTAGGAATTGACACAGCGAATGTAGGGATTGTTTTGTCCAGTTATACAATTGGCCTCCTCTGTGTTCGTCCTCTTTCCGGTTTTTTGGTGGATTGCTTTTCAAGAAAGCCTCTATACCTGTTTGCCTTTTTTATATTTGCGATAATGTTTGTCGGTTACCTGTTTGCTACCACTATCCTGACGATTATGTTAGTGCGTTTCATACAAGGAGGTTTCATGGGATTGACTTCTGTCTCAGGAAATACGATTGCCATTGATGTAATACCCTCCAGCCGTCGCGGGGAAGGCATGGGCTTTTATGGTCTGACGATTAATTTAGGTATGTCTTTGGCTCCATTGGTGGCTGTAGCCATATATAGTCGTTGGGGATTCCATTCGGTGGTATGGATTGGACTTATTGCTGCCTTCGTAGGGGTAGGATCAGTTTGTCTGATACGTTATCCCAGAAGAGAACGGGTTCCGCGTCCCCATTTTTCATTAGATCGTTTTATCCTTATTAAAGGATTGCCAGCTGCATGTGCTTATATTCTTGTTGCTATTCCGTATGGAATGATAACCTCCTTTGTGGTTCTCTATGGAAAAGAGATTCAAGTAGCAGATCCCGGTTATTTCTTTATCTATATGGCAATAGGAGTAGGAACCTCCCGCTTGATATCAGGGCGGTTGGTTGACAGAGGAAAGATACACCAAGTATCTCTCTGTTCGTTGATCAGTCTATTGATTACATTTGTACTATTTGCGTTGGTACATCACTCTTTTGTCTTTTTCACCTGTGCCTTGCTTATTGGTATTGGGTTTGGAGTCGGTGTCCCTGCATTTCAATGTCTTTTTGTGAATGTGGCTCCTCATAATATGCGCGGGACAGCAACTTCCACCTTTTTAACCTCCTTTGATATGGGAGTCGGAATTGGTATGTTGCTTGCCGGATTTATTGCTTCTCACTGGAGTCTGGCAATGGCTTACGGGGTAGGGGCTATTTGCTGCTTTTTCTCTCTTTTGGTGTATGTTTTTTGGGTGAAATCCTCTTATGAACGAAATAAATTGATAGACCGATAAAGTTCGCCCTAAAAAGTTTTTGATTTTTGTTTAGTCTATTTAAAAATCGTGGATTTTTTTCCGTAAGTTTGCTGCGCTATAATAGGCAGAAGTAAATAAAAGAAATCAACAGATATGGAAAAACTTTTTAATCAGACATCTAATGCCTCATGGAAAAGGACAGTTGGGGATTATACGCTGATTGTGGTTGGAGCCTTTTTACAGGCTCTTAGTTATGTGCTATTCTTAGCACCTTATAAGATCGTTCCGGGGGGTGTATATGGTATTTCCATTGTTCTACACTACGTGACCGAAGGTGTATTCTCCTTTATGCCGGAAGGATTACCGATGGGTATGACTGCTTTATGCTTCAATATCCCTCTGATGGTATTGGCGATGAAGAAAATCGGCTTGGCCTCAGGTCCGAAGACGGTTGTTACCTTTTTATTGATATCCATCTTTACGGATCTTCTGTCCTACGTTGTTGGATATGACCCGTTGGTTAAAAATGACCATTTTATTGCAGGATTTTATGGTGGAGCGATTCTCGGAATAGGTGTGACCTGTGTTTTTAAAGCTCAAAGTACCAGCGCAGGCACAGATGTCTTAGCCCGAGTGATTGCTAATCAATCCAATCTGAAAGTGAGCAATATGATTATCCTATTAGACTCTATCATCGTGATGTTAGGATTAATCGTGTTCCAGGATTGGGCTGTCCCCTTGTATTCTTGGTTTACCATCTTTGTGTATGGGAAGATTGTCGAGATGTTTCAGACGGAAAACCCCAGCAGAGCTGTATTTATTGTCTCCAGAAAGACCGATGAGTTGAAGGATCTTATTCTGAATAAGTTGCACTTGGGAGGAACCTTCTTGCACGGTCGTGGTATGTACAAGGGAGAAGAGCGAGAGATTATTTTTACTTTGGCGGAGCGTAAGGATTTGCCTCGCTTGAAAGATAAAGTGAAAGAAATCGACCCCGAAGCCTTTGTCTCTACTATGCACGCCAGTAAAGACTCGCCTCGCCCGGGGATTTAGCTGTAAATAATTAGATAGACTCAATTGCTCATTGTCAATTAATGTCTATCTTTGCCTTTCAATTATAAAAATAAATAGTAAAACGTAATGCCAAATATTTCACAACGAGGAAACGAAATGCCGGCTTCGCCGATACGTAAATTGGCGCCGTTGGCTGATGCTGCGAAGCAAAGAGGTGTTCATGTCTATCACTTGAATATTGGTCAGCCTGACCTTCCAACCCCACGAGCAGCCCTCGATGCGATTCGCAATATAGACCGAACGGTATTGGAGTACAGCCCCAGTCAGGGCTACCAGAGCTACCGTGAAAAATTGGTCGGATATTATAAGAAATACGATATCAATCTAACAGCAGACGATATTATTGTTACTACCGGTGGGTCCGAAGCTGTCCTTTTTGCCTTTTTAAGTTGTTTGAATCCGGGGGATGAAATCATTGTTCCCGAACCAGCTTATGCCAACTACATGGCATTTGCTATTTCCGCAGGAGCTGTGATTCGTACGGTGACAACCACTATTGAGGAGGGATTTTCTTTGCCGAAGGTGGAGAAATTTGAGGAACTGATTAACGAACGTACGAAAGCAATCCTCATTTGTAATCCAAACAACCCGACCGGTTATCTGTACACCCGTCGTGAGATGAATCAAATCCGCGATATGGTCAAGAAATATGACCTATACCTCTTTTCGGATGAGGTATATCGTGAATATATCTACACCGGTTCTCCTTATATCTCGGCTTGCCATTTGGAAGGTATCGAGCAGAACGTTGTGTTGATAGATTCTGTCTCTAAAAGATACTCCGAATGTGGAATCCGTATCGGTGCTTTGATTACTAAGAATAAAGAGGTACGAAATGCCGTGATGAAATTCTGTCAAGCCCGCTTGAGTCCTCCTTTGATTGGCCAGATTGCGGCTGAAGCCTCCTTGGATGAACCGGATGAGTACGCACGTGATACGTATGACGAGTATGTAGAACGAAGAAAGTGCTTGATTGACGGGTTGAACCGTATCCCAGGCGTTTATTCTCCGATTCCGATGGGTGCATTCTATACGGTAGCCAAATTACCGGTAGATGACGCTGATAAATTCTGTGCATGGTGTTTGAGCGACTTCGAATATGAAGGGCAGACCGTTATGATGGCTCCTGCTTCCGGTTTTTATACCACTCCGGGGTTAGGAAAGAACGAAGTGCGTATCGCATACGTCTTGAAAAAGGAAGATTTAGTGAAAGCCCTCAAGGTTTTAGAAAAGGCATTGGAGGCTTATCCGGGAAGAACTGAGTAAGAAAGCATTTTGAGTCTCGAGTTATTTATAGCAAAGAAGGTATATTTCAGCAAGGAGGGGGAGCGACAAGCAACTCCTCCTGTTGTTCGTATAGCCATGGTGGGGATTACCTTGGGATTGGCCGTGATGATCCTTTCCGTAGCCATTGTTATCGGTTTCAAGAAGGAGATTCGGAATAAGGTCATCGGCTTCGGCTCTCATATCCAGATTACGAACTTTGACAACAACACCTCCTACGAATCGACTCCGATTGCCATAAGTGATACCTTCCTGACTTATCTGAAAAACTTTCCGGGGATTGTACATGTCGAGCCCTTCGCTACCAAACCCGGTATTTTGAAGACCGATTCCGACTTTCAAGGGATTGTTCTGAAGGGAGTCGATGAAAATTACGATTGGACCTTCTTCCGGAAGAATCTGAAAGAGGGAGCATTGCCCGACTTCACTCAAAAGAAATCCTCTACGGATGTCCTAATCTCCCGCTACCTTTCGGATCTCTTGGGATTGAAGGTAGGAGATTCTTTTTTGACCTATTTTGTGCAGGAGGATGTACGTGCCCGCAAGTATCACATCACCGGAATCTATGAGACCGGCTTTATTGACTATGATAAAATCTTTGTGCTGGCCGATATTCGTCAAATCAGACGTTTGAATGGCTGGGAAACGGATGAGGTAAGCGGTCTGGAGCTGCAAGTAAGCGATTACGATAAGCTGGATTTGATTGCAGAGAACCTCTATTTCGATACGGCAGAGAAACAGGACAGAAAAGGAAATACCTATTACACTCGCTCCATAAAAGAGCTGAATCCCATGATCTTCGACTGGCTGAACGTGCTGGATATTAACGTTGTGGTCATCCTTATCCTCATTCTGGCGGTTGCCGGCTTCACGATGATCTCCGGGTTGCTGATAATCATCTTGGAACGAACCAATATGATTGGTATCCTGAAAGCTTTGGGGGAGAACAATACCAGTATCCGCAAGATTTTCCTTTATATCGCCCTCTTTTTGATAGGGAAAGGCATGCTGTTAGGCAACGCGATCGGACTTGTGCTCTGTGGTTTGCAGTCCTACTTCCACATCGTCAAGCTGGATCCTTCAGTCTACTACTTGGACGCTGTTCCCATCGACCTGAACATCTCCTCTTTGTTCTTGCTGAACATCGGTACGCTGGTCGCTTCTATGCTTATGCTCTTGGGACCGTCCTATTTGATTACCCGTATAGATCCGGCGAAGAGTATCCGCTTTGAATAGTTGATAGATTCAACGACCCGTTACAACTTTGTCGTAAAATCCTTCTTTCTTCTGAACAACCGGTAGAAGCGAATACATAAACTGTGGATGGACGCTTGAATCTCTAAGAACGGAATCCAAACAGTCAGCGGTTTTTGCTGTAGGAGCAGGGCAGAACGTTGGAAAATCACCATTTTAGTGGCATACCGGGCAATCAGAAGCAGTCCGGAGAAGATCGAAAGCAGCCAATGTCCCATAATCCCCATCACAATCAGACTCAAAGAGAGTACCACGAAGCAAAAACTACAGATATGTCCCAATTGGAAAAGGCTGGAAGCCCCTCCCTTCAAGAACTGTTGGGTCGTTGCACGAGCAATTTCCATCTCCTGCCAACGGTTGAACTCCTCGAAGCGATTCATAGTCAGAATGGAATCCGGAGTGTACTGTACCCGTACATTCGTAGGCGTTTCTACCTGATTGATAAAGAGATCATCCGCACCTTCATGCAGGTTTAAAGACTGTGCATATCCTTTGTGCGCATAGAAAATCGCTTTACGGTAGGATAAATTACGTCCGTCCCCGATGTATCGCTTCTGCTGTAGACCCTGCGATAGAATCTGTAGACCACGAAGGAGATTTTTGTACCCGATGAAGCGGTCGTTCATACTGGAATGGTAAGGATAGCTGCAAAAACCAAGTACAATCTCAGTCGTAGGCGTATAATTCGCCACCATCGAACGAATCCACTGACGGTTAGTCGGTTTACATTCCGCTTCCGTAAAGAGAAGCAACTCATGTTTTGCCGCCTTTATCCCCATAGTCAGTGCCAGCTTTTTATGACTCAGATACTGCGTGTTGATAGGCACGTAGGTATAATAAAGATGTTTATATTCCTGCGATAAAAGTTTGAGCACATCCTCACTTTCCGCGTCCGACCCGTCATTGACCACGATGACCTCATATTCCGGATAATCCTGCTGTAATAAAACCGGTAGGTTCTGACGCAAATACTCCGAATCCCCTAAGGTATAAACGATGACGGAGACCGGTTCCAACGGATATTCCTTTCCACCGGCCTCTTTTTGAGAAGCACGCAGCGGACGCCCGTAAATGACTAAGTAGTAGAAAAGTTGAATGAGAAACAATCCACATAAAATGCCTATTAAGGCTATCTCAAGGGAAGAAAACGTAAGTATATTTCCGATCATTGATATTCTTTGTTTTAGGTGGCGCAAATATAGAGATATTTTGTTACGGAAGGAAAGAATGACGATTCTATTTTTATTTACGAAGATTTTTTATACCTTTGTGTTGGTAATATAAAATCAGGTAGAGTGTAGAACTAACCATTAAAAACCACATCGCCAATAGCTTTTTTAGTTTTAACCACTTAAAAAGACTTTCGGAGGCAGTGGAAATTAGTTTCAACCACTTAGAAATAGAATCGGAGGCGGTGGAAATTAGTTTCAACCACTTGGAAATAGAATCGGAGGCGGTGGAAATTAGTTTCAACCGCTTGGAAATAGAATCGGAGGCGGTGGAAATTAGTTTCAACCACTTGGAAATAAAATCGGAGGCGGTGGAAAGTATTTTCAACCGCTTGGAAATAAAATCGGAGGCGGTGGAAGTTAGTTTCAACCGCTTGGAAATAGAATCGGAGGGGGTGGAAGTTAGTTTCAACCGCTTGGAAATAAAATCGGAGGAGGTCGAAGTTATTTTTAACCACTTAGAACCAAAATCCTACGTTGGCGATACCTAAATTCTACAATCTAAAGTGATCAGAGTTTATTTTTTTTTGTTTTACTTTTAAAAGAAAGGATTTTTTATGTCAGAAATTCAGACATCACCAAAATCGAAACTGAAAAACAACGAATTGTTGTCATTCGGACGATCAGTGGAAAACAAAATTTTAGAGATTGGAGCTTCAGAGCTCGGAGTAAATAACTTTTTTGTAGCTTTTCAGGAGGCGTTAGAGGCTTACGACAGTAGTCTTATAAAGATTCGGAAAAGTGCAATAACAACGGAGATGAGAAATGCAGATAAAGTGCGAACAGATCTGCAGACGTGCGTACTTGCACAGATTCGTTTATTCACAAAACATTTTAAAGAGGAGTCCAAAGCGGCTGCTTTGCGCTTACTGCCGATAGCGAATCGGTTTAAAAACACTTCGCAGTTGAGTTATGACGATCAAACGGGGATTGTTTCTAATCTGATACAGCTTGCGGAGTCAGATACCTACAAGAATGATTTTGCATTGTTGGGGCTAACCGAGTGGATGACGGAATTAAAAAGTGCGAACCTCAAATGTGATGAATTAACGAATGCCAGACGAGATGAGAAAGGGGAACGTAATTCTTTACTCAAGATTGAACAGACACGTCCAGCCTTTTGTACTGCTTACGATAAGCTTGTTTCGGCGTTGAATGCGAATGCTTTATTGAACGGAGATGGAAAGTATCTGAATTTATTCGCTTGGTGGAATGCCATGATTGATGAATATCGTGTCATAATATCTTTACGCTACGGAAAAGGAGAGGGCGGACAGACAGACAACGGTTCGAGCAATCAACCGAGTACAGATACGGGAGGTAATAGCTCTTCTGACGACGACGAAATGCCGGATGAGTTATAAGTAAAAAAACAGCGGGAACAAAAAAGCTTGTTCTCGCTGTTTTGAAAATAGCCGTAGAGGAATTTCGCTATAAACAATCAGAGTAATAGGCTTTCGGCAGTTTCCGGCAGTTGTATTGAGAAGCCATAACCTCACCGTAAGCACCAGCAGAGCGTAAAGCAACATAATCATTGCGATGAGCCCCATTTAATTCCACATCTTTGCCAAAGACATCCGATGATTCACAGATCGGACCTACTACGTCGTAGACTTCAACTGCTTCGTCACTTGAGATATTCTCTATCCGATGATAAGCGTCGTACATAGCCGGACGAATTAGCTCTGTGAAACCGGCGTCTAAGATACAGAACTTTTTTGTTTCTCCAATCTTTACATAAAGAATTTTTGAAATTAATGTGCCACATTGGGCAACGATAGAACGACCCGGTTCAAAATGGATCTGTTGTCCCGGACGACGTTGTAAAAGTTTATTGAATACGGCAAAATAGTTGTCGAACGCAGGAATAGGCAGATGGTTCGGATGATAATAGTCGATTCCGAGGCCACCACCGAAGTTCAAGTTGTCAACGACCAATCCGCGTGCTTCTAATTCCTCTTGAATTTCATTGACACGAATGACTAAGCCACGAAAAGCCGCCATGTCGGTAATCTGTGAACCGATGTGGCAATGAATACCAATCAGTTTGATGTTCGGAAGCGTTTTTACCAAATCCAAAACCTGTCCAAGCTGGCTCAAATTGATACCGAACTTGTTTTCTTTCATTCCGGTTGTGATCTTAGCATGTGTATGAGCGTCTACTTCCGGATTGATACGAAGGGCGATAGAAGCGACTTTGTTTTTAGCCGCAGCCAATTCGTTCAAAACCTCTAATTCGGCAGCAGATTCAACATTGAAACAGAAAATATCATGGTCAAGCCCTAAATTAATCTCCCAATCTGCCTTCCCGACACCGGCATAAACAATTTTATGGGCTGGGAAACCGGCGTCTAAGGCAGCCTGAACTTCACCACCGCTTACGCAATCCGCACCGAACCCGTTTTCAGCAATAATAGAGAGTATGCGAGGGTTGGCATTGGCTTTGATTGCGTAGTGAACGTGATAGCCATACTTCCCGGCTTCAGATTTCACCGTACGAAGTGTCTCCTTCAATAGTTCGATGTCGTAATAGTAGAAAGGAGTTGTTAGAGACTTGAATTTGTCTATGGGGAATGTTCCTTTGAGCATAATGTATAAAATAAAAATGACAGTTGAGGAACTTTTGAGAACCATCAACTGTCATCTGTGAATTACTTATTATTAAATAGATGGTCGCTTAGAGCTTGCAGCGCCTTCTTCTTGTCTTCTGCCTTGATCAACAAAGAGACGTTGTAGTCGCTACCTCCGTATGAGATCATACGAACTGGAACGTCTTTCATCGCGTGAACGACACGGGCTTCAAAACCGATGTTGTCCCATTCCAAATCACCGACTACGCAGACGATTACCATATCTTTGTCGACTGATACGGTTCCGAACTTCTTCAAGTCGTTTACGATCTCGTCCAAACGTTTGTGGTTGTCGATTGTCACTGAAACACCGACCTCAGAAGTGGTTACCATGTCGATTGGAGTCTGGTAATTCTCAAAGATTTCAAATACCTTACGCAAGAAACCGGTTGCCAACAGCATACGACCGCTTTGGATCTTGATAGCAGTGATATTGTCCTTGGCAGCAACTGCTTTGATGTAGCCCTTTTCCATTTTGTTGGAAATCATAGTACCTGGAGCCTCCGGCTGCATTGTGTTTAGCAAGCGAACAGGGATGTTGTTCAACTTAGCAGGTAAAATACAGGTCGGATGAAGGATTTTTGCACCGAAGTAAGCCAGTTCGGCCGCCTCTTCAAAGTGTAGATGACGTACCGGAGTGGTGTTGTCCACGATTCGTGGGTCATTGTTGTGCATACCATCAATGTCCGTCCAGATTTGAATTTCTTCAGCTTTGATAGCAGCTCCGATGAGGGACGCGCTGTAATCACTACCTCCACGCAATAGGTTGTCTATCTCTCCGTAAGCATTTCGACAGATAAAACCTTGTGTAATATATAGATCAGCGTCTTTATTTTCTTCTAATAATTTTAAAAGTTTTTCTTTGATATAGGTCGGATCCGGTTCAGCGTTCTTATTTGTACGCATGTAGTTTAAAGCAGGAAGTAAAACTGATTTTACACCGCATTCGTTGAGGTATAAATTCATCATGCCGGTAGACATGAGCTCTCCTTGAGCTAATACTACCTTTTCTTCAAACAAAGTGAACAGATCTTTTGTGAAAGAACGGATATAGTCAAAATGATAATTTATGAGTTCTTTGGCTTTTTGTTTATATTCATCGGTACTGTAGAGCTCTTCAATATGTCCATAGTACTTTTGAGATAATTTGTTGATGATTTCATTTGCTCCTTCCGGGTTTTTCTTATAGAGATAGTCCGAAATTTCAACTAAAGAGTTTGTTGTACCAGACATAGCAGACAATACAACAATGTTACGTTCTCCCGTAATTAGTTTTGCAACGTTTTTCATTCTCTGTGCTGAGCCCACAGATGTTCCGCCAAACTTTAAAACTTTCATTTTTCTTTATTCTATTAAGTTGTTATTCTTTGCCTTAAGTGCGACTGCAAAATTACATAAAATTTTATTCTCCGATATTACAAAGACTGGCATTCTCGCATTTTACGATACGTGCAGGATAATTATGAACCAGTGTGTAGTTGTGCGTAGTCATGATGACTGCAGTTCCTTGCTGGCAAATGTCGTGCAAAAGCTGTACGATTTGACCACTGGTCTCTGGATCCAAGTTTCCTGTAGGTTCATCTGCAAGAATTAATGCTGGCTCATTCAATAAAGCACGAGCGATGACAATACGTTGTTGTTCACCTCCGGAGAGTTCATGGGGCATTTTGTATCCTTTGTCCTGCATACCGACCTGAAAGAGTACCTCTTCTATTCGTCTGTTTATTTCGCTTCGTTTTTTCCATCCGGTAGCACGTAAAACGAACTCGAGATTCTTATAAGCTGTGCGGTCGGTAAGTAGTTGGAAATCTTGAAAGACAATTCCTAATTTCCTGCGAAGGTAAGGTATGTCTTTACGTTTTATCTTACAAAGGTTATAATCTAAAAGTTGTGCTTCCCCTTGTTGAATAGGAATTTCGCAATATAATGATTTCAACAAGCTGCTCTTGCCGGAACCAACTTTTCCGATTACGTACACAAATTCTCCATGATGGAGTGTAAGAGAGGCGTCACGAAGTATGACATTTTCTTCACGACAGATTTCTACATGTTCCAGTTTGAGCAACGTTGTTTCTTCCATTATTTTTTATCCTTTATGTCTACTTTTTAATTCGCGAGCAAGATCTTCGATACGAAGTCCTTTGCTTGTTAATAAAACGATTAGGTGATAAAGCATATCTGCTGATTCGTACACCAATCGATCGTCAGTTCCGTTAGTAGCTTCGATTACAGTTTCAACAGCTTCTTCTCCGACTTTCTGTGCCATGCGATTAATTCCTTTTTGGAATAGGGAGGTTGTATAAGAACCTTCTGGCATTTCCTGACGGCGTTGTTCGATGAAGTTCTGAAGATATTTGAAAAACATGACATCTTCTTCGTTTTTTTCACCAAAGCAAGTGTCTGCTCCTGTATGGCATACGGGACCAGCAGGAATTACTTTGATCAATAAAGTATCATTATCACAGTCAGCAGCAATGCTTACAACCTGTAAAACGTTACCGCTGGTTTCACCTTTCATCCAAATACGATTCTTAGTACGGCTAAAGAAGGTTACTTTACCTGTCGCAATAGTCTCTTCGTAAGCTTCTTCATTCATGAACCCCAACATTAAAACCTTGTTGGTGTTGTTGTCCTGGACAATAGCGGGGATTAGACCGCCCATTTTTTCAAAATCTAATTTCATCTTTATGTTGTTATAATGGTTATTCTTGAATTTGTTTGAGAAAAAGAGATTAGAGACGTACGTTGATACCCTCTTCACGAAGATAATGTTTTAAATCCCTGATTCCTATTTCTCCGAAATGGAAAACACTTGCAGCTAATGCTGCGTCTGCCTTTCCAAGTGTGAATGTATCACGAAAATGCTCCATTTTTCCTGCTCCGCCGGAAGCAATGATGGGAATGTGCAAATTTTCTGCTAAAGTGGCAAGAGCTTCATTGGCATAACCGTCCTTTACGCCATCATGAGTCATACTGGTAAACAATATTTCTCCTGCTCCTAAGCTTTCAGCCTCAGCAGCCCATTGGAAAAGGTGCTTTTCGGTTGGAATTCGTCCGCCATTAAGATAACAGATCCAATCATTGTTTTCGTAATTAGCGTCAATAGCAACTACACATACTTGACTACCGAAATTTTTGGCAATATCTTCAATGAGTTTCGGATTGCGAAGGGCAGCAGAATTGATAGAAACCTTATCTGCTCCAGCACTGAGTAGACGATCAACATCCTTTAGTTCATTGATTCCTCCACCTACTGTGAAAGGAATACTAATATTGGCTGCCACTTTTTTGACTAACTCAGTAAATGTTTTACGACCTTCATGGGAAGCGGTAATATCTAAATAAACCAATTCATCTGCCCCCTCACGACTGTACTGTGCCCCTAATTCAACAGGGTCACCTGCGTCACGGAAGTTTACGAAATTGATTCCTTTAACCGTTTTACCATCTTTTATATCTAAGCAAGGAACGATTCTTTTTGCAAGCATATCTTAATGACTCTTTTATTCGTTGAAACGGATTAAATCCTTTAACTGTATCTTCCCTTCATAAATGGCTTTACCAAAAATGACGGCAGGGATTCCCGCTTCTGCTAATTTCTCAATATCTTGTAGAGAACTAACACCTCCACTGGCAATAACGTAAAGTTGAGGTATTTGTTCCTGAATCTCTTTGTATAGCTCGATAGCTGGACCTTGTAACATGCCGTCTCGACTGATGTCGGTACAGATTGTTTTAGTGATCCCTTTCTCTTTGTAAGATTGAATGAATGGAATAAGCTCTTGGTTGGTTGTCTCATCCCATCCGCTAATAGCAATCTTCTTATTTTTTGCGTCTGCACCTAAAATGATTTTATTGGAGCCGAACTTAGATATCCAGGAGGTAAATATCTCTGGATTCTTAACTGCTATACTTCCTCCGGTAACCATTTGGGCTCCGCTTTCAAATGCTATTTCTAAATCTCCATCTTGTTTCAATCCTCCTCCGAAATCTATAATCAAAGAGGTACGAGTTGCTAATCGTTCTAAAGTGCGATAATTGATGATTCGACCTTGACGAGCACCGTCCAAATCGACTACATGTAGTCGGCGAATACCATAATCCTCGAACATTTTAGCTACTTCTAATGGATCCTCGTTATAAATCTTTTTGGTATCGTAATCCCCTTGAGTCAGACGTACGCATTTCCCCTCGATTAAATCTATTGCTGGAATCAACTCTATCATATTTGATTTTATAGTTTTAAGAAGTTATTGAGTATGATTTCACCTACAGAACCACTCTTTTCAGGGTGGAATTGAGTAGCGTAGAAATTATCTTTATGCAAAGAAGCGCTGAACGGATGGATGTATTCTGTTGTCGCAGCCGTAAATTCATTGACAGGAACATAGTAGCTGTGAACAAAATATACAAATTGGTTCTCTAATTCAGCGTTGAACAAACCATCTTTAACTTGAGTGATGGTATTCCAACCCATATGGGGAACTTTATCTTCGTGCTTTTGAGGAATGAAGCGTTTTACATCAGTATCGAATATTCCTAAACAATTGACATCTCCTTCTTCAGAATAACGACACATTAATTGCATACCTAAACAGATTCCTAAAACCGGTTGTTTCAAATTTTTGATGATAACATCCAGTTTTTGTTCTTTTAAATAGTTCATTGTTGTCTCTGCTTCTCCAACGCCTGGAAAGATAACTTTGTCAGCCTTGTTTAGTAATTCTGGATCGGCTGTAATAGTTGCTTCGATTCCTAATCTTTTCAGTGCGTAATTTACAGAGTAGATATTTCCTGCGTTATATTTGACAATGGCAACATCCATTTATTCTTCGTTTTTATAATGAGTTGCAAAACTAACAAAATATCATGACATATGAATGTCTGCTTTATGAAAAGTTGTAGAATAGATTGGATTTGTGATAATCTGGATAGGTTTGAAATAAGTTCGTATGAATACTTTTCTAATAAATAGGGCTTTGTTTATTGTTTGATAAAAAGAAAAAGTCCTAAAGCGAAAAACTTTAGGACTTTTTTGCGGTGCGTACGGGACTCGAACCCGTGACCCCATGCGTGACAGGCATGTATTCTAACCAGCTGAACTAACGCACCAATTATATTGTGCGGTCCGGACGGGACTCGAACCCGCGACCCCATGCGTGACAGGCATGTATTCTAACCAGCTGAACTACCGGACCAAAATTTCTTGTTTAAACTGCTATTCCTCTGAATTGCGTTGCAAAAGTACATGCTTTATTTGAAATATGCAACAGAAAACGAATATATTTTTCAATATTTTTTGTGTTAGATTGATAATGAGCTATATAAAAAGTCTATGGTTATTGTAAGTTTATCCATTAGACTTCTTTTCTTCCACTGAATTATTCTTATTTTGAGATGTGGAGACCGGAGAATATTCGCCAGCTAATTGATGAGGCATGGGCTTTATTGATTCAACTGCTAATTTATTCCCGCTTTTTGTAAATACTAAACAATCATTGTTTAATGTTCGCTCTTCAAAATTGAAGAATATATTAGGATTAAAATGTTGCCCATTCACTCGAACTTCGAAATGTAAATGTTCTGTTGTAGCACGTCCTGTACGTCCTGTTAAAGCAATGGGTTGACCTGCTTTTACTTCGTCTCCCGGCTTTACAAAGTTTTTAAAATTATGACTGTATACGGTTTCTAATCCGTTATAATGGCGAACTACAATAACATTACCATAAGCATAGTAGGGTTTAGATAAACGAACTATGCCGTCAAATGCAGATACAATTGTGTCATGTGCATGTGTCTTTAAGTCTACTCCAGAGTGATGTTTTCTACGTCCAGCATAGGGAGATATTAATTTTGCTCCGGGTAAAGGAAATGAGTAATCCTCTTTTTGTATTTGACTTAAATCGATTAATATAGTATTCCCTTCGGCCATTAATAATGGGTCAATAGCTGCAACTTCATTCTTTTCTCGTGCTGAAAAATTGGTTGTAATATTTTTACGAGGTGAAATCGGATTGCTTAATTCCGGTTTTTGAGGAAATATAAAAGAAAAATCTACAGCAGGGAGAGGTACTTCTGTTGTAGGTAATGTTATAATGGATTCCTGTCTGGGAATATTATGTTGCGCTTGCGTTGTCCATAAAGAATGACAAGCCGAGAAAATAAATATTGAAAGAATAAATATTAAACTATATTGGAACTTTGACATCATGTAAATTATTTGCACTGCAAAGGTATGGAAAAACGTTTAAATCTGTCTCTTCTTTTTTATAGTTTTTGTATCATTCTGATTCTTTTAGAATTGTTTTCTTATGGATTTTAAGAAAGAGAGGTCTTCAATTTGTTGTGAAGACCTCTCTATTTAAACATTTTGTTATTCTTTATTAGTCTTGAAATAAAGAACGAGCTATACCTAATTCTAATCCACGTAATTCTGCTAAACTACGTAAACGACCGATACAAGAATAACCCGGATTAGTTTTCTTGTGTAAATCATCAATCATCTGATGACCATGATCTGGACGCATAGCAATAGAGCAACCACGTTGTTGTTGAATTTCCAAGAAAGCCTTCATTACTTCGTATACGTTGACATCTCCTTCTAATAAATTAGCTTCATAGAAGTTTCCAGCCTCATCACGTTTTGTGCTACGGATATGAACGAAGTCGATACGATCTGCAAAACGTCTCATCATTCCTGCTAAATCATTATCAGCACGTACACCAAATGAACCTGTGCAGAGGCATAGACCATTACTCTTGTTAGGTACAGCTTCAATTAGTTTTAAGAAATCTTCTTCTGTACTTAAAATACGAGGTAAACCAAGAATTGGATAAGGAGGATCATCAGGATGAATAACCATTCGTGCTCCAACTTCATCTGCAACAGGAGTAATTTCTTTTAAGAAATAGATTAGATTTGCACGAAGCTTTTCAGCGTCAATATCTTTGTAACGATCTAATTCAGCTTGGAACTGTTCCAAAGTGAAACTTTCTTCTGAACCAGGTAGACCTGCAATCATATTCCGAACGAGTAAAGCTTTATCATCTTCACTCATTTCTTCGAAACGAGCTTTTGCAATTGCTTTTTCTTCTTCTGTATAATCTTGCTCGGCAGCAGGACGTTTTAAGATGTAAAGATCGAAAGCCATAAATGCAGCACGTTCAAAGCGTAAAGCTTTTGAACCATCAGGCATAGTATAAGCTAAATTTGTTCGTGTCCAGTCTAATACAGGCATGAAGTTATATGTGATAACTTTAATATCACATGCTGCTAAATTACGGATACTTTGCTTGTAGTTTTCAATGTATTTTTGAAAATCACCTGTTTGAGTTTTAATGTGCTCGTGTACAGGGACACTTTCTACTACACTCCAGCGTAAACCGGCAGCTTCGATCATGTCTTTTCTTTTCTGGATTTCTTCAATAGTCCATACTTCACCATTAGGAATATGATGTAAGGCATTTACAATTCCGGTTGCACCTGCTTGGCAAATATCAGATAGACTAACTGGATCATTTGGACCATACCAGCGCCAAGTTTGTTCACATAAATACATAATAAAATCTTGTTTTAATTAGATTGAAAATGCGTCAAAACCACCATCTACAATAGCGATTGTTCCTGTTACAAACTTAGAAGCGTCACTAATTAGATATTGAATTGTTCCGAATAATTCTTCAGGAGATCCTAAACGTCTAAATGGAGTGTGAGCAATGACTGATTCTGCACGTGGTGTGTAAGAACCATCAGGATTAGTCATTAATGTACGGTTTTGCTCAGTTAAAAAGAAACCAGGAGCAATTGCGTTTACACGTAAGCCTTCTCCAAATTTAATAGCTAATTCTCCAGCCAAGTATTTTGTCAAGTTAGATATAGCAGCTTTTGCTGCGCCGTAACCAACGACACGAGTCAATGGACGTAATGCAGATTCAGAAGAAAAGTTAACAATAGCACCTTCTTTTTGTTGAGCCATTACGTCTGCAAATACCATTGTCGGAAGAACTGTTCCAAATAAATTTAAATCAACTACTTTTCGGAAAGCATCAATATTTAAATCAAAGATTGTACTATCAGGACCGATTGTTGCTCCAGCCATGTTACCACCGGCTGCATTTAATAGTGCGTCGATACGACCGTACTTTTCAAGAATATCTTTTTTATTTTGTTCTAAAACGTCTTTATTCAAAACATCTGTTAAGAAGAAACTCGCTTCTCCACCTTTAGCTTTGATATCAGCTACAACTTGTTCTCCAATCTCAGCTGCACGGTCTAGGATAACTACTTTAGCTCCTTCTTCAGCCAAATGACCTGCAATTCCTTTACCAAGGATTCCGGCTCCGCCGGTAATAATGACAACTTTGTCTTTAACGCAAAATAAATTAGCCATGTTTTTTTATTATTTAAAATTGTGATATTTCTTTATTGTAAATAATGCGTACTAAGTAGCATATACGAATTCAAAAATAGAGGTTTTATTTGTCAAACGAAAAGAAAAAATGAGAAAAATAATTTTTTATGTTTTCTAATATATTATTGCCGTAAGATTTTTTCCTCCTTAGGCATGAAAAAAAACTCCATGCTCTAGGAAAAATAGATGAGCATGGAGCTTTTTATATTACAATTCTATTTGTACTGTCTCTATCGATACGGTATTTAATTTTCTGAATACGTAGCATTGCATCATACTAACTAATGGAATGGCTATAAATATTCCTATAAAGAAAAGTATTATGCCTATAATGCTAATACCTAACATTGTTAATGCTAATAAAAATAGAGGCATGGCTTGACCTTGTGTCAGTTTCCAACTTTTTTGCAGGGAATCAATGATTCCACAATTTTCTTCAACGATAAACGCTGAATAAAATTGGAGACGGATACCAATATAAATACCAGGTATAATTAATAAGGCTAAACCTAATAAAACAAGTATTGCGTAGATAAAATTAGCAACAAAATAAGTAATGGCCTTACGAGATTGTTGTCCATATGCTGAGAATTGAGGCTCTTCACCATCTAATGTCTGAAACATATTCTTTGTATATCCCAATGCAAAAATAGATGAAATGAGAATACTGATTAGACTAACAATAATTTTACCAGCTGTTGATCCTTGAGCGGGCATGCCGAGTAACTCGAGTATTAAAGATAGAATGCAGAACCCAATTAGTAATCCTGCTAATACCCAAATTTGAGATTTAGTGTGTTTCCATGAGGTTTGGAAAACCTCTGATATCATAAACTTTGGTTCCATATAAAATATATTTATGATTATATATGCCGTAAAGTTAGGATATTTTACTGGAAAAACAAATTTGTGTCGATTTTTAATGTGAATCTTTATAAAAACAAAAGAGAGCTGTTATTTAACGGCTCTCTTTTGTTTTTATAAAAACTTTTGATTATAAAGCTCCTACTTCTTTCAATGCTGCATTAGTTTTATGTACAGCTTCTGCACTCTTAGCAAAAAGTTCTTTTTCTTCTGCTGTTAAATCTAATTCAACGATCTTTTCGATACCATTCTTTCCTAAGATAACAGGAACTCCAATGCAAAGATCTGATTGGCCATATTCACCTTCCAAGTATACAGAGCAAGGAATCATCTTTTTCTGGTTGTGAATAATAGATTCTACAACGTATGCTCCTGCTGCACCTGGTGCATACCAAGCTGAAGTTCCTAATAATTTAGTTAATGTTGCACCTCCAACCATTGTAGAAGCAACGATTTCTTGTAACTTATCTGCGCTTAATAATGTGCTAACAGGCTGACCTTTATATGTAGCTAAACGAGCCAATGGAATCATTGTAGTATCACCATGTCCACCAATTACCATACCTTCAACTTCGTTGGCATTGCAACCTAAAGCCTGAGATAAGAAATATTTGAAACGAGAGCTATCCAAAGCACCACCCATACCGATAATTCGGTTTTTTGGTAATCCTAAAGACTTCAATGCCAAATAGGTCATTGTATCCATTGGATTGGAAATAACTACTAAAATAGCGTTTGGAGAATACTTAAGAATATTCTGAGCTACGCTTTTTACGATACCAGCGTTAACACCAATCAACTCTTCACGAGTCATACCCGGTTTACGAGGAATACCAGAAGTGATAACAACAACATCTGAATTTGCTGTTTTTTCGTAGTCGTTTGTGCAACCTACAATTGTGCTATCGAAACCAAGCAATTGTGCAGTCTGCATCATATCCATTGCTTTACCTTCGGAAACACCTTCCTTAACGTCAAGCATTACAACTTCGTCTGCCACTTCATTGAAGGCAAGAACGTTTGCGCAAGTAGCACCTACATTACCGGCGCCAACTACTGTTACTTTAGACATAAACAAATAAGTTTTATTGTTTTACTTATAATAATTGTTTCTTTAAATTTCGATACAAAGGTACAACCTATTGTGAAATAAAGAAATATTTCCGTATATAAATTCTTCCTACCTTTATTAAATATCGCTAAAGCAGATGTTTTATTCAACGTAAAGAACCAAACCTTTTAAATATTCTCCTTCCGGATGATAAATGTTTATAGGATGATCTGCTGGTTGCGTTAGTTGATGTAAAATACGAACGCTACGCCCAGATTGAGCAGCAGCACTAAATACAGCTAAACGAAAGTTCTCTTTACTAACAACCTGAGAGCAAGAAAAAGTAAATAAAATACCACCTGGTTTGATCTTTTCAAAAGCGATTGCATTTAATTTTCGATATCCTTGTAAGGCATTACGCAAAACGTTTTTGTGTTTTGCAAAGGCTGGTGGGTCAAGAATTATTAAATCATAATTACTCCCCATTCTTTCTAAATATTTAAATGCGTCTTCAGCATAAGCTTCGTGACGTGGATCTCCTGGAAAATTAAGTTCTACGTTTTTGTTTGTCAGAGAAATGGCTTTGGCAGAACTATCTACAGAATGTACAATTTTTGCTCCTCCACGCATTGCATAAAATGAAAATCCTCCTGTGTAACAAAACATATTTAGGACGGAGCGATCTTTTGCATAATGTTCTAATAAAGAACGGTTCTCTCTTTGATCGACGAAGAAACCCGTTTTTTGTCCTTTTTGCCAATCGACACAAAATTTTAAACCGTTTTCTAATGCAATATCCTCTACTTCTCCTCCGTATAAATAACCATCTTCACTTCCTAAGTTTGCCTTATAAGGTAAAGTTGTTTCTGATTTATAATAAATATTTTGTAGAGAATTTCCTATAACAGTTTTTAAAGCCTCTGCAATCTGGTGGCGAGCATAATGCATACCTACAGAATGTGCTTGCATAACAGCAGTGTGAGAGTACATATCAATTACTAATCCGGGAAGATTATCACCTTCTCCATGAATTAATCGGTATGTATTGTTGTCCTTTACTCCTGCTAAGCCTAAAGTTTGACGTAAGGTATAAGCAATACGAATTCGTTCTTCCCAAAAAGAAACATCAATTGCTTTGCTTTGAAAAGATAAAATGCGTACAGCAATGCTTCCTATTTGATAATGTCCGATACCTAAAAAACGTTGGTTTGCTCCATAAACTTCTACTATATCTCCTTCTTCAGGTTTTCCTTCAATAGACTGAATTGCCCCAGAAAAAACCCATGGATGAAATCGTAAAAGGGATTCTTCTTTTCTCGGTTTAAGAAATATTTTACACTCCTTCATTATAGTTCAATTTATTGTATATTTTAAGACAAGCCCAAGCATCGAGAGCTGCATATTTTTTTTGAGCCTCACTAAGGATATCTGCTTCCCAATTACTAAGTCGTTGCCCTTTTGATATTTTCTTGTTAAATAAAATAGCGTATATTTTTTGTAAACTAGCATCTTCAATACCAAACTGACCTACAAAAGTTTGTAAATCTAAGAAATTGGCAGGTTGTATATTCTTGCGTTTTCGCATTGCTCCAAAGTCATCACGTAAAGAAAGACCTATTTTTAAAATATTTTTATTCGCTAAAAAATCTTCTAAGATCTCAGGAATATCTATTCTATTTAATCGAAATAAAAAACAGACTTCGTCTGTTGATATTTGCATAAGTGATATTTTGTAGTGCTGTCCTTTCTTGAAACTTGGCCTTGTCTCTGTGTCAAACCCTACCTTTTGAAATTCAGATAGATAACGAATTGCTTTTTCTGCATCTTGCAATGTGTCAATTACAATGATTCGTCCTATAAATTCTTCTATAGGAAGTTGAGATATTACATCTTTCGTTATAGAATGTGTATATTGTTGTATCATTCTTTTATCTCATCATTAATATTTGACAATTCTTCGTCATTATATCGGATAGCGTGAAGAGCCTTTAATGCATTTAATAATTGTTGTCCCCAAAATTGATGAAAATTGTTATGGCATATAACAATAGATTCCAGCATAACATCCTCATTACCTTGTCTAAACAATGAAATGAAATTACCGATATCTTGATAGACATCTGCTATGTTTTCAGAAATGAAACTAATAATAGGTGTGTCACTATATTGCATGTCAGCATGGAATGTTTCTAAAAAAGAATCTTTACTGCCCAATAAATTTGCTATTTGAAAACGAACAGATTCATACATCTCTTCAGTAACAGTCTGTTCTGGTTCAATGTCTTCATTCTCTTCTACATTAGGTAAAAGTGTTGCTTTTAAATAAAGTAAGGGTAATATCTTTACTGCCTTATCTACAAATTCTAAAAGAGAACTTTGACTGGCATTTTCAACAAATGTACAGAATTCTAATGCAACTGTTACAAATTCCAGTGTATTGCGCTCGTATATTGGATTATTCTCTTCTATCATGATTTTATATAGTAATCTTTTGCTCTTTTGTTAGTTTTGCAAAAGTACAAATATATTTTAATTTCTAAAAAAGCTTACTTATTTATTACCTAACTGACTTCAAATTATTAACCCACGGAGTAATTAAGTCCTTGAATTAATAAAAAATACTTTGACGCTAATTGGGGGTTCTTAAAAATCTGTGTACATTTGCGAATTATATAAATGATGAAGGAATGGCTAAAAAAAATACGATAAAGCGAAATACAACAGACGAAGAATGTAAATTAAAGAGAATTGGCTACTTTTTTACGAATGAACGGACTAGTTTTATTACAGGGTTGATCATATCTATCGTTACTATTTACGTCGGTTTAGCCCTTATATCGTTCTTCTTTACAGGAGCTGCGGATCAAAGTAAGATTGAGAATGTCCCTTTAGCTGATTTGGTGATTAATCGAGGTACTGTAGAAAATTGGACAGGAGTACGAGGTGCATATTTGGCTGATTTGTTGATGAATCATTGGTTTGGAATTTCTTCTTTTCTGATTTTTTTTTTCTTGGGATCTGTAGGAGCTAAATTGATGAATATAAAAAAGGTGTCTTTGTTAAAACGTTTTTTATTTTGCTCTGCGATGTTGATATGGGGATCTGTCTTTTTTGCATTTGTGTTTATCAAGGGCTATGAGGATTCTTTTATCTATTTAGGAGGACAACATGGTTATTATTTATCTGATATTATGATGAATAATGTAGGTATACCAGGAACTATCTTGTTATTGGTAGGCTCTTTGTTGATTATTGCAATATTTACGAGTCGGAAGACAATCCCATTTTTACAAAAGGTATTTTCTTTTAGTTGGTTTAAGAATCCAATAAAATTTGAAAAGAAGAAAAAACAGGATCAAATAGAGGAAAATGACTTTGTAGTAACCTCGGAACCTCCAGTTATACAAACCGAAGAAATTAGTATAGAAAAAGGCATTTCGAATGAGGAACCTATTCCTACTATGGAGTATGATTTGAAAAGCCCAGAGGAACTAGAAATTGAGAACGAAGATGAAGAAAAAGAAGAGGAAATTTTAAAAGAGGAAGATGTTATAGTGGAAGTTCCTCAAAAAGAGGAAGAAATTTCTGGCTCAGAGGAACAATGTAAATACGATCCTCGTCTGGATTTATCTCGTTATGTCTTTCCTACGCTTGATTTATTGAAGCATTATGATACAGGAAACGTTGAAATCAACCATGAAGAGCTAGCAGCGAATCAGCAAATGATTAAACAAACATTGGAGGATTTCGGGATTCGTATCGCTTCAATTAAAGCAACAATTGGACCTACTGTTACATTGTATGAGATAGTGCCAGAAGCGGGTGTACGTATTTCAAAAATTAAAAATTTAGAGGATGATATAGCTTTGAGTCTTTCGGCTTTACAAATACGAATTATTGCACCTATGCCAGGAAAAGGTACTATTGGTATTGAGGTCCCTAATAAAAAACCACAGACGGTATCAATGCAATCGGTCGTAGCTTCTCGTAAATTTCAGGAATGTCCGTATGATTTACCAGTCGCTATTGGTAAGACAATTGTGAATGAGGTCTTTATGTTTGATCTTTGTAAAACCCCACATTTGTTGGTTGCAGGTGCAACAGGACAAGGAAAATCAGTAGGCTTAAATGCAATAATTACATCTTTGCTATATCGTAAACATCCGGCTGAATTAAAGTTTGTGATGATTGATCCTAAACGCGTGGAGTTTAGTATTTACTCAAAGATTGAACGTCATTATTTAGCTAAATTACCTAATATTGATAAACCTATTGTTACAGAACCGGAAGATGCTGTCGCTACTTTGAATTCATTGGTGGTTGAAATGGAAAATCGATATGAATTGTTAGTGAATGCAAATGCACGTAATATAAAAGAATATAATGAGAAGTTTATTTCCCGTCGTTTGAATCCGGAAAAAGGACATCGGTTCTTGCCATATATTGTTGCTATTGTGGATGAGTTTGCTGATTTGATTGCAACAAGTGGTCGTGAAATAGAAATGCCGATTTCGCGTATTGCAGCAAAGGCTCGTGCTGTAGGTATCCATATGATTTTGGCAACTCAACGTCCCGATACAAAAGTAATTACAGGTACTATAAAAAGTAATTTCCCAAGTCGTATCGCTTTTAAGGTAATGTCACAAGTTGATTCACGTACAATTTTGGACGCACCGGGGGCAAATCGTTTAATTGGTAAAGGCGATTTATTAATCTTAATTACGGGAAGTAGTGAACCTACTCGAGTGCAGTGTGCATTTGTTGATACTCCAGAAGTGGAGGATATTGTAGATTATATTGGTACACAAGTCGCTTATCCAACAGCTTATTTGTTACCTGAATATATCGGAGAAAATAATGAGTCATCATCTGTTAAATCTATCGATTTGTCGGATCGTGATCCTCTGTTTGATGAAGCTGCTCGATTGATAGTGATTCAGCAACAGGGTTCAACATCGCTTATTCAACGTAAATTTGCAATTGGGTATAATCGGGCAGGGCGCTTAATGGATCAATTGGAAGCAGCGGGTATTGTGGGTCCGTTTGAAGGAAGTAAAGCTCGTCAGGTTTTGATTCCTGATGAATATAGTTTGGAGCAATTATTAAATTCTTTGAAATGAAAGTGATAGGCCTATTAAAAATAAAGTATTTGATTTATATGTTATTTCTTTTTTTATGTGAAATAACTTATGGTATAGCTCAGAATGCAGTTTCTATATTGGATAAGACTGTTGCTATCTATGAAAAATCAAATGGATTGACAGCTCAATTTGTAATGCAAGTACGTTCTGATGTTCAGCAACTTTCTGAAAGTTTTGAGGGTTCAATTGATATTAAGGGTGATAAATTTTTACTTAAAACACCAGATATGATTACTTGGTTTGATGGTGTTACGCAGTGGGGATATACTGAACGTAATGGGGAAGTGAGTATATCTACTCCTACAAAAGATGAAATACAAGTGACAAATCCTATATTCCTTTTACGTTCTTATAAAAAAGAATTTAATGTGAAATATAGAGGGGAAAGTACAGCTTTGAATGGTAAGACTACTTATGATATTGAGTTGATTCCTAAAAAGAAAAATGATATAGAATCTGTTGAGTTACAAATTGAAAAATATTCAGGGCTATTAGCCTCGATTACAGTTGTAACAAAGAATGGTATGCGAAATGCCATTCGTGTTAGTCAAACAAAAATGGACGTGGATCAACCAGATTCTTTTTTTATTTTCAATGATAAAGATTATCCAGATGTAGAAATAATAGATTTAAGATAATAGAAAAGTATAGAGTTATGAATACAAATCAAAATGAAAAGGTTCGCTGTTTAATTATTGGTTCTGGACCTGCAGGTTATACAGCAGCTATTTATGCTTCACGGGCAAATTTATCTCCAGTGTTATATGAAGGTATTCAACCAGGAGGACAGTTGACTACAACAACAGAAGTCGAAAATTTTCCAGGATACCCAGAGGGAGTTACGGGACCTGTTTTAATGGAAGATTTACGAAAGCAAGCTGAACGTTTTGGAACTGATATTCGTGTAGGTATTGTAACACAAACAGATTTGTCTGAAGCTCCTTATAAAGTTACAATTGATGGAGAAAAAATAATAGAAGCCGAAGCTATAATTATAGCCACAGGAGCTACTGCTAAATATTTAGGTTTAGCTGATGAACAAAAGTATGCGGGTATGGGAGTTTCTGCTTGTGCAACTTGTGATGGCTTCTTTTATCGGAAGAAAGTTGTTGCTGTTGTTGGAGGTGGTGATACTGCTTGTGAGGAAGCTCTTTATTTGTCGAGTTTAGCTTCAAAAGTTTATTTGATTGTACGTAAACCTTATTTGCGTGCTTCAAAAGTTATGCAAGAGCGAGTGCTGAATAATCCTAAGATTGTAGTTTTGTTTGAACATAATACTGTTGGTTTATTTGGCGAGAACGGAGTAGAGGGTGCTCATTTAGTAAAACGTATAGGTGAGCCTGATGAGGAAAATGTAGATATAGCGATTGATGGCTTCTTTTTAGCAATAGGTCATAAACCAAATTCAGATGTGTTTAGACCTTGGATTGATACGGATGAGATCGGATATATAAAAACGATACCCGGAACTCCAAAAACAAAAGTTCCGGGAGTTTTTGCCGCAGGAGATGTCGCAGATCCTCATTATCGTCAAGCAATTACGGCAGCAGGAAGTGGGTGTGCTGCTGCGATAGAAGTTGAACGCTATTTGTCAGAAATAGGTAAGTAATTTTAAATTTTATAGTTATGAAACAGTCTAATTTATTTCTAATTTGTTTTTTATTTATTTCAACATTGTTGAGTTGTTCAGAGACAGAATCTGGACCAAAAGTAATTGCACATCGTGGTTATTGGAAAACAGAAGGTTCTGCGCAGAATTCTATTCGTTCTTTAGAGCTTGCGAATGAAATTAATGCGTTTGGTTCTGAGTTTGATGTACATTTAACTTCTGATGATGTCTTAATTGTTTTTCACGATAAAAAAATTGATTCTTTACATCTTCAAAAAACTCCATATGCTGAGTTAAAAGATATTGCTTTAAAGAATGGAGAAAAAATACCGACTTTGGAACAGTATTTAGATCGTGCAAAAAGTTTGAAGAATTCAAAACTTATTTTTGAGTTGAAGTCCCATGATGATCCTGCTCGTGAACTTGAAGCAGCAAAACGTTCTGTAGAAATGATTAATGAAAAAGGTTTAACAAAACAAACAGAGTATATTGCATTTAGTCTAGAGGCTGCAAAAGAATTACATCGTTTATCACCTGAAACACCTGTGTATTATTTGAATGGAGATTTATCTCCCAAAGAATTAAAAGAATTAGGTTTTACAGGTTTAGATTATTCTTATAATGTAATGAGTAAAAATCCAAACTGGTTTAAAGAGGCTAAAGATTTAGGTCTAAAGATTAATGTTTGGACTGTAAATAAACCAGAAAGAATGAAAGAAATGATAGAAGCTGGAGCTGATTTTATTACAACAGATGAACCTGAATTATTACAACAAGTAATTCGTGAGTATCATAAATAAATATTGAAATGAGAAAATATTATTGGATAATAGTTTTTTTATATTCAATACAAATTATTAATGCGGTAGAACCGATTAAAAGAGAAATTAGAGGGGTGTGGCTAACTACTATTTATGGGTTAGATTGGCCACACCAACCTGCCAAAACCGAAGATACACGTATAAAACAGCAACAGGATGTTTGTGAAATATTAGATCGTTTGCAAGAAGCAAATTTCAATACTGTTTTTTTACAAGTCCGTATGCGTGGTGATGTTATTTGGCGTTCAGCAATAGAGCCTGCAAGTAAGACTTTTTCTGGAAAATATGGATTGCTGCCTGGGTATGATCCTTTGGCTTTTGTTATAGAAGAATGTCATAAACGTGGGTTGGAATGTCATGCTTGGTTTGTGACTTTTCCTTTAGGAACAGATAAAAGTGTGAAAGAACAAGGTAAATTATCTGTAGTTAAACGTCATCCCAAATTATGTAAACGTCATAATGGAGAATGGTATTTAGATCCTGGAGTACCTGGAACTATGGATTATATATTGTCCTTAGTAAAAGAATTAGTGAATGGATATGATATAGACGGAATCCATTTTGATTATGTTCGTTATCCTGAACAAGCTAAATCGTTTCCTGATAAAATACAATATCGAAAATATGGGAAAAAGTTACCTATAGCAGATTGGCGTCGAAAGAATATTAATGAAATGATGAGTTGTATTTATGACTGGATAAAATCGGTAAAGCCTTGGGTACAAGTAAGTAGTTCTCCATTAGGAAAATATAGTCGTATAAAACGTGTTCCTAACGCAGGGTGGACTGCTTATGAAAGCGTTTATCAAGATCCCAAAGTATGGTTGCAAGAGGGAAAACAAGATATGATTGTACCGATGATGTATTATTTACATGATAATTTTTTCCCATTTGTGGATAATTGGGTAGAGAATAGTAATGGCCGTTTGGTTGTTCCAGGATTAGGGGCTTATCGTATGTTGAAAGAAGAGGCAGACTGGGCTATTACTGATATAACAGATCAAATAGATTATAGTCGATATAATAATGGGGCAGGATGTGTGTTTTTTAGATGTACAAATGTTTTGGAGAATACAAAAGGGCTTTATGATGAGTTAAAATATAATTATTATAAATATCCAGCACAACTTCCCGCTTTACCTTGGTTAGATAATACAGTTCCTACAGCTCCAAAGGAAATAAAAGTGGAACGTTGTGGTAATGAGTTAAGACTTTTTTGGCAGAAACCGGATTCCGTAAAAGAGGTAACTTATACAGTTTATTATTCTTTGAAAGATTCTATTGATATAGCTTCTGCACAAAATATATTGATGACAGGAATTCGGGATACTTCTATTTATTTACCTGTAGATACAACTGAAGAGAGAGGATACACTTTCTCTATTTCTTCTTCTTCTCGATTTCATATAGAAAGTGAACTGTCAAAAGAAACGTATTATTACCTTTCTAAATATCCTAAATGAAATTTCAGTTTAAGTCATCTTTTGGTAAAATATTTCACATAAGAATGCAGCGTTTCTGATGATTTATACATCCTATAAATGTATTGTCTTGAAAAAGGAATTGAATACAGGTACTAAATGATGGAGAACCAACTGATAGAAGGTTGTAAGAAAGGGAAAAGACAAGCTCAAAAAGAGCTGTATGAAACATATTCTCGCAAAATGATGGGAGTTTGCTTGCGTTATGTTAATGACAAGGAAACTGCTCGTGATTTGTTGCAGGATGGGTTTGTTAAAGTTTTTACTAATATAAAATCTTATTCAGGAGTCGGCTCTTTTGATGGGTGGATACGAAAGATCTTTGTTAATTGTGCATTGGAATATCTGCGAAAATTAGATGTTTTACGTGAAACTACGGAGTTTAATGATACAATAGAACTACTTTATTCTGATACCTCAGTTGTGTCGGATCTGTCAGTAATGGAATTAATGAATTTAATACAGGAATTACCAATTGGATTTAGAACTGTATTTAATTTATTTGCAATTGAGGGCTATTCACATAAAGAGATTAGTGAGATGATGAATATTACAGAAAGTACATCTCGTTCTCAGTATACACGTGCTAAGCAGTTATTGCAACGTAGAATTTACAAATTGTACGGAATAAAAAGATGATGAAGGATAAAGAAAGAGATATATTTGATGATTTGTTTCGCTCAAAGTTGCAAGATTTTGAGGTGGATGTAAAAAAAGATGACTGGGAAAGAATTTCAAACAGGTTGTCTATCCAAACATTTGTTCCTTTCCGAAAAAGAATTTGGTATTGGAGTGTTGCTGCTATTTTTTTATTATTGATTACTGTGGGAGGTTTGTATGTGTATCACCTTGAACAAAACGTATCAAATATACTCTCTTATCAGAATTTGGCACGAAAAGAATTTAATGATTCTGTTCAGACAATAGAACATACTGTTGTAGATAAATCAGAGCATATAATTTTAGCAAAGAAAACAGTCTGTGTAGAACCCATGTCAAAATCTGTTTTAAAGCAAACTCTTGATGTTACAGATATAAATATTTCCCCATTACAAACAAGAGGAATAGAAGAAAGAGTCGATGATAATTTTATTCCAAA
This sequence comes from Parabacteroides sp., assembly GCA_017481945.1. GTDB lineage: Bacteria > Bacteroidota > Bacteroidia > Bacteroidales > Tannerellaceae > Parabacteroides. The sequence continues at coordinate 21,026 of JAFUOJ010000006.1, read as the reverse complement.
GAAAAAAGTGTTGAAACAGTGTGATTATACAAAAACAGAGCCCTGTAATTTATCAGAAAATCAAGATTTTCTAAAAAAAAGGAAGAAAGAGAAGTCAATAAAACGGTGGAGTTTTGGAGTCGGAGGTGGTAGTGTTACAACTGGAACTTCTGATGCTTTGAATATTTATGCATTGAAAAGTTCATCAGTTGCGGATCAAGAACTTTTACAATTGAATTCTGCTTATTTTAATGAGCAATCACCGAAAACAAACGTTCATCATAAAACTCCTATAACATTTGGTATTGGTGTTGGTTATCATTTAAGTGAACGATTTTCTTTACTATCAGGTTTAAATTATACTTATCTTGTTTCTGAGTGGGAAACAAATGCAATTTATAAAGGTAAGACAAAACAAAAGTTGCATTTTATAGGAATACCCTTATCTTTGTCGTATAAAATAACAGAGTGGAGACAAATACAATTTTATGTAGCTGCAGGAACGATGGCTGAAATTAATGTTGCGGGGAAACAACGTGTTAACATATTAGTGGATGATGTTGTGATTGGAAATGAAACCAATCATATTCGGATGAAGAAACTATTATGGTCTGTAAATACACGTATTGGTGCTAGTTATCCGTTACATCGTTTTATTAATATATATGCAGAAGCTGGAATTAATTATTATTTCGATAATGGAAGTGACATTGAGACGATTCGTTCAGAGAAACCTTTTAATGTTAATCTTCAAGCTGGTTTTCGCTTTGGTTTCTGAATAAAGTAAACAAGTAATAAATAAAAATTAAAAGAATAGTAAAATGAAGAAAATTAAAACTTTAGGAGTAACGGCTTTGGTCGTAGGTGTGATTTCGTTGACTTCTTGTTTAGATGGAGGAGAAAATACAACAACAGGAGCAGGTTTTGGGTATGCTAGTTTTGATATGAAAGCAGGTATTGTTGTTAAAGATGATTTTGGTTCTGTAATAGCAGCTAGCGCATTTGATTCCCAATTGACAGGTGGAGAATATGTATATTATTTAGGATCTGTTGATTGGGAAGCTCAAACTACAGCTGATTATATAGAAGCAACAATTTCCCAAATTGAGAAATATCCGGAAATACCAACTTTTGTTTCTATAGTAGATACAACAACTGTTGTAGCAGATGAAATGGCTGTGGAGGGTGTTACTGTTTATATGTATGATGCTAACTATGTATTTACAGCAAATAAACATATGTTTATGTCTGCTACACATAAGAATGTTCCGTCTGATATAAAGACTGATTATTATTTTTCATATGATTATAATGCCGAACCAACAATTCTTGGTGATACCCGTGTGTATGATTTTTATTTAAGAGCAGTAAAGGTATCAGATGGTACTAAAGTATCAACAGATACTTCTATCTTATGTGCTTATGACTTAATTGATTTTTTAAATGAGAAACGTTCTGTAGAAAAATCTCTGGGAAATACCTCTGTGAATATTCGTATTCATTATGTTAAGGAAGTAAATGATAATGTCCTTAATTGGGAAACTACTAAAACTTATTCTTTTGTAATACCTACAGAAGCTTCTAATTATTGATAAGTTTGAAAGAATTTATAGGAAGATTCCACATTCTTGAAGAGATAATCAGAAGAATGTGGAATTTTTTATGTCTATGAATGGAATTTTCTATGCTTATAGTTATAAGAACCTTTTTTTTACGTACTTTTGTACACTTCCTTTCTCTGTAGAGGATAATACTAAAAATGAAAATTAGATGAGTAGATCAATATTATATGGAATTCTTACCTTCTGTATGGTTGTGTTTGTCTCTTGTTTGGGTGATCCTGCTACAAGCTTGACAATGGCAAATCAGGTAGGTGTTGTTGCTACAAATGTAGGACCAGGTAAGGCTGTTTATGTAAAAGGAGGAGATGTAATTTCTTCTGAGGATTTTCAACAGGTAAATGTAGAAGAAGGTGAGTGTATATTGTTTGATTACTCCGTTGATTATGGAGCTGCAGAAAATGTAGATGGAGGAGTTAATAACGGTTATATAACTGCAACCATTTATGAGAACACCATTTCAGAAGTAAATCAATGGAATTTATTTAATACTTTAGATACTGTCTCAGTTGAGGATAACGAATTGCTTATATCTTCACTTCAGTCTCGTTCTGCATATATAAAAGGTCGTTTGTTCCTTTTTACCGAAATAAAGAATCACCAAGTAGAACAACAAGATAGTTTTGCTTTAGCATATAGTCCGTTGCAGGCGATAGATGATGATCAAATTTATACTTTGTATCTACGTGCTTTTTTGAAAGAAGAGGTAGAAACAGAAAATGGACAATCTATGATTATCCCTTGTGCCTTTGATATTCATGATTTTGTAGATAAAATAGCTAAGGAAAGTTCATCTCAGGAAGTTAAATTTCGGATTAATTATGCTTCTGCATTTGGAAAAGATTCTCTTTCTGTAGTATGGAAATCTTCAGATATATTTACAATTGAACTCTCTGAGAAATAAAGAAAAAGACAAATAGTAAATAGGCGTGTATGTATAGCGATATATTTAAATTAGTAGTAGCCATAATTTCACAACCAGGAAAAACTTGGGAAAGCTTATCCAAACGGGAAGAAGATAATGAAGATTTCTTATCTCGCTTTGTATATCCTTTGATAGGTATTGTTGCGGTTACCGCTTTTTTAGGAATCTTGTTCACTCGTAAGGAATTTGATGTGGAATTGGCATTAAAATCTTCCATTCGAACTTTAGTTGCGACATTTGGAGGTTTTTATTTAGCTTCCTATTTATTGAATGAACTTTGGCAAGGAGTATTTAATCGAGATAAGGATATGCAGTTATGCCAACGTTTTGTTGGATATGCTTCGTCATTGATGTTTACATTAAATATTGTTTTAACATTACTTCCGGAGTTCTTTTTCTTGCGCATATTTGTTTTGTATACCTTTTATATTGTATGGGAGGGAGCAGTTCCTTATATGCAGATAGAGGAAGCTAATCGAATGAAGTTTGTTGGCTATACAACAGGTCTAATTTTATTAACACCGTGGATAATAGAATTTGTTCTTTCTCTATTGATGCCCGGCTTACGTTTTTAATAGCAAGTAAGATGAAAGAAAAGATAAGTAATAATATACAAATAAAGAATAAACGAGCAACCTTTGATTATGAGTTGCTTGATATGTTTACTGCTGGTATTGTATTGACAGGAACGGAAATCAAATCGATCCGTTTGGGTAAAGCCAGTTTGGTGGATACGTTTTGTATTGTAGAGAAAGGTGAGTTATGGGTAAAAAATATGTATATAGCAGAATATTTTTATGGTACCTATAATAATCATACAGCTCGTCGCGATCGAAAGTTGTTATTAACAAAGAAAGAATTGCGGAAGATTGAAAATGCTGCTCGAAATAATGGCTTTACAATTATTCCAACACGTCTTTTTATCAATGAAAAGGGGTTGGCTAAAGTTGTTATCTCAATAGCAAAAGGTAAAAAAGAATATGATAAACGCGATTCTATCAAAGAACGGGATGACCGTCGAGAAATGGATCGTGCTTTTAAACGATAAGAATTAACCCTATATGAAGAAAAATCTTTTTTTAAGTCTCCTAAAAGAGCGAATCCTAATATTGGATGGTGGTATGGGGACGATGGTACAAAGTTTTAAACTGACCGAACAAGATTATCGAGGTAATTTATTTACAAACTGGCCTACTGACCTAAAGGGAAATAATGATTTATTATGTATTACCCGTCCTGATGTCATTAAATCCATTCATCTTCAGTATTTAGAAGCAGGTGCAGATATTTTTGCGACGAATACGTTTAATGCCAATGCCATTTCTATGGCAGATTATGGCATGCAAGATCAAGTACGGACGATAAATTTAGCTGCGGGAAAATTAGCCCGTGAGGTCGCAGATGAGTTTATGGCTGTTCATCCTGAACGCCAGATTTTTGTTGCAGGTTCTATAGGTCCGACAAATAAGACCGCTTCTATGAGTCCGGATGTGAGCGATCCGGCTTATCGTGCTGTTACTTATATGGATTTGTATCGTGCTTATCAAGAACAAGTTGAAGCATTAGTGGAAGGTGGTGTAGATATTCTTTTATTTGAAACAACCTTTGATACGTTGAATGTAAAAGCTGGTTTAGAAGCTGCAGAAAATGTATTGAAAGAAAAAGGAGAAGATTTACCCATTATGCTTTCTTTAACCTTATCTGCACAAGGTGGACGGACTTTTTCAGGACAGACTTTATTGGCTTTTTTAGCTTCAATACAACATGCCAATATTGTTAGTGTTGGTTTAAACTGTTCGTTTGGGGCTGCAGATATGAAGCCCTATTTAGCAGAGTTAGCTAAACATGCTCCTTATTATATTAGTGCATATCCCAATGCGGGTTTACCAAATAGCTTTGGCTCTTATGATGAAACACCGGAAACAATGGCGGTTCACATAAAGTCTTTTATAGATGATGGTTTGGTGAACATATTGGGAGGTTGTTGTGGTACAACTCCGGCTCATATAGCTAAATATCCGGAATTAGTAAAAGGAGCGAAACCGCATATACCTGTCGCTAAACCTGATTGCCTATGGTTATCAGGACTGGAACTATTGGAAGTAAAACCGGAAAACAATTTTATTAATGTAGGTGAACGTTGTAATGTGGCCGGTTCTCGTAAATTCTTACGTTTAATAAAGGAGGAAAATTACGAAGAGGCTTTAACTATTGCTCGTAAACAGGTTGAGGATGGTGCTCAAGTTATTGATATAAATATGGATGACGGAATGTTGGACGCTGAAAAAGAGATAACCACATTCTTGAATTTGATAGCTTCCGAACCGGATATAGCTCGCGTCCCTGTAATGATTGATTCTTCTAAATGGGATGTGATAGAAAAAGGGTTGATGTGTGTCCAAGGGAAAAGTATTGTTAATTCAATTTCTTTAAAGGAAGGGGAAGAGATATTTCTGAGACATGCTGCTCGAATTAAACAGTTAGGTGCGGCTACCGTAGTAATGGCTTTTGATGAAAAAGGACAGGCTGATACTTTTGAAAGAAAGATTGAGGTGTGTGGACGCGCTTATCGACTTCTTCGAGAGAAAATAGATTTTGATCCCAATGGTATTATCTTTGACCCAAATGTTTTAGCGATAGCAACTGGTATAGAAGAACATGATAGATATGCCTTGGATTTTATTCGTGCTGTTGAGTGGATTAAACAGAATCTGCCGGGAGCCAAAGTAAGTGGAGGAATTAGTAATCTGTCTTTCTCTTTCAGAGGAAATAATTATGTGCGTGAAGCTATGCACTCTGTCTTTTTATATCATGCTATAAAGAAGGGAATGGATATGGGAATTGTGAATCCTTCTTCATCCGTACTTTATGAAGATATAGAGCCTACTTTCCGTGAACTATTGGAGGATGTGATTTTAGCCCGACGTCCGGACGCTGCAGAAGATTTAATTGTTTATGCACAAAGCTTACAGGTAAAGACACAAGAAAATAAAGAGGAAAAACAAGAAGCTTGGAGAGAATCTTCAGTAGAAGAACGTTTGGAATATGCTTTAGTAAAAGGTATAAGTGAACATCTGGAAAGTGATTTACACGAAGCATTAGGTGTTTATCCACGGGCAGTAAATATTATAGATGGCCCATTAATGAGTGGAATGAACAAGGTGGGTGATCTCTTTGGGGCTGGAAAGATGTTCTTGCCACAAGTTGTAAAGACAGCTCGTACCATGAAAAAAGCGGTTGCTATATTACAACCCGCTATTGAGGCAGAGAAAGCAACCTCTAATTCCACAAAGGCTGGAAAAGTCCTTTTTGCTACGGTAAAAGGGGATGTACATGATATAGGAAAAAATATAGTCTCAATCGTATTGGCTTGTAATAATTATGAGGTTATCGATTTAGGAGTAATGGTTCCTGCGGATGTTATTGTAAAGAAAGCAATAGAGGAGAAACCTGATTTGGTCTGTCTTTCCGGATTGATAACTCCGTCATTGGAAGAAATGGTACATGTAGCTGATGAAATGCAGAAAGCTGCTTTGACAATTCCTATTATGGTAGGTGGAGCAACAACTTCTAAACTGCATACTGCTATCAAAATAGCTCCTCATTATGATTATCCGGTTATTCATGTATTAGACGCTTCACAAAACCCATTGATTGCTGCTAAGTTATTAAATCCAGAGACACGAGATAACTATATAGCCCAGTTAAATAGAGAGTATGAGGTCTTACGTACTTCTACAGGAAAGAAAAAAGAGACACTTCTTCCTCTTGCAGAAGCCCGTAGTAAACGAGTAAAGATAGATTGGTCTGCTTATACACCGATTCTTCCGAGTCAGCAAGGAGTGCAAGTTGTTCCTTACATCCCGTTAGAAGAGGTTGTACCTTATATTAATTGGACCTTCTTTTTCAGTGCCTGGAAGTTGAATGGGCGTTTTGCTGAAGTTGCTCACTTACATGATTGTGACGCTTGTCGTACTTCTTGGTTATCTGGATTTACAGAAGATGAACGAGAAAAGGCTACCGAAGCTATACGTCTTTATAAAGATGCAGCTAAGATGTTAGCCCATTGGGTTGATGAGAAGGTTGAATATTGTAGAGCAATCTATGGATTTTTCCCTGCAAATAGTGAGGGCGATAATGTCCGAGTTGGAGACCAAGTCTTTCCGATGTTACGTCAACAGGCAAAGAAAGAGGAGGATGTATATAAATCATTAGCCGATTATGTAATGCCTTCTTCGACAGAAAGAACAGATTACGTAGGTGCTTTTGTAGTCACTGCCGGTGCAGGAACTGAAGCTTTAAAAGAACAGTTTGAGGTAGAAGGTGATTCCTATAGCGCGATGTTATTGCAAACATTGACAGATCGTTTAGCAGAAGCAACTTCTGAATATTTACATGAAAAGGTTCGTAAAACTTATTGGGGGTATGCACCAAACGAATCTTTATCTCTACAGGATTTATATAAAGCCAAATATCAAGGAATTCGTCCGGCTATTGGGTATCCCTCTCTTCCGGATCAGAAGTTAAACTTTACGTTGAATCAATTGTTGGATATGTCGCAGATAGGAGTACAATTAACCGAAAATGGAGCTATGTATCCGACAGCAACGGTAAGTGGACTTTATATCGCTCATCCGGATTCTGCCTATTTCATGGTTGGTAATATTTCAGAAGAGCAGTTGAAAGATTATGCTTCTCGCAGAAACCTTTCAGACGATGAGGCAAGAAAGTTGCTGAATAAGAATATCTCTTGAATGTGCAAGGAAAAGTAAAACTTAGATATATACGATGGGGATTCTTGCTTCTCCTGCTGCTGAGTGTAGGTTGTATTATGCGATCATCAGAAGCAGGAGAGTGGTATGCCCATTTTTTGTATCCTTATCTGTCCGGATTTTTATCCCGTTTCTCATCTCTTTTTCCCTTTTCAGTAGGAGACTGTTTTATTTATGGCAGCATTCTGTTCTTGTTGCTCTATCCTGTTTATGCTTTTATAAAAAAACAGGGTTGGTGGTTAGTTGCCAGACGAATGGTTGAATATCTATTGTGGGTATATGTTTGGTTCTATGGGGCTTGGGGCTTGAATTATTTTCGGAAAGATTTCTATTCTCGATTGGAAATTCCGCGGGCAGACTATTCTGCTGAAGTCTTTCGATCCTTTTTAACCCACTATACCGATTCGTTGAATGCCGCTTTTGTTTCAGTGGATAAGGTCGATGAAACACTTATCGCCCGGGAAGTGAAGAAAGGATATAGAGAAATTACGGCTCGTTTTGCTTTACCTCACCCTGCGGATTACCTGCGTCCGAAGCCTATGTTAATACCTTCTCTTATGAGTGGAACCGGTGTTTTGGGGTATATAGGTCCTTTCTTTATTGAGTACAATCTAAATCCCAACCTGCTTCCTGTTCAATATCCTTTTACTTATGCTCATGAGATGGCACATGTACTCGGTATTTCCAATGAAGCCGAAGCCAATCTTTATGGCTTTTTGGTATGTAGTCGTTCACAAGTTCCGGAGATACGTTTTTCTGCTTACTTCGCCCTTTTACCCTATGTTTTGAGTAATGCTTACCACCTTTTGCCGAAAGAAGAGTTTGATACATGGAAAGAAACGCTCTCTCCAGCGGTGAAAGCACTATATAATGATAAGGTAACTTATTGGCAAGAATTATATAGTCCTTTGATTGGAGAGTTACAAGAGATTTCCTACAACTGGTTTTTAAAAAAGAATAATATCCCTTCCGGGCGTAAAAACTACTCTGAAGTAGTTGGCATGCTGATTGCATTGTCAGCGAATCAAGATTAGAAGTAAATGGCTTAAAATCTACTTACTAAGTAGAGTCAAATCTACTCGATAAGTAGAGGCTTGTCTACTCGATAAGTAGAAGAAGGGCTGCTTATTAAGTAGAGGAAGCTCTACTTAGTAAGTAACTTTTTGCTTGTAAGAAAGTAGTTTTTCTCCTGCTTTCTGATATTAGTGTTGGTTGTAGAAAACAAAGGAATGATTATGATTGTATAAAATCAGGGTGGGAATATCTTACCTGCTGATAGCTAAATCTCTTCATTATTGTCTATTTAGGATAAAATCATTACATTTGCGGCAATTTTTGAGAAGAAAAATAAAGGAAACGCAATATGAGTAAGAAATTTGCCGAATACTCTAAGTTTGACTTGTCGAACGTCAATAAAGAGGTGTTGAAGAAATGGCAAGATGGAGACATCTTCCATAAGAGTCTTGAAATCCGGGAAGGACATCCCTCGTTTGTTTTTTATGAAGGGCCTCCTTCAGCAAATGGTATGCCTGGTATTCATCATGTAATTGCTCGTTCGATTAAGGATATTTTCTGCCGTTATAAGACGATGAAGGGGTATCTTGTGAACCGTAAGGCGGGATGGGATACGCACGGATTGCCTGTAGAATTAGGGGTTGAAAAGGCTTTAGGTATTACAAAAGAAGATATTGGCAAAAAGATCTCTGTTGCTGAATATAACGCTGCTTGTCGTCGGGACGTAATGAAGTTCACAAAAGAGTGGACTGATTTGACCCAGAAGATGGGATATTGGGTGGATCTTGAAAACCCTTATATCACTTACGATAATCGTTATATCGAAACTTTATGGTATTTATTGAAGGAGCTATACAAAAAAGGGCTTTTGTATAAAGGGTACACTATCCAGCCTTATTCTCCTGCTGCTGGAACCGGTTTAAGTTCGCACGAATTGAACCAGCCAGGTTGTTATCGTGATGTAAAGGATACAACTTGTACTGCACAGTTCCATATTTTGGATCCGGAACCGGAGATGGCTGCTTTTGGTGAGCCTTTCTTCTTGGCTTGGACAACAACTCCTTGGACATTGCCTTCAAATACTGCTCTTTGTGTAGGTCCGAATATTACTTATGTAGCAGTTCAGACATATAATTCATATACAGGAATGCCGGTCACTGTCGTCTTGGCAAAAGACCTGTTGAATGCGCATTTTAATCCGAAAGCGGCTGATTTAGAACTTTCTGATTATAAGCCGGGTGATAAGTTGATTCCTTTTAAAGTCGTAGGCGAATGGAAAGGTACAGAGTTGGAAGGAATGCATTATGAACAATTAATCCCTTGGGTAAATCCGGGAGAAGGTGCTTTCCGGGTGATCTTGGGTGATTATGTAACGGTTGAAGATGGTACTGGTATTGTTCATATCGCTCCGACTTTTGGTGCTGATGACGACCGCGTGGCGAAAGCAAGTGGTATTCCTCCGTTGATGTTATTGGATAAAGATGGCAATCGCCGTCCGATGGTGGATATGACCGGTAAGTTCTTCTTATTGGAAGATTTGGATTCAGAGTATGTACAAGCCAATATGAACGCTGCCGATTACGATCCGTGGCAGGGTAAATTTGTGAAGAATGCGTATGACCCGACTAAGGGTGAAAAGGATGAGACTTTGGATATTGAGATCTGCATGATGTTGAAAGCGCAGAACCGTGTCTTCCGCATTGAAAAGCATGTACATAATTATCCGCATTGCTGGCGTACAGATAAACCGGTTTTATATTATCCGTTGGATAGCTGGTTTATTCGTACAACTGCTTGCCGTGAACGGATGATTGAATTGAATAATACAATCAACTGGAAACCGCAGAGTACGGGTTCTGGTCGCTTTGGTAAATGGTTGGAAAATCTACAGGACTGGAACTTAAGCCGTAGTCGTTATTGGGGTACTCCGTTACCTATCTGGCGTACGGAAGATGGTTCAGAGGAAATCTGTATCGGTTCAGTAGAAGAGCTATATAATGAAATAGAAAAATCAGTGAAAGCCGGATTTATGGAAGCAAATCCTTATAAGGAGTTGCAGTTTAATCCGGGTGAGTACACAAAAGAAAACTATGATAAGATCGACTTGCACCGTCCGTATGTAGATGATATTATCTTAGTTTCTGCGAATGGTAAGCCGATGAAGCGTGAAACAGACTTGATCGACGTTTGGTTTGATTCAGGCGCAATGCCATACGCACAGATTCATTATCCGTTTGAGAATAAGGAAATCTTTGATGACCGTAAGGTCTATCCGGCAGACTTTATTGCAGAGGGAGTTGACCAGACTCGTGGTTGGTTCTTTACTCTACATGCAATAGCTACGATGGTATTTGATAGCGTTTCTTATAAGGCGGTTGTTTCCAATGGCTTGGTATTGGATAAGAATGGAAACAAGATGTCTAAACGCTTGGGTAACGCAATCGATCCATTCGCTACTATCGAGCAGTATGGTTCAGACCCATTGCGTTGGTATATGATTACGAATGCCTCTCCTTGGGATAATATTAAGTTTGATATTGATGGTATTGAAGAGGTTCGTCGTAAGTTCTTCGGTACATTATATAATACCTATTCATTCTTTGCTTTGTATGCAAATGTGGATGGCTTTAACTATTCAGAACCGGATGTTGATTGGAAGGAGCGTCCAGAGATTGACCGATGGATTCTTTCTCTATTGAACTCTTTGGTGAAAGATGTTGATGGTTTCTTGGAGAACTATGAACCGACTCGTGCAGGACGTGCAATCTCTGATTTCGTAAACGATAACTTGAGTAACTGGTACGTTCGCTTGAATCGTCGCCGTTTCTGGGGCGGTGGTATGACTACTGATAAGTTGTCTGCTTATCAGACTTTGTACACTTGTTTGGAAACAGTTGCTAAATTGATGGCTCCGATTGCTCCATTCTATGCTGACCAATTGTTCTGCGATTTGATTGCGACTACAGGTCGTGAAAATGTGGAATCAGTTCATTTGTCTGACTTCCCTGTTTGCCACGAAGAGATGATTGATAAAGGTTTGGAAGAACGCATGCAAATCGCTCAAGATATTTCTTCAATGGTATTGGCTTTGCGTCGTAAGGTAAATATCAAGGTTCGCCAGCCGTTACATACGATTATGGTACCGGTTGTTGATGTTCATCAGCAAGAAAGTATTGAGGCAGTGAAGAGTTTAGTCTTGAACGAAGTGAACGTGAAAGACTTGAAGTTCGTCGATAATGCCGCTGGTATTTTAGTGAAGAAAGTAAAACCGGACTTCAAAAAATTAGGCCCGCGTTATGGAAAAATTATGAAAGCGTTGGCGGCAACAATTCAGACGATGAGCCAAGACGATATCAATGCTTTTGAAAAAGCGGGTACTTTCACATTGACGGTGGATGGACAGGCTGCTGTGATTGAACGTTCTGATGTTGAAATCATTTCGGAAGACATTCCGGGTTGGTTAGTTGCTAACGAAGGACGATTGACGGTTGCTTTGGACATCACTGTTACAGAAGAACTTCGTAAAGAGGGATTGGCACGTGAATTGGTAAATCGTGTGCAGAACATGCGTAAGAGTAACGGATTCGATGTAACAGATAAGATTACTGTGACCATCCTGTCTAACGATATAATCGACGCAACCATTGCAGAGTTTAATACGTACATTGCTAATCAGGTACAGGCTGTTTCAGTGGAAGTTACCGATGTTATTAGCGACGCAACAGAATTAGACTTCGAAGATTTCAAGTTGTCAGTACGAATTGAAAAAGTGTGATTTTAAATAAAAAAAGAAAGAGTTCCTTGTCGCATATAAATAATGTTGTATATTTGGGCTGCGACAAGGAGCGCTTGTTATAATATTTTTGTAAAACCTAAAATTAATGAGCCATGGCAGAAAAGACTAGATATTCAGACGCCGAACTAGAGGAGTTCCGTGCCATAATATTAGAAAAGCTGGAAAAAGCAAAAAAGGATTTTGATTTGTTGAGATCTGGTGTTACAAATTCCGATGGTAATGATGTATCTGATACGTCACCTACATTTAAGGTATTGGAAGAAGGAGCTGCAACTTTGTCTAAAGAAGAGGCAGGTCGTTTAGCACAACGTCAGATGAAGTTTATCCAGAATTTACAGGCTGCATTGATACGAATCGAGAATAAGACGTATGGTGTTTGTCGTGAGACGGGTAAACTAATCCCAAAAGAAAGATTACGCGCAGTACCTCATGCCACGTTGAGTATCGAAGCAAAACAGGGAGGTGCAAAGTAAATGAGATATTCAAAAGGTTGGGGAGCAGTGTTAATTGTAATGCTGCTCCTTATTCTTGACCAAGTAATTAAGATATGGATTAAGACTCACATGCAGTTGCATGAGAGTATTGAAGTGACTCCTTGGTTTTATTTATACTTTACGGAGAACCCTGGGATGGCTTTCGGTATAGAGGTCATCGGGAAACTCTTTTTGTCGATATTCCGCATTATTGCAGTCGGTTTTATCGGCTATTACCTATACCAATTAGTGAAACAGAATTATAAGTTTGGTTTTATAGCTTGTGTTTCATCTATTTTTGCCGGAGCAATAGGTAATATCATTGATTCCATTTTTTATGGCGTCGTCTTCGATCACAGCTATGGACAGGTAGCCACATTCTTACCGGAAGGCGGTGGGTACGCTGATTGGCTGCATGGAAAAGTTGTCGATATGTTCTATTTCCCATTGATACAGACAACGTTCCCGAATTGGTTCCCAATTTGGGGCGGGGAGGAATTTATCTTTTTCCGACCGATCTTTAATTTCGCAGATTCAGCCATTTGCGTAGGTGTATTTTTAGTACTGATCTTTTTCCCCCGAACATTCTCGGCCAGTCTTTCATCAGATAAAAAGAAATAATCAATGCGGAGTAAGCTGCATACATATTCCATTACTGCACTGTTGGGTTGCCTAATGATCGCTTGTAGTAAGACTCCGGACGGAGTCCTTTCTGAGAAGAAAATGCAGGCGATACAGGTGGATATGTATATAGCAGAGGCTATGATTGATATAAATAGCAGAGAGTTCTCGGAGCAAGCACAGAAGGAGGCCTTGTTTCAATCAATCTTCCGCAAGTATGGTATAACACAAGCAGAATATGACAGTTCGTTGGTTTGGTACGGAAAACACTTAGACATCTACATGAAAGTTTTTGACCGAGTACTAAATGATCTGAACAGCCGTCAGAGAGCTTTAGGTGATGTACAGGCTTCTGCCGCACCTACATCGAAACAGGATTCGGTGGATATTTGGCCTCGTCGCACTTTTGTCTATTTAGAACCAAAAGCCCTGTTTAATGGGGTGACATTCAATATCAAACCGGAGAAGAATTACCCTTCAGGTAGTACTTTTGTGTTAGGAATGAACGTATGGGGCGTTAGAAAAGATATGAAGTATAAGCCAGAAGTTCAACTTTGTGCGGAACAGGCTGATACAACTGTAGTTGTAAACAAGACCATTGAACGGGATGGCCACTTTGAAACAACCTTACGGACCGTTTCGACCAAGCAGGTTAAACGAGTGTATGGCCGTATCTTTATGAGTAGTGCAGATAGCTCCTACTATAAAATCTATTTGGATAGCTTGAATCTGATGAGGTATAATTACGGTCGTTTGGAACAAGCAGCTAAGGACACTTCTGCCATTACTTTAGAAAATCCCCTTGTAAAAAAATAGAAAGATATGCGTAGGATTGCTTCTCATTATGTGTATTGGAAACAACTGCTACGTCTGCATTATGTTGAACTGGATGAGAAGGAAAATTTAGTCGGTGTATTTCCTTTGAATGGGGAAATTGCAGGTACTGAATTTTACGATGGCATTCTGGTTCCGGCTCTTGCAGAAGGAGAAAAAATGGATAGGCAGGGAATTGAATTTTCCTGGGCAGGGAATAAAAATTCCCTCGGCATCGAATTTCTGACCGCTGCCTTGCAAAAATTAGACCTCCCTAAACCGGCTGAAAAGGGGCTACCTACCCAAGTATTATTAGTAACTCTTCCCTTGACGTCTGCGAAACTCAGCGCAGATAACAGCCGTTGCAATGGCTACATTAAGCGACTCTGATGTCTCTCGTTCCGGTGGAAAGCTGGGAATGTAAAGCTTTTGATTAATCAATTGTTCTATTTGCGGTCGTATGCCGTTCCCCTCATTACCCATCACTATAATACCAGCAGTCGATAGCTCTTTCGTGTACATATTTTCTCCATCTAAAAAAGTACCGAATAGAGAAACTCCTTGGGCTACCTGTTCTTTTAGATAGGTCTCCAAATTCGTATAATGCACTTTGACGTGAGCCAGTGCACCCATAGTTGCTTGGACGGTCTTGGGGCTGAATACATCTGCTGTATCAAGGCTACATACAATGTGTTCGATTCCAAACCAATCGGCTAAACGGATGATGGTACCGAGGTTACCGGGGTCCTGTATGCCGTCTAACGCTAAAATAAGAGAAGCTGTAGGGTTTACCTCCTTAAGAGACCAAGTCGGACGTTTGAATACAGCTAATACATCTTGAGGATTCTTTAGAAAGCTGGCTTTACGGATGTCCTCCTCTTCTGCTATTAGTAGCTCTTTGACTGAAAGGTCTCCTTGCGCCGCAATCCAATTGGGCTTGGCAAGCATTAACTCGCACTCAAAGGCATGTAACATATCTGAAACAAGTTTATTTCCTTCGGCTACGAAGGCATTCAGTTCGTTGCGATATTTCTTTAATTCTAAAGAATGGATGTATTTTACTTTGGCTTTGCTTAGCATTATAATTCTTTTTGTAGGGCAAATGTACGGGATTTTCTTTAAATTCAATTACTTTTGCGTGCGTAAAGCAAGTATAATGAAGGGAATCCAAATACTATATCTTATTTGTTTCATATTTCTACTCGTCTCCTGCAACTCGATTAAGTATGTGGAAGATGGGGAGTATTTATTGGATCAGGTATCTATAGTTTCGGATGATGAAACCTATAAGAGCGGAGATTTAAAACCCTATTTACGCCAGCAGCCGAACTTTAAAGCTTTTGGATTGATGAAGTGGCAATTGTACGTGTATGGTTGGTCTGGGCGAAACGAAAAGAAATGGATTAACAAACAGCTACGTCGTATAGGGGAAGCTCCAATTATATTAGATACCACTTTAATAACGCAATCCGTTGGAGAATTAGAGCGTTTTTATGTCAATAAGGGATTTGTGAATGCAGAAGTTTCGGCTACGATTGATACCTCTAAGCATAAGAAGGCGTCAGTCACATACCGCATAAAGTCGAATGCCCCTTATCGTATCCACGACTATAATATGCAGTTAAGCGATACACGAATTGATAGTATTGCGAGATTGACACCTCCTCGTCGTTCCGTTTTGGCTTCAGCTTTCCGTACCTATTCCGATGATTATACCTCTTTAATTAAAGACAGTGCCCTGTTCGACCGAGATATATTGGATAAAGAACGGCAACGTATTACCAATCTGCTTCGGCAACGAGGGTATTACGCATTTAATAGGGATTACCTGTTCTATTTAGCGGATAGTTCTTTCAATCAGAACATTGTTGATTTGGATATGCTGTTAAAGCCTTTCCGAATGCAAAGGGCAGACGGAAGCGTGGCAGATACGGTACATCGGCAATATTATATAAAGGATGTTTCGATCGTGACGGATTATAATCCTCTGACGTTGGAGGAGGATACCGTAATGCCTTATGATACTGTAAGAATGGGGAACGTAAGTGTCCTTTATGGGAAGAACGGCCGGAGTATTCGTCCAAGCGTGTTGCGAAAGAGTAATTTCATTATCCCGGGACAACTCTATAACGAGCGTCTTGTGGAGCAGACCTATTCCTCTTTTGCCACTTTGCAGGCTTTGCGTAATGTGAATATTCGCTTTTCAGAGGTAGAAGAGAATGATACGATGAAGCTGAATTGTACGATTTTAACCTCCCCAGCTAAGTTACAAGGGTTTGGAGTGGAGGTCGAAGGAACCAACTCTGCCGGAGATTTTGGATTTGCTTCCAGTTTGAATTATCAACACCGTAATTTGTTTAAAGGTTCAGAAGTCTTTTCTGCAAAAGTTCGTGGGGCTTATGAAGCACTTTCCGGTAATCACTCGGAGGGAAATAACTTTTGGGAGTTTGGTACAGAAGCCTCTATTTTGTTTCCTCGTTTCCTATTCCCTTTCCTTCGGGAAGACTTTCGGCGGAAGATACGTGCGACAACAGAGCTGAAGATGAGTTATAGCATTCAGACTCGTCCCGAGTTCAAACGCTCTATTGTATCGGCCGGTTGGAATTATATTTGGCAGGAACGAAGTAATACACAGGCAAGACACATCTTCCGTCTGCTGGATATTGATTATGTGCATTTGCCGGAGATCAGTCAGTCGTTCCGAGACTCTTTACCGGAGACGACGTTGTTATATAATTTTACTGACCAGTTCATATTGGGTACAGGCTATACCTACTCTTTCAATAACTACAATCCGCAGAACCGTTTAAGGAATACGCATTCGGTTCGTTTCTCATTCGAGATGGCAGGAAATCTATTGTATGCTCTATCAAAAGTAACGGGAGCAGATAAAGATGTGAATGGATTGTATGAGCTGTTTGGAATCAATTATGCTCAGTTTGTGAAGGGAGATATTGATTTTAGTAAGAGTATCGTATTAGATACCCGAAACAAATTAGCATTCCATGTGGGAGTCGGTGTAGGGTATCCCTATGGCAATTCAAGGATGTTACCTTTTGAACGTAGTTATTTTTCGGGAGGAGCCAATAGCGTGCGTGGATGGTCTGTCCGTTCGTTAGGTCCGGGAAGTATGCCGGCTGATTCCGTAAAATCTTTCGCTCAGCAGGTGGGGGATATTCGTTTGGATTTGAACTTAGAATATCGGACGAAGCTTTTCTGGAAGTTTGAGATGGCTGCATTTCTTGACGCAGGGAATATCTGGACTTTTCATGAGGACAAAAGCCGTCCGAATGGGAACTTTGACTTTTCCCGTTTCTATAAAGAGATTGCCGCCTCTTACGGGTTGGGGTTACGTCTTGACTTTGATTTCTTCCTGCTTCGCTTTGATATGGGAATGAAAGCTTATAATCCGCAGGAGACTGGTAAGAAGAAGTGGGCGATTTTACATCCGAATCTGAAAGATAATTTCGCATGGCATTTTGCTGTCGGTTATCCTTTCTGATGGTTTTGATGGTTTTTATTGTACTTCTGAGTAAAAAAATAATCCAAAGCTTTTGTAGATTATAAAATAATACTACCTTTGCACCACGAAAAAAGGATGGTCGGGTAGCTCAGCTGGATAGAGCAACAGCCTTCTAAGCTGTGGGTCCTGGGTTCGAATCCCAGCCTGATCACAACAAGGAGTTGTAAACAGAAATGTTTGCGACTCCTTTTTCTTTTTTTAGGATTAATCTGCATAAAATTAAGAATAAAGCGTAACTTTGCGTACCATGTTAAGCGGGAGAGTTATAATTAAACAATTAAATAATGAAAAAGGTAATAGCAGTATGTGGAGGAGCTCTATTGATGGGCTTAGGTATGCAGTCTTGTACGAATGGAACAACCTGTCCGAGTAATGATAAATGTAGCCTGACGGTAGCAAGTTATAATTTGGCTTGTGGGGGTCCGGAACATCATCCGAGTTACTGGGAACCTCGAAAAGCCGGTGTGAAAAGTATGATCAACTTCTATGATTTTGATATCTTCGGTACACAGGAAGGCTTTAAATTTCAATTGGATGATTTGGTAGCAGATGGAGAATATGCCTATGTCGGCGGTGGCCGTGAGGATGGTAAGGATAAAGGAGAGCATTCAGCTATTCTATATAAAACAGCTCGTTTGAATTTGTTAGACCAAGGCACTTTCTGGCTTTCTGAGACTCCGGAAACTCCGGGTTTAGGCTGGGACGCTAAGTGTTGCTTCCGTGTTTGTTCATGGGGTAAGTTCCAAGATAAGGAGAGCGGTAAAGAGTTCTATTTCTTCAACTCACATTATGACCACGAAGGGGTTGTCGCTCGTCGTGAATCTTCCAAGTTAGTTTTGTCACGCATTCGTGAGATTGCCGGAGAGAACGCGACAGTCTTTTTCACCGGCGATTTGAACGCACTTCCGACAGAAGAACCGATTACAACCATTGCTTCCGATGGTCTTTTCAGAGACTCTTATAAGATAACCAAAGAGGCTCCTTTCGGTACTACAAATACCTTCAACGGTTGGAACATCAATAATCCCGATACTCATAAACGAATTGATTATATCTGGGTAACCAAGGGCGTTGAGGTTGAAAAATATGGCGTTTTGAACGATGTACACTACGGTCGCACGCCGTCTGACCACTATCCAATTATGGCAAATGTCGAATTTTAATTATATAAAGTATTGTTCATGAAAAAATTAATTATCGCATGTTGTGCTATCCTGATGGGATTAGCAGGACAGTCTTGCACAGACCAGTGTGCTACAAAGAAAGATTCTACTTGTAAGATGAACGTCGCTTCTTTCAACTTGAGATGTGACGTAAAGGCTGACAGCTTGAACGCTTGGCCACATCGTAAGGAGTATGTGAAAAACTTGATCCGTTTCTACGACTTCGACATGTTTGGTACACAGGAAGGTTTCAAACATCAGATTGACGGTATCTGCGAATTGGAAGGTTATACCTACATCGGCGGTGGTCGTGAAGATGGTAAGGACAAAGGCGAACACGCTGCTATCATCTACAAAAAAGATCGTTTCGATTTGTTGGACAAAGGTGATTTCTGGTTCTCTGAAACTCCGGAAGTACCGGGATTAGGTTGGGACGCTAAATGCTGTTTCCGTATCTGCTCTTGGGGTAAATTCCGCGACAAAGAAACCGGTAAGGAATTCGTCTTCATCAACTCTCACTTCGACCACGAAGGTGTTGTAGCTCGTCGCGAATCTTCTAAACTGTTATTGTCTCGCATTCGTCAGATTGCAGGTGAAAACATGACAGTGTTTGCAACAGGTGACTTCAACGCTGTTCCAGATGATGAACCAATCGTAACTTTGGCTTCTGACGGTCTTTTGTTAGACTCTTATAAGATTTCAAAGGAACCTCCTTTCGGTACAGTAGGTACATTTAATGGTTGGAGCGCAACGATGGAAAGAGACGTTCGTATCGACTACATTTGGGTAACAAAAGATGTTACAGTAGAGAAATACGGTGTATTGAACGTTGTTCAGTATGGTCGCACTCCGTCAGATCACTTCCCTATCATGTCTAAGGTAAGTTTCTAAGATGAAATAGATAACATTGTTTATTATAGAAAAGAAGAATTGTTTTTATAACATTCTTCTTTTCTTTTATTGTTCAATTTTAAAAGTTTATTTTATGAAGAAAAAGTTAGTAACATTGGCTGCTGCATGTGCCGTTGCGCTTGGTGCATACTGGAATATGAACCAAAGTAAGGAGAAACCTTTATTGAATCGTTTAGCGCTGGAAAATATTGAAGCTGTTGCAGCCTGTGAAACAGGTTATGGTAGTAGTTGCTGGATAGATGAGGAGTATTATTGGTGTTGTACAGTTGGAGTGATAGGCTGTGCCCCTTGTGATTAATTATTAATATAAAAACATATCGAGTATTATTAAATATATTCGATATGTTTTTTTGAAATTATTTTTTTGATATGAAAATAAAAACTATTATACTACTGTTCAATTTCTTTTTGTTTTTTTCGTGTAGTAATCGAAAAGAATCTTCTTCAAACAATTACCAATTGAAAAAGGCTGGTGAAGAGATCGCTTTTGAGTTAGACGAACATACGAAATCCTCTTCTCATGCTTTGTTTATTTATAAAGATAAAGCACAGAACCGAGAGTATCTTACCTTTTTAAATCCCAATTTCATAGCAAATGAGATTTTATTTTATGATTTCGAAACGCGAAAGTTAGTCTCTAAAATCAAACCGGAACTTGATGGAAATAATGGCGTTGGGACGGTATTAGGATACCTTATTCTTAATAACGATAGTATATTCTTAACAAGTAGAGAATTAACCGAAATAGCACTTATCGATACGTCTTGTATATTAAAGGAAAAACTTGTTTTTGACACAACAAAGGATAAGATCCCATTGAGGGTCTCTTATTCTACTTCTTTTAATTATCAGCCTATTTATAAGATCGGAAATAAGCTGTATGCAACCTCAAGGTGTAACCGAAAAGAAAAAGTGAATCCGGTTAGTTTTACGATTGATTTAGATACCAAAGAAGTTGAACATCTGCCGCTTGAATACCCTAAATTACAAACAAGAATAAACCCCGCAAAAATAGCCAGTGTAGAGAATAAGTATAGCCGTATATTTGACGGAACCCAATTTGTATATTCTTTTTCTTATGAAGAAGACATTTATATTGCCTCTATTGACCATAAAACCATTACTCGGAAACCTATAAAGAGTAAATACATTGATAAAATGATTCCGTTAGACGATTTCGGAAATGTTACATGGAAAGATTTGTGTGACCACGCTGAATATGGAAACCTTTTGTACGATCCATATCGAAACGTTTATTATCGTATCGCTTTCCCACAAACCGATGTCCCGAATAATTTAAAAGACAGAGACTATATGGATTTGTTGGATTATGGAAAGAAAAGTTTCTCTGTGATTATTTTGGATAAGGACTTTCATATCATTGGCGAAACTCTTTTCCCGGATTGTACTTACAAT
>JAFUOJ010000027.1 GCA_017481945.1 Parabacteroides sp. | reverse complement strand
GTAATTCTATACATATTTTAGCATATTTCCGAAAGCGTGGAAAAATATTAGACAGTACTGTTTATTCCAAGATTTCGGATATACGGCATGAGGTAAAAACAAAGTGTAGACTTAAGATAGTTCATCGGTGAGCAGAACCACAAATAACGAGCAAAGGAGGTTAAGAATGACTCAATTTATTTATATTCACCAAAAAGAACCGGCACAGAGTTTTACCAGATTGCCGAACTTTTTATTTGAATCACCATTTTATCAAAAGATTAGTAACGAAGCCAAGATACTATATGCCTACATTTTAAGACGGACGGATCTTTCCAGAAAAAACGGATGGACGGATGAGTATGACCGTATTTATCTGTACTATCCGATTGAGGAAGTAGCAGAACTACTTCACTGCGGAAGGCAGAAAGCGGTAAATACGTTAAGGGAACTACAATATAACAACCTGATTGAGATTAAGCGGCAGGGGTGTGGGAAACCAAATTGCATTTACCCCAAGGTGTATGGAAGAAGTAGTGAAGTGCAACTTCTTGATGTGTCACCTGCAGATATAGAATTAGAACTTTCAGAAGAGTTGTAATATCAAAATCAGTATCCGGAATATTGAAATTCAAGCTCGGAAAGTACGAAGAACAGGCTTCAAGAAGTATGAGAATTATACGGAATATATAAATACTTAGTTAAAAATATATATTTACATCTTATCCAATCAATCATATATAAGCTATTTTTAATAGCCATAATAACAAGTCAGAGACTTGAATTGATTGGATGGATGGGAGAGGAGGATAAATGGCACAACATGTGATTTTGAGATTTGCAAAGCATAAGGGAAGCCCGGCAGGACCGTTAGAAGCGCATCACGAACGGAAGAAGGAGCAATATGCCAGTAATCCGGACATTGATACCGATAGAAGTAAATACAATTTCCATATTGTCAAACCGGAGGGCAGATATTATCACTTCATCCAGAAACGGATTAAAGAAGCCGGGTGCAGAACACAGAAAGACAGTACGCGGTTTGTAGATACATTAATCACGGCAAGCCCGGAATTTTTCAAGGGTAAGTCCGGTAAAGAGATTGGAGTATTTTTCCAAAGGGCAGCTGAATTTATGATTGGGCGTGTGGGAAAAGAGAACATTGTATCTGCAGTGGTACACATGGATGAGAAAACGCCACATCTGCATTTGGTCTTTGTTCCGCTAACTGCGGACAATCGGCTATGTGCGAAGGAGATAATTGGAAACCGGGCAACGCTGATGAAATGGCAGGATGATTTTCACGAACACATGGTTCAGAAATATCCGCAGTTTGAACGCGGAGAAAGCGCGAGCAAGACAGGTAGGAAACATATTCCTACAAGCCTGTTTAAACAGGCTGTAAGCCTCTCTAAGCAGGCTAAACAGATAGAACGTATTCTGGATGAGGTAACACCGGTTAATGCCCGTAAAAAGAAAGAAGAGGTATTGGTACTTTTGAAAAAATGGTTTCCCAAGATGGAGAATTTTAACGGTCAGTTGAAGAAGTATCAGGTTACCATTACCGACTTGTTAGAGGAGAATCGGAAACTGGAAGAGCGGATTCACTCCAGCGAAGATGGTAAAGTGAAAAACCGATTGGAGAAAGCCAAATTGGAAAGCGAATTACATGATGTTCAGAGAATACTTGAACGGATTCCACCGGATATTTTGAGGGAGTTGAAGAAAGAAAAAACACTTGAACAAAAACGTCAACGTTAATTTGAAGTTAGAGTACTATTTTCAAACCGATTCTCATAGTATTGGACAAAGGTAAAAATTGGAAAGGAGGTGGACACGCCGTCGTGAAGAAGACAAAATTGAATTATCGGTTTCATAATCCCAATCCGGCGGACGTGATCGCCGACTTCCTTCTAAAGTTGTTGATTGAAGTAAATGCGGAGAAGGTTGAGAGAGCGATTGAAGAAGCGGCTCTAAAGTGTGAGGGTGGAGAGGAATACATAGAAGGAATGAAGGGGGCATAGGAAAGCAAGGCGTGAGCCTTGTTTTTTTATGTGAATAAAGATGCTTAAGGTATGTCTATAAAATGTCGATAATATTAAAAAGAATTTGTGGGGGAGTAAAGATGGAATTAAAGGATACAATAGAAATTATTACATCAATTATTGAGGCTTCGGGAACAATTGTAGGCGCAGTCGGCGCAATTGTTGCCATTTATTTTGGATTTAAACAAATTAGTTTAACACTTACAGAGCAAAGATTTTCTAATAGATTAGAGTTGGCAGATGATTTGATGGGTGAATATGTGTCATTGTCTAATCATGCAAGTAAGGCATTGTTTTATTTGGTGGCAGATGCGAATGGAGAAGCTAATAAACTGATTGAAATGGATGGAAATTATCCCCAATATATACAAATGCATTCAGAAGAATTAGAGAATATTAAAGGTAAGATAGTGGCATATGGGTCTACTGAATTAGTATATCTTTTTTTTGATTCGTATAATGAAATCCAAATGGAACTCAAAAATAGGAAAATGGATTTTGAGTCTTTAAAAAAATATTTTTATTCGATGCCTTTGATAGCGTCATATCTAAAATATGATTTGACAGGAGAAGTTGTCAATCCTTGCGTTTTTTATGATTCGTTTATGCCAGAATTGAAAGTGCTAGAAGTGGCGGTTGGAATGGAAGATTTTCATGAGAAAATGGTTTCCACAAATAATGAATTAGTGAAAAGATATAATTTATCTCAAAAGTTCATTTGGGAAGAGACAAAAAAGTAAAAAGGGAAGAAAGTAGAACATCCGTTGATAAAGTGTGTGTTCTACTTTCTTTTTTTCTTTACAGTATAAGTTTTTTTGGATAAAATAATAGTTGTAACAGAACGCAACAAACCAAACAGAAAGGACGAATATTATGAACATCGCAGCATATTGCCGAGTTTCCACAGAAAAGGAAGACCAGCTTAATAGTTTAGAGACTCAAAAAGAGTTCTTTATGGAATATACAAAACGTACAGGGGATAACCTTATTAGATTATATGCAGATGAAGGAATTTCCGGAACAAAAATCAAGAATCGTAAGGAATTTCTTCGTATGCTCAAAGATGCAGAGAGCGGACTGTTTGATATGGTTGTGGTAAAAGATATTTCACGCTTTGCCAGAAATACCGTGGATTTATTACAGAGTGTACGTAAATTAAAAGCACTTAGAATTGAGACACAGTTTCTTACTGCCAACATGACTAGTATGGGTAATTCGGAATTTGTACTTACTATTTTTGGAGCATTGGCGCAAGAGGAAAGTGCAAATATTTCTAAGCGTGTTAAGTTTGGTAAGAAGGTAAATGCAGAAAAAGGACGAGTTCCCAATATTGTGTATGGATACGATAAGACTATTGGAGATTATTTCAATCTGACCATAAACAAAGAGGAAGAGAGAGTTGTCCGTCAGATATTTGAATGGTACACGGAAGGTGGTTATGGTGCGTCAAAAATAGCCAAAATGCTTAACGAGAAAGGTTTAAAAACCAAACGAAACTGTGATTGGAGCCAGAACGCCGTTTGTCGTATTTTAAACAATGAAATTTATACCGGTAAAATAATTAATGGGAAGCAAGAAGTGGCGGATTTCCTTACCGGACAACGAAAAGACAAAGAAGAAGATGAGTGGCTGGTAACGGCTCGTCCGGAATTGCGTATTATAGAGGACGAAGTATTTGATAAAGCGCAAGAAATTTTGAAGGGACGAAATAAGGCCTTTAATATATCACATGAACGTCAAAGCAATAAATATTTGTTTTCTACATTGATTAAGTGTAAGGATTGTGGATGGTCGTTTCGTAGAACTGTCCGCCAATATAAGAATACTTATGTGCGTTGGGTATGTTCCGGTCATAATGGGAATGGCGCAGACAGTTGCCCAAATGCAGTGACAGTGGATGAGGAAGAACTGATTCAGGTATTGCAGGAGTATTTTAATCTTGTAATCAGCAAGAAGAAAAAAGTGATTGATTATGTGGTTAAAGAATTCCAGCGTATTTATAAGGCAAAAGATGAAAATGTTGAGTATGAAAAAGAATTAACTTCAGAACTCAATAAGTTGCGTAGAGCACGTGAAAAATACATGAATATGTATACCGATGATTTGATTTCAAGAGAAGAATTGAATGAGAAGATTGGTGGAATGAGAAAAGAGATTGAGCGTCTTGAGAATGAATTAAAAATGGTATCTTACAATCTGACAAAGGGAGATCAGTTAGAGGCAATTTTAAACAGTACCTTTAAGCAGTTGGAAGATATTACAGATGTTCATGAGATGACTAATGTTCAGTTGAAGCGTTTGGTTAGTAAAATTGAAGTAGATAGTGAGGGGAATGTCGATATTTTCCTACGCTTGATTGGCGACTTGGGATTGGATGAAAAGGTGTTTGTTGAAGGAACAGAAAGTACAGATACAGACGAAAACACAACCGTTCCAAATAGTAACGACCACACATAAGGACGTAACCGACCGTTTGTCACAGATTAATCCGACATTGGCCTTTGAAGCGAGAAAAGTTCTGGATGTGAATAAGTCAGAAAGACATATTCGTGGCGGGCTTGCAACAAAAGAAAAGTATTTACATAAGCAGGCACAATGATTGAGTAAATTGTGTGAAAAAACCTAAACCTTACGATATTCAATAGGTATAACAATTATCTTGAGTTTCCGTAAAATGTAATTTCAAAATGAATATAACTTCCAAAAGCACCAATCTGCCGTTTTTTTGAAACTTTAAGAATGGCAGTTCTTTGAATAGAGGCACTTTAATAAGCCCCGTCGGAACCGGACTTTGGGAG
>JAFUOJ010000019.1 GCA_017481945.1 Parabacteroides sp. | reverse complement strand
CTATCGAAAGAGGAACGTCAGGCGTTTGAGGGCCGGGTGAACAGACTTTTTACCCGTTGGATGAATGAAGAACATCGTTGGGGAAATGGTTGGAGGAACTGTCCTATGCGGGAAACCCTGCAAAGACTGCAACTGAGACTCGGAACAACGGCGTTGAATATCACCCGGGATTTTGATTATGAATTTACGGACGTGATGGAGGTCTGTTGTAAACACACAGATATAAGTATGCTTACAAAAGAAGAACTCTGTCTCTATTATGATGTCTTGGTTGGCATGGAGGATTGGTATCTACCGCTAAAGACAGATATTGAGGAACTGATAAAAACGGTTGTTTACACGATGAAGAATTCTGAAAAAAACTCCGATCTTCAATTATTGAGCCGTATTGCTGATTGGCAGATGTGGCAGGAATATCAGTTTGTTTAAAAAGATTGAAACAATAGGAAATATGAATTTTTAATTGTTTCTTTGCAGAAAAAGACAAAGATATGATACAGATTACGTTGCAATTTGAAAATGTTTCCATCAAGAATCGTCTGTTAAAAGTCATCGAATTGATGAATGGAGTCTCTGTGGTTAAGCCTCAGAGTAAGTCCAAAGTCAGAAAAAGTGGTTTGGAGGAAGCTTTAGAAGATGTAGAAGCGGGGCGTGTGTCTGAATATACATCTGTTGATGAATTTTTTAAAGAGATGAGTTTATGAGTTATACGCTCCGTACAACAAATAAGTTTGAGAAATCGGTTAAGCGGTGCATACGTAGAAATTATCCTATAGAGACATTGCGGAAGGTAATGTCCATTTTGGTAGAAACAGGGACATTACCTGTTTGTTATCGGCCTCATAAACTGAAAGGGAAGAAAGGCGATTTTATATGGGAGTGTCATATTCAACCAGATTGGTTACTTGTTTGGGAGCAACATGATGATGAGTTGATTATGTTAATGCTTGATACCGGAACCCACTCTGATTTATTCTAAAAACTTAAACAAACAACACTCTCCATGCGGTAACCCGAGTAACCTAAGTAACGTAGATTTACATTTCAAATAAGAATAAAACCAGTTTTATTTTGACATTCTATATAGGAGACCTCCACTGAGGTTTCCCGATATATTACATTTCATTTAGCCCTTGACTACCAAAGTTAATTGAAATCAAATAAAAATTATATATGAAGATAGCAGTAGCAGGAACCGGCTATGTCGGTTTGAGTATAGCTACGCTTTTAGCGCAGCATAATGAGGTAGTAGCAGTTGATATTATACCTGAAAAGGTGGATATGATAAACAGACGAATCTCTCCAATTCAGGATGAATATATCGAGAAATATTTTTCAGAGAAAAAATTGAATCTGACTGTCACATTGGATGCTGAAAGAGCCTATAAAGACGCTGAATTTGTGGTTATTGCTGCTCCAACAAACTACGATAGTCAGAAGAACTTCTTTGATACCTCTGCAGTGGAAGCCGTTATTGATTTAGTGTTGCGTGTTAACCCAGAGGCCATCATGGTGATAAAGAGTACGATACCTGTAGGTTATTGTCGCAGTTTGTATGTAAAATATGCACAATGCTTTGTAACCGAAGTAACCGAGGTAACGCAGAAAAAGAGATCTTTTAACCTGCTTTTCTCTCCAGAGTTCTTACGTGAAAGTAAAGCGTTGTATGATAATCTTTATCCGAGTCGTATCATAGTGGGGATACCTAAATATATCGAACAGTTTGCGGAAGAGAACGAAGCGATTCGTACTATAGCGGATGTAGATAAATTGGAAAAGGCGGCACATACCTTTGCTTCTCTTTTACAGGAAGGAGCGATTAAAGAGAATATCGAAACTCTGTTTATGGGATTGAAGGAGGCTGAAGCAGTTAAACTGTTTGCCAATACCTATTTAGCACTTCGTGTCAGCTATTTCAATGAATTGGATACTTATGCAGAAGTAAAAGGTTTGGATTCAGCCGCAATCATTCAAGGTATAGGTCTGGATCCTCGTATAGGTACTCATTATAATAACCCCTCATTTGGTTATGGAGGCTACTGTTTACCTAAAGATACAAAACAGTTATTGGCCAATTATCAGAATGTCCCCCAAAACATGATGACAGCGATTGTGGAAAGCAACCGTACCCGTAAGGATTTTATAGCCGATCGTGTATTGAATATGGCCGGATATTATGACTATTATAATCGAGGAGATTATAGTGCGGCCAATGAACGAAAATGTATAATAGGAGTTTATCGTTTGACAATGAAGAGTAACAGTGATAATTTTCGTCAAAGTTCAATTCAAGGTGTAATGAAACGAATCAAGGCAAAAGGGGCAGAGGTGATTATCTATGAGCCGACCTTGGAAAATGGTACTACTTTCTTTGGAAGCAAAGTAGTTAACGATTTAGCACAATTTAAACAGATGTCTCAAGCAATAATTGCTAATCGTTACGATACTTGTTTAGACGATGTAGAGGAAAAAGTTTATACTAGAGATATATTTCGTAGAGATTAATCTTTCAAATAAAGAAAATGATGAAAGTGTTGGTTACAGGAGCATCTGGATTTATCGGTAGCAAGTTGATATCGCTTTTAGCCAAAAGAGGAGATGAAGTGATAGGGATAGATAACATTAACTCCTATTATGATCCCCGTTTGAAGTTAGGTCGTCTGGCAGAATGTGGCATTGAACCTTCGGAAGAGTGTAGAAAGGTTGATGTTGTACCAGAAACAGGAAATGATGGTTCTGCTGTGAGTTATCCAGACATCCCGATGGGAACACGTATTAGAAGTAGAAAATATTCTAATCTGCTGTTTATTCGTATGGATATTGCAGATCTTAAAACTTTATCTGAACTATTTAATGAATTCAAACCAGAAGGAGTTGTAAATTTGGCTGCTCAAGCGGGTGTCCGTTATTCTATTACGAATCCTTTTGCTTATATTGATAGTAATATTGTGGGGTTCATGAATATTTTAGAATGTTGCCGTCTTCACAGTGTAAAACATCTAGTGTATGCATCTTCCAGTTCTGTATATGGCTTGAATGAAAAGGTTCCGTTTAGTGAATCAGATGAGGTCGTTTCTCCGGTCAGTATCTATGCTGCCACGAAGAAGAGTAATGAGTTGATGGCACATAGTTATAGTAAATTGTATGGATTTCCGACGACCGGATTACGATATTTTACAGTATATGGTCCTTGGGGACGTCCGGATATGGCTCCGATGTTGTTTGCTTCAGCTATCAGTCAAGGGAAAGCGATCAATGTTTTCAATAATGGTGATTTAATACGAGATTTTACCTACGTGGATGATATTGTGAATGGAACAATTCAAGTATTAGATACTGTACCCCAAGTAGCGGATTGCCCAAATGGAGTACCTGCAAAAGTGTATAATATAGGTTGTAGTCATCCTGTGAAACTGATGGATTTTATCAATGAAATAGAGAAAAATTTGGGAGTAGAAGCCAAAAAAAACTATCTACCGATGCAACAAGGAGATGTTTATCAGACCAATGCAGATACTACGAAGTTAGAAGAGGAAGTAGGTTATTGTCCGAAAGTTCATTTAGCAGAGGGGATAACTAAGTTTATAGAGTGGTATAAGTCAGAAAAGAATATACTACGATAAGAAATGTAGTTATAAGCTAGATTTTTTGTTTGATAATTAGGAAAAGTGAAATGTAAATTCTTATCTTTGTAAAATAATAGAAATTACGTGTATGAGTCCGAAATATAAATCATATGAAGATGCTGTTTCAGAAGACAATAACTCTGTTCTTTGTGAGGAGATCTCTTTATACCAAAATCAATTGAGTAAAGAATTTATATCAACAATGTCTATGGCAGAAGCTTTAAAACATGCAATGCCATTGGAAGAATCTCGACGTATTATTATGGAAAGAATACATAAGGATTTTCCTAATTATGTAATTTAATGAAAGTCATAATAGATAATACAGTTCATAAAAGTATTTTGGATTTTTATGAATATGCCAAAACCAAATACCAGACATTAGATTCATTGACTGTTGTCCGTAAGATTAAACGTATTTATAACAGTTTAGAGCGGCTTGAAATCTATGCCTTTTCCTGTCCTACTCCTCGTTTACGTAAAGATTGGACTGAGTTAGGATACAAGGAATATATTGTTGAAGATTTTCATTTTGCATTTCAAATATATAAAGATAGTCAATCTGATGAATATTATGTATATGTTCATGATGTTTGCCATAGTTTGTTATATCGTGAATAATTTATAGTCGCTCTTCTATTAAAATCTTATTCCAAGATTATAAGTTTGAATATTAAATATTTATAGTTTTTATATGATGAGTATAGATAACAACCATCTTGTTATTATGGCAGGTGGTATAGGTAGTCGTTTTTGGCCTATGAGTACTCCAGATTGTCCTAAACAGTTTATAGATGTATTAGGTTGTGGACGTACTTTGATTCAATTAACAATGGATCGTTTTAAGGATATTTGTCTTTCTGAAAATATATGGGTTGTTACTTCTGAAAAATATGCAGATGAGGTGAGAATGCAATTACCCGGAATTACAGAAGATCATATTTTATGTGAACCTTGTCGTAGAAATACTGCTCCTTGTATTGCTTATGTCAGTTGGAAAATTAAGACTCGGAATCCTTATGCTAATATGATAGTTACACCAAGTGATCATATCGTTATGAATATAAAAGAATTTCAACGAATTATTAGATCTTCATTGGAGTTTACTGCAAATTCAGGTAGTATATTAACATTAGGAATAACACCAAATCGTCCTGATATAGGATATGGATATATTGAAGCCGATTTAAATTTACTTTCGGATAGTGAAAGTGTAATTTATCGAGTTAATTCTTTTAAGGAGAAACCAGATTTAAGGACAGCAGAGGAATATTTGAAAAAAGATAATTATTATTGGAACTCAGGTATTTTTATATGGAATGTTCAAACAATTGTAAAAGCTTTTCGAATTTATCAACCTGCTATATCAAAAGTTTTTGAAAATTTATCATCCTATTTTTATACAGAAAAAGAACAAGTACAGATTAATGAACAATTTCCGACATGTGATAACATTTCTGTAGACTATGCTATTATGGAGAAAGCAGAAGATATTTATGTTTTTCCGGCCAATTTTGGATGGAGTGATTTAGGAACATGGGGATCACTTCATTTCAACTCTCAACGAGATATACATAATAATGTTTTGATTGGTCAAAATATTATTATGTATGAATCTTGTAATTGTGTAGTACATGCGATACAAGAAAAAAAGGTTGTTATTCAAGGTTTGAATGGCTATATTGTGGCAGAAAAGGATAATACACTTTTAATATGTCGTTTATCGGAGGAACAGCATATTAAGGAGTTTTCCGAAAAGTGAGGCTTTAGAAATTGCAAGTAAAGAAATGCTAGATTAAAAAAATGAGTAATTCGAATACAAAACGTTTAGCTAAAAATTCTTTATATATGTACATACGGATGGCAGTTACAATGATAATTGCTCTGTATTCATCGCGCGTTTTACTAAAAACGATAGGAGTAGAAGATTTTGGTATTTATAATGTTGTAGGTAGTATTATTTCGCTAGTGTCGATGGTCCAATTTTTTTTATCATCGAGTACTCAACGTTTTTTAAATTATGAAATGGGAAAGAAGAATAACGATAGACTTCAATTGATCTTTAATATGAGTATAGTTATAAATGTGATTATCTCTATATTGTTTGTTGTTATTGTTGAAATTGTAGGATATTATTTTTTTAATTATAAAATAAATATTGCTCCTGATAGATTTTATGCTGCAAAATGGGTGTTTCAGTTGTCTGTTATTTCTGCTGTAGTTATGATAATGACAGCACCATATGATGCTTTAGTCATAGCTCATGAAAAAATTAATTTTTATGCATTTATTTCTGTTTTGAAGAATTTATTGAGCCTTTTTATAATATTTCTTGTTTCTTATGGAAGTTTTGATAGATTGATATTTTATGCTTTTCTTTTGTTAGTAGTTCAATTGGTTGTAAGATTGATTAGTTCGATATATTGTAAAAATAATTTTCCGGAAAGTCTCTATAAAAAGTGTTGGGATAATAAGATGTTTAGAGATTTATTTTCTTTTGCCGGATGGCAACTTTTAGGTACGTCAGCTTATAATGTTACACAAAGTGGTTTAAATTTATTGTTTAATGTATTTGGAGGTCCTGTTGTGAATGCAGCAAGGGGAATATCCTATCAGATTAATACTGCAATTTATCAGTTTACGAATAATGTGAATGTTGCAATTACACCTTATAGTATTAAAGCAACAGCAGAAGGAGATAAGGATAAACTTTTAAGAATGTTCTATTTTTCATCCAAATCATTATTCCTAATAACTTTTTGTGTATCGGTTCCTATTATTTATTTAGCGGAGGATATTTTAAAACTTTGGTTAGGAACTGTTCCTGAATATACTGTAGGTTTTGTTTATATTGTTTTAGCATGCTCTTTAATTAGATCTGTTCATAGTCCATTAGATGTTATTTTTAAGTCTGTAGGTAGAATTAAACAATATCAAATAACGGAAGGTATTGTTCTTAGTATGACATTATTAGCTTCATACATCTTATTAAAATATGGAATGTCTGTTTATATCGCTTTTTCATCCATGATTTTTTTTGAAAGTCTAAACCTGTTCTTAATAATTTTTTTAGCAGATAAGATAGTTGGAATAGGATTAAAAATATATATAAAGAAGGTCTTGTTAACTATGATTGTTTGTTCTATTGTAGCTTTGGGTGGATATGAAGTAAAAAATATATTGAATAATTATTGTCTCTCTTTTCTGATAGTTATAATAGTCGATTTAATTGCTTGTTTTTATGTGTGTAAATTTTCATTAGAAGAAATAGATAGAAGTATTTTAATAAAAATAAAAAGAAGTGTAATAAAAGTATTTTAATATTAATGTGTCTATGAGATTTTTTTTGTTGATATTATTTTATGTTTTAGATATTTTATTGATTTATAATTTAAAATTAAGCGATTATGAATATTCGATATTTATGTGTGTTAATTTTATTCTTGTACTATTCCAATTATATAAGGTGGGTAAATTATCTCCATTTTTTTTATTTATGGTTACTTTTTGTATGCTTTTTATAGGTGGAAGATTTTGGGGAATATTGTTGGGAAATAAAGAGAATTTGTTCTTGTTCGAAAATATATTTACTACGTATCTTGTTGATATAAATAATCGTGTTGATTTAATAATGTACATATTGTCATTTGTTTTCTTTTCAACTTTTGGATTTCTTTTTTGTAATAAGAAGAAAAAGAGTGAAGAATTTAATTTTGAAGATGAAAAGTATGATGATTTTTTATCTTCATGTTTTTATATTTTTGCAATTATTGTTCTTTTGTATAGTCTTAATTCTGTATATAAAGCTTTTTTAGGAGGTGGATATCTCTCTCTGTATTTAGATAATCAAGGATATAAATATACAGGTAATAATTTTTTTATGACATTGAATAGTATATTCTTTGGTATTGCGATGGTTTATGGTAAAAAGAGAACGAAAATAAAATATTTTTTTCTGTTTTTAATAGAGGCATTACTTGAAATTTTAATAGGAACAAGAGGACAGTTTGGAGCAATATTGATATTTGGAATTTGGATGTTATCAAAAAACAAGAATGTTAATTTTACCAAAATATTAGTACTGTTGGGAGGTGCTATGTTTTTACTACTTTTTATTTTTTCATTTTCAATTAGAGCTATAGATGGAGGAGTAGAATATGCTGATTTTTTTGAAATATTACCTGGCTTTTTATTTACTCAAGGGGGATCAATGATTATATTTGATATATCCCGTGATTTTAATTATCCAATGATTCCTTATTTAAATTCGGTAATACCAGGAGTGGGTAGAATTTATCAATTTTTTACAGATACTCAATTGTTACCTTGGGATGTTTCTTTTGCTACTAGTTTTAGTTATCAAGTTAATTCTAAAATGTTTTTATTAGGACAAGGATTAGGATGGACTTTATTAGGTGATTTGTATTTATATGCGGGAAGGATAATTTGTTTTTTCCTTTTCTTTTCTTTTATTTTTGGATATTTATGTGCATTATTGGAAAAACAAGCACAAACTAAAGCAGTTTTTAGAATTATTCAATATACGATATTTTTACCATTAATGATATTACCTAGATCGGGGTTGAATACTATAATTCCTTTGATTATATATACTTTATTTATTTATTATATTATAGCGTTTTTATTGAGAAAATATGCATAAGGTTTTGTTTATTACATCCTCATTAGATAGAAATGGTACAGAAACTTTTATAATAAATGTTTTTCGCTGTATTGATAGAGAAAAATATATGTTTGATTTTCTTCTGTTTACAGAATCAATAAATGGATATTATAATGAGGTTCAGAAGTATGGCTCTAAAATTTATAGACTACCTGCACGAAAAGATGGATTATTTAAGTATAAAAAGAAAATAAAAGAGTTTTTTGAATTACATTCAAAAGAGTATACAGTAATTCATTGGTGTGGTTGTTCGTTAACTTCTATACTACCGATTTATTATGCGTATATATTTGATATACCAATAAGAATTATTCATGCCCATAGTTCAAATGTGAAAGGTTTGCATAATAGAGTGTTGCATTGTGTTAATAAAATGATAATTTCAAAAATTGGAACTCATTTTCTTGCATGTTCACAATTGGCTGCCAATTTCTTTTTTAGAGGTACGAGGTGTTATGGAAAATATCTTATAATAAAGAATGGAATTGACTTAGATAAATTTCAGTATAATGTTTTAATTAGGAATAAATTTAGAAAAGAACTAGGTTTAGTTGATAAGTTTGTTATTGGTCATGTAGGACAGTTTACAAAAGTAAAAAATCATTTGTTCATAATAGATATATTTGTTGAATTACTAAAAAGAGAACCTTCTTCTGTTTTATTGCTAATAGGAGTAGGGGAGGATTTAGAAAAAATAAAACAAAAGGTAATAGGTTTACATTTACAGGATAATGTCCATTTTTTAGGTCTGCGGGAGGATGTAAATAGGTTACTTCAAACAATGGATTGTTTTTTATTTCCTTCTTTTTATGAAGGTCTACCATTTGCTTTGGTAGAAGCGCAGGCAGCGGGTCTTCCTGCTTATACATCTACGAACGTGTCTAGGGAAGTTAATTTGACAGGAAATGTCCATTTTTTTGATTTGCAAAATACAGCGGAAGAATGGGCTAAGAAAATTTTGTTGAATAAGCATATAAGAAATAATGTTAATGATTTGATTGTACGAAAAGGATATTCAATAAGGGAAACTGTTAATAAACTTATTAATATATATGAAGGTAAATAGACTTCTACTCTTTAGAGGTATTAATGTAATAATGATTTAATATGAAAATTGCAATTAACTGTTCTATATGTCAGCCTAAAGGTGGTGGTATTACGGAGTATATTGTGAACCTTACTAGGTATTTGGAAGAAATTGATCATGAAAATGAATATATACTATATGTATTACAGGATTTATATGAATTTTGCTTAATTCAATTACCTAGTCGATTTAAAATTAAAAAAATTCCGTATGAGAATAATTTAAAATCTATTATAAAGAGGAGCTTATTTTCTCAACATTTTTGGTATAGGGAGGAAAAGATTGAGCAATTTGACTTATTTCATTCTCCATTTTTTTATGCTCCAAAATTTAAAAAAGCAAAATTATTGATAACTGTTCATGATTTACGTTTGTATAGATTTCCTTCTACATATGGTTTTCTGAGATATATATATTTACGGCACTCTGTTAAAGAAACTATAAAGAGAGCTGATAAAATTATTGCTATTTCACAGTTTACTAAAGATGAAATTATTGATATTTGTAAAGTTTCACCAGAAAAGATAATAGTAATTTGGGAATCTATTAATCGTGAGAGGTTTAATTTAAAAGAAATAGAAGAATATAAATTACCTCTTGAATATAATAGTTTATTAAATGCTCGATTTTTGTTAGCAGTAGGACATATTGAACCAAGAAAAAATTATGAACGATTACTTGAATCTTTTAAATTGTTAAAAAAAGATATTCGTAATAAAGATCTGAAACTTGTTATTGTAGGAAAACCGAATAATAAAGCTAAAAATATTTTGAAAAAAATAAAAGAAATATCAGATGTTGTATACCTTAATTTTATTTCTCATAAACTATTAATATGGTTATATAAAAATGCGACTCTTTTTGTTTTTCCTTCTTTTTATGAAGGTTTTGGATTTCCTCCAATGGAGGCTGGTAATTTAGGTACTTTATCTGTCGTTAGCAATGTCTCTTCAATTCCCGAGATTTGTGGTGAATGTTCTGTATATTTTGATCCTTTCGATATTAAAGATATGGCTTTTCAGATTTCTGAAAGTTTATATAATGAAGATCTTGTATTAAAAAAGAAGGCATTAATAGAATCAAATCTTTCTCGTTTTTCATGGAAAAAGAATGCAGAGGTAACATTGAAAATATATCAATTGATGATAAGATGACTAGAAAAATATTAATACTTTCTAATAGTTTTGGAGGTTTGTATAGTTTCCGTAAAGAGGTTTTTCAGGCATATCGGGATAAAGGATATGAGGTATATATATCATCTCCTATCGGGAATGATGGACAGAAAATGGAATGGTTTAAACGTCTTGGATGTAATATAATTGATACAAAATTTAATCGTCAAGGGACTAATCCTATCGCAGATTTTAGGTTGATGCTAACTTATCGAAAACTAATAAAGAAAATTAGTCCAGATATTGTGTTATCATATACGATTAAACCAAATTTATATGGTGGAATGGTTTGTGCTCTTTGTGGAATACCTCAATTAGCAAATATTACCGGGCTTGGAGCTGCTGTAGAATATCCAGGGATAATGCAAAAAATTACTATTTTACTGTATAAGTTAGGACTACGGAAAACATCGATGGTATTTTTTCAAAATGAGGAGAATCGTCAGTTTTGTTTGAATTATGGAATGATAAAAGGATTTACACGATTAATCCCAGGTTCTGGTGTGAACCTTTCTTATCATACGTTAGTGAATTATCCAGCAGAAATGGAGCCTATTCGTTTTATCTTTATTAGTAGAATCAGAAAAGAGAAAGGAATAGAGGAATATTTAGCTGCTGCAGAAACGATTAAACAAAAATATCCTAAAACAGAGTTTCATGTACTTGGTGGTTGTGAAGGGAGGTATGAGCAACGTCTTACTAAATTAAATGATGAGAAAATAATTATTTATCATGGACAACAACCTGATGTTCGTCCATATATAGCAAATGTGCATTGTACTATCCATCCTACTTTTTATCCAGAAGGAATGAGTAATGTACTTCTTGAAAGTTGTGCAGCTGGTAGAGCTATTATTACAACAGATAGAGCAGGGTGTCGTGAAATTGTGGATGATGGAGTGAATGGTTTTATTGTTAGACAACAGGATAGTAATGATTTAATAAATAAGATTGAAAAATTTTTGAAACTTACTTATAATGAAAAAAAACAGATGGGTTTAGCTGCTAGAAAAAAAGTTGAGAAAGATTTTGATCGGCAGATAGTAGTTAATGCTTATTTGGAAGAAACATATAGAATTATGAATAAGTAACCTGAGTAACCAAGTAACCGTATAATAAATATCTTTTCTTTCTTAAAACCACCTTTCCCCTCCCCACCGGATGAGAGTAGGGAGGGTGAGTTAGTCATGGGGAGTTAGTGGGGGAGGAGATGGATGACTTGGTGGCGGTTCTGTGTGAGATCGCTTTTGCAGGAGAGGTGGAGCCAGTAATCCTTTTGGTTGGCTGTCTCTAAGATACACTGGTCGAAGTTTACGTTTTGAACTAGCCAGTCGATCCATTGTCGGGCTTTCTCTAAATCGGTGTGACAGATACCATCTGCACTTGGATGGCTACTTTTGGGCAGACGGATGTCAGCCGCTTCTCCTTTTTGATGTTGGCTGTTTGCAACACCTCCTACCAATTTGTTGACTAACGGGCTACGATAGCCGGAGGTAATGACGAGCGGTGTTTGGAACTGTTCGCGCAAAGGTTCTAAGACCTCTTCGCAAAGTTGTACCAGGTTGTCGATCTCGTTAAAGGATGGGAGGTTGCAGATGTGTAACTTGTCTGCTGTTGCTGACCGGGTGAATTCTTCTAATGCGAAGTGTTTTGTTAGTTTCATACATTGTTGTTTTTATATTGTTATTGAATAATTAGTTGGAGCTCGTTCCCTCGTTCTGCTGATTTACGGAGGCGTTGATAGAGGGCTTTAAATGCCTTTTGGGAGTGTTTCACGCAGCCCGGGCAAATCAGGGTTCCGACGAGGATACTTCCATTGGTACGGCGGTAGACCCCATTCCCTGACTTTAGCATGGAGCAGTCGGCACAATTACAAGTACAGGCGGATAAGAGCGGCATTTTACGTCCCTCTTGGTCGCATTTAACGATGTGGATAGGGTAACGCCCCGGTGGTAGGCAACCTGCTGCATTTTCGGTTGTGTCACAGATATACTCTCCTTCAATGGTGAGATGTCCATCCATCGTTTTTGATTTTTTTTGAGTGCGAGTCAGTACGATATTCATAATATATACAGTTTTAAATTTTTTATTTTACAAGTTTGACAAATGATTCTCCCTGTTTCTCGATCAGTCCGTTCTCTGTCCAACGGAAGATGATGGACTTCAAAGGGGATTTACATCCTTGGGAGATACTGGCCTTACGCAGGTCTTTCCGAGTGAAGATGTCGGGCATTGCATCGAAAAGGCTGGGATAGCGAGAGGCTTTAGGAATCTCGTATGAGAGTGCTTGTTCGTTGACCGTCTGCGCATAGCGGTCGAGTAGCGATTGCAGGACGAAGTTGGCGACCCATTGGGCGAACTCGACGGTGTAGGCTTGACGTTTTTTGTTACAGTTCCCCCACAGGAACGCTGCCAGCATACCGGCACGAAAACCTATCAGGGCAGCTCGACGCATTAACTGGTCACGTGCATGGTCGTCGTCGCGAATGGAGCGGAGGCGCTGTTTATCAATCCACATCTCAATGCCTTTGCAGAGCCAGGCGGCGGACAGGTGATATTCCGGACGGACATTTTCCTGTTCATCCTGCGAGATGTCCATAAGCGCATGTATCTTGTCCTGAATCGTACGGGACTGACGGGTGGTAAGCTGTGCACGCATAGGCATTTGCTTCCCGAACTGACTGGGTAGCGAGACAATGATACAGCGGGTGATAAGGCCATCTTCCGTATCCGGATAGGCGCGGGCGATGGCTCCGGGTGTCCCGAGGGTTAATAGGTTGTAACGTACCTGTACGACCGCGGAGAAGGAGGTATCAGACGAATAATCCTGCCCATAGCGCCCTCCGTCAGCGTCTTGCGCAATGCGGTAGATGTCACTCTTCTGCGCCCAGGCTCCTGCTTTATTGGAGTTGGTCAGCGTGTCTGCTTCGGGGCTGATACTGATCAGGTGTAATCCCTGCGCTTTTACCATACGTCTTAAGAGCTGTGCAACGGAGATTTTAGCCGGCACGTCACGAATGATACATTGAGGCTCTTCGAGCTGTTTCTTTTCGTTTTTCTTCAGTTTACACTGGCGGTTATATTCCGCTTCGATTTCGCGTCCTTCGGCGTCTTTTCGGCGAATCTCTTCCAAGCAGATGTCAGGGATTCTTAAGAGAGAACCTTTTCCGCTGGCAGCCGGAGCCACGATGTTCACGATAAAGCTGGGAGCTTGCAGGTCGCCATCTAAATATCTGGCACGAAGTCGGGACCCTAAGAAACCACAGACCGGAAGGCAAGCCATGGCAGTCGCAGCCTTGAAGTCGTCCGGACTGGTCTCTACGAACTCCCGGATTAACGGGGGGAGGTGTTTGGGCTCCGGCATTTGATAGAGCACATTGTCAGTTAGCGGAGATTCCTCTTCCGAGTCGCAATCGAGACTCTCTCCCTGCTTGCAGGAGTCGGGATGAATCCCAAAGTCGCGTAGCACTTTGTAGAGTACATACGGCAGTTTTTCTGTACGTGTACTTTTACAAGCACTCTCACAGCAGGCTCTTACCTCCGCTTCGCTTAGTCCAAAGCGGGGGCAGACTTGGTACAGACGGTCTACTTGACGGTCGGTAATGTTGGCCAGCAGACGGCAGATGAGGTACAGGCGGTTGTTACGTTCCCCTTCGTAGGGATCGCCACCGGTTCGTGTCACCAGTTCCGCCACAATCTCTTTGTAGGGGACTCCTCGGAAGAAAAGCGGCTGTGTAACCGGAGTAACTTCTGTAACCGTTGTCAGCTGAACCGGTACAGGTTGAGGCTGTGAGGTTCCCTTTCCCGGGTTGGGTAACAGAACGGTAGCTTCATCCGTGAAGATAGCCGGATCATAGTAATAGAAATAACTTTGTTCACAGAGAAAACCCAATCGGGCGAAGTCTTTACAGGTAGTATCAGCTTCTACTTGAATCTGTTGGGCTAACCAAAGTTGATTGTCGATGAGCGTCTGGAACTCTTTGCGGCAGCGAGCTACGATACGGATACCCTCCC
Source organism: Parabacteroides sp. (assembly GCA_017481945.1). Classification (GTDB taxonomy): domain Bacteria; phylum Bacteroidota; class Bacteroidia; order Bacteroidales; family Tannerellaceae; genus Parabacteroides. Next base: position 9,827 of record JAFUOJ010000019.1, on the reverse strand, counting down.
GGCTGGCAGTTTTGTGAGCTACATAGATCCCTAACTCCTCAATACGAGGGGAAATACGGCTCCAAACTTCGTCCGGATTGCAGTGATCTACATCTAATTGGAACAGACCGGAGGCTACAGCATTGAAATTACTTCGTTTTTTCCCATTAAAATGAGCCTGCCATGTCACTGCGGGTAATTCTTTTTTCCTATCTTTGTTGCCCATTGCTATTTGTTCGCAAAGCACACGAAGCCAAGGAGCGTTAATTAGTTGTTCAAAAAGTTCACCTGTTAATGGAACCGGCAGCTGGTTGAATGAATGACAATAATCGAATAACATAATAAAAAAGTTTTTTATAATTAATAAATAAATTGGATTGGTTTTGAATCCATTTGCAAAGGAATACGGACCGTACACCTTTGCAAGGACTGAGGAAAAGAACTGTAAAAAGTTTTTGAGTTTATCTGCAAGTGTTTGATTTAGATGGGGTTAATGATGTAGTCTGATAGTACTGGCTTTATGGCTGTTCCTCCTCAGTCTTTATGGGTTCATTTCAGTTCATGAGTAGTTCGTGATACAACTGCCCTTAAACGAATAACGTTATGGAGAACCGTATCAAAATAAAGTCAGATTTACTTCACATATTAGAAAACATAAGCAGTTCCGTCCGTCTGTATATGGAGGTCATGAGCGAAGCTTCGCAACGAGCCTTTGCTGAAGGAATTGCTGCCGAGTGTTTCACCTTGTCATTAAAACTTCGTGCGATGCACAAACGGTGGGAGGTCTACCTGCCCTTCCATGAGTGTCAGGACGTGAAGTTTGACGTCTGGGAAAGACTCTTAGGAAAGAAGATTTATAGTCTGAAGAACGGTCGCTATTCAGCCAACGAAGGGGATCATTACTACTCTCCGGGAAGCAAGTTCTGGCTGGATGTAACCGAGGAGACCTTGTACCTGCCTCAATTCCCTCCCGACCAGCTTAAAGAGGATGTCAAATCCTACGTCGCGCGAGTCGATGAACAGTTGGACAAATTGGAAACAACCATCGAAGGGGAAGAGGACAATGCGGATATAAACGTGTTGGTCAAAGCTCTGACTGAACTTAAAAAGCTTTTGTGGGAGCTTCACCACTTCTTTCATGCCGATAAAACGGACGAACAATATCTGCGATTATCCCTCCGTCTGTACGAACGCTTCTGCAAGGAAATCGAAAATGAGGTAGAGGATGAGTGCAATAAATGGATGGTTGAGTGGCCTAAACGCCTGCGAAAGTCCAAAGCTACCAAGAAACGAGACCTGTTGCTGGACGAATTGACCGCATGGGACGAACAAAAAGAGCGGTGGAAACTGAGTGAATATTGTGATTTTGCTCAATTAAACCCTTTGGAAGACCCCGATTTCGGCCAGTTCCTTTTCGTCAGCAGACACAAGTTGGAGGAAAAAGAGGTCGTATGGCTGTTCAAAATCTGCTTGGAAATCCAATGGATGAATAGGCTTATCCAAGGACAGTCCGTTCAGTCCACCGAAGAAAAGCGGACTGTGCAGCCCACCCTGTCAGTCGAAGAACAACGGATTCTGGACCGATTAATGGAGCTGTGCGAACTGGGTGAATGGCAAAACGGTATGACTGTGGAACGGATGAAGGAGGGATGGAGAGGTATGCTTATGACCGGAACACTGAACGAGGCACACCGAAAACTTTCACGTGACCTCTGGACGCTCTATCGCCAACGACCCAAGTGTAACGGACCCGAAAAAAGCTTGCAAGTCACTTGGTTGAACTTCATCGGATGGTGTCAACGCAATCAGTTCATCGCCGGGAGCAGCCCGCAGCTCTGTCGGAGTTTCTTCCCGAAAGCGGAGGTGGACGCCTACAAAGCCATCGACAAAGGAAGGAATCAGGACGTGAAATCGTTTGAACGCATAACTCCCTTATTTGAAACCTGTTTGCAACAACAAAACAAGAGACGGTAACCCCGGTTACTGCGGTTACTCACCCATATTCTGTAGAGAGAATAGATTGGATAATATAATATTAATATTATATTATCTTTTATATATACTTAAATTTTTCCATTTCCTCCTGTAGGAGTAACCCAGGTAACTCCGGTAACTGTAGGACAGGGAGGGGGTGTGGATTATGTTTGCCCAGAGAAAAATTTTTATCAAAGTCAAGAAATAAACCGGCCGACCGGGTCACCTGCGCGCGCCGGATGGCGTTACCACGGTTACTCGGGTTACCCCTCGTGTTGCTGTAGTAGTAAATAGAGCCATAATCGATAGTTCGGGACAACCACCCTCCGTCTGACGGGACAACCCGCTGCCATGAGAGCGTCCCACCCTATCTTTGCACTGTGTGAAGAAAGTCGACATTCAAAGCACCAGTAAAAGAGTAGGAATTAAAAAAACGAAACGATTATGGCAATCAAGATTAAGGCAGTCGAACGCCTGTTGAAGTTCGATAAAAACTCAGAAGGCGAATATCGCTATGTGATGTCAGCCGAGTTGTACAACAAGCTCTCTCAAGCGAAAGTCATTCAGGAGGCAGCTCTCCGTAGCGGTATCAGCAAAGGTGCAATCAGTGCCGCTTGGGAAGCTATTGGAGACGTGATTAAGACGTGGGCTACAGAGGGACATTCAGTCGTTATCCCCGGCTTAGGAACCATGCGCTTCGGAGTTCGTAGTACTTCGGTACAGGACGTAAACGATGTGGCAGCCGACCTGATCACCGCCCGCCGAGTGATTTTTACCCCCAGTGTGGATATCAAGGAAGAATTGGCGAAAGCCAGTATCAGTATCACCTGTATCGACCGCAATGGCGAGATTGTGAAACGTGTAAACTCGGACGATGAGGCAGAAGTCGAAGCTCCGGAAACGGAAGAAGGCGATGTTGAAGATGTTCCATCCAGTGGTGATAATACTGAATTATGATCCGCATGTCCGTCTTTTCAGTAACGCTATTGGTCAGTATAATGCTCATGATAGGAGGCTTCTTAGTGCCTCCTATGGGCATAATTGACGGTTCGGTCATCACCTCCGTCGGTCTTTTGCTCCTATATGCCGTAATAGCCCAGATACCGGTCATCATGAAAGCCATCCGCGAAGGCAAGACCCTCAAAATCCAAAAAGGAGACTTCTCCGCCGAGGTCTCCTCGGAGTAAGGAAGAGGGACTATCTTAATTTGTAATCCAAAGTATTTAGTTTATGTATAAATGTTTTTTTAAACGATTAATTGATTTCTTGATCGTGCTGACAGCCTTATTGGTTTTTTGGCCGTTTTTGCTAATTATTTATCTCTGGTTGAGTATTGCCAATAAAGGAGCCGGAGCTATTTTCTATCAGGAACGTCCGGGGCTGCATGGTAAAATCTTTAAAGTGATGAAGTTTAAGAGTATGACGGACGAACGGGATTCGGAAGGAAATTTGCTTCCTGACGCTCAACGCCTAACACCTGTTGGGAAGTTTGTCCGCTCTACCTCGATTGATGAGTTACCGCAGTTACTCAACGTCCTGAAAGGAGATATGGCACTGATAGGGCCGAGACCGCTGCTCCCTCAGTATCTGCCACTTTATAATAAAGAACAAGCTCGTCGTCATGAGGTACGCCCGGGAATTACAGGATGGGCACAGTGTAATGGTAGAAATGCAATTAGTTGGACAAAAAAGTTTGAATATGATGTTTGGTATGTGGATCATTGTTCCTTTCTGCTGGATTTGAAAATTATTTTCTTAACCGTAAAGAAGGTCTTGATTCGAGAGGGTATCTCACAGCAAGGAGAGGCGACAATGGAGTTTTTTACGGGAAATAATTAGGAGTGTATGATTTTATACGGTGCGAGTGGTCATGCGAAAGTGATCATTGATATTTTGGAGGCAATGGGTATTGAAGTTTCAGAGTTATTTGATGACAATAATTCTCTTGAGAAACTTCAGAATATAAAAGTCTCTATACCAAGAGAAACCACAGAAAAACTGATTATAAGTATTGGTAATAATAGGATACGCAAAAAGATTGTAGAATCAAACAGTTATACGTATGGAGTTGCAATTCACCCTACAGCTGTTCTTTCTCCTTATGCTCATGTGGGAGAGGGAACTGTTGTTATGCAGGGGGCTATCATCCAATCAGATGTTGTGGTAGGTAAACATTGTATTGTGAATACGGGTGCAACAATTGACCATGAATGCCAGATAGAGGACTATGTCCATGTCTCTCCGAATGCAACGCTTTGTGGAAATGTGAAGGTTGGAGAGGAGTCCTGGATTGGAGCCGGTTCGGTTATAATTCCAGGAATAAAAATAGGCAAAAATTTAGTAGTAGGAGCTGGTTCAGTTGTAATTCGGGATATTCCGGATAATTGTATTGCCGCAGGAAATCCATGTAAAATAATAAAACAAAAAGATAATTCTATGAAAGAGGATTTGTTAATAAAATTAAATTTATGGGGTAAATATTTAATTTACAACTCGATAGATGTAATAGGGCTGTGTAATCTTAAAATAGAAAGATATGCAGCATAACCTATTAATAACATCAGCCGGAAAGCGGGTCGAGCTGGTAAAAGAATTTCAGAAAGAGCTGAAACGGTTTTATCCGGAAGGCAAGGTGTACACGACGGATCTGAAACCTGATTTAAGTCCGGCAGGATATGTCAGTGATACCTGTTTTGAAGTACCTCGAGTGACGGAGATGGGATATACAGATATTTTGTTACAAATCTGTTTGGAGCATGAAGTCAGAATTGTAGTCCCGACAATAGATACGGAACTTCTCATTCTCGCTCGTGAAAAACAACGCTTCGCTGAACAGGGGATTGTGTTGGCAGTTTCAGATGAGAGATTTATTGGAATATGCCGAGATAAACGATTGACCTCTGATTTGTTTATGACTCATGCAATTAAAGTACCGGAACCGCGTGATAAGTATCATCCGGTTTTTCCTATGTTTGCCAAGCCCTACGATGGATCACTGAGTTCTAATCTTCATGTGATTCATAAACAGGAGGATCTGACGGAAGATATTTTGAAGGATCCGAAACTGATCTTTATGGAGTTGATAGACAATACTGTTTTTCAGGAATATACAGTCGATATGTATTATGGAGAAGACCATCGGGTAAAATGTATAGTCCCTCGTGAACGTATAGAGATTCGTGCCGGAGAAATAAATAAAGGACGAACTTGTAAAAGTTGGTTGGTAGATTTTTTGAAGGAACGTATGGAGTATCTGGAAGGGGTAGTGGGGACGATTTGTATTCAGCTATTCGTTAATAATCAAACACAGCAAGTTTACGCGATAGAGATAAATCCTCGTTTTGGAGGAGGGTATCCGTTGAGCTATATGTCAGGTGGCAACTATCCGGAATTGTTGATTCGTGAATATTGTTTAGGAGAGACCATAGAGTATTTTGACCATTGGCAAGATGGAATGTTAATGCTTCGCTATGATGCAGCAGTTTATATTTAATGAAGAGGAGAATATAATTATGATAAGAGTTTTACATGTTATAGGATCTTTGGGATATTATTTGAAAACACATCCTTGAAAATTGCGAATGGAATGAAAGTCATTTGTTTTGATTTGGATGATACGTTGTACAAAGAGATTGATTATCTGAAATCGGCTTATCAAGAGATTTGTGAACGTATTCATTCAGTAACTTCGATTGAGAATAGACTTGCTTGTGAAGATTTAGTCGAAGCCTATTATAGAGGAGAAAATGTTTTTGAGTATGTAAATAGAAGTTGTCATATCGATTTACCCATTGAGACTTATTTGAATTGGTATCGGCTACATGAACCACAACTAAAACTGTCTGAAGCGGTTGAATCGGTCTTGTCTTTTTTTCAGGAAAAGCAATGGATTATTGGTTTGATAACGGATGGAAGAAGTATTACTCAACGGAATAAAATCAAAGCTTTATCTCTTAGCCGTTTTATAGATAATTCTAATATTTTGATTTCAGAGGAGTTTGGAAGTGAAAAACCGAATTTAAAGAATTATCTCTATTTTCAAGAGAAATATCCACTGTCTTCTTATTATTACATTGGGGATAATCCTAAAAAGGATTTTATAACCCCGAATCAATTAGGTTGGACAACGATTGGTCTTATAGACGATGGTCGGAATATACATAAGCAAAATGTATCTTATCCTAAAGAAAACGCCCCAAGTTATTGGATTGCGGAGATTCAGGAGGTAAAACAAATCATTAGATAAATCTGGAAAACTATATATGTGTCCTTGGTAATTTTTATCGAGGCCGATTTTGTGTGCTTATAACTGAACCTTTTTATAGAAAAAACTTACCGATTAAAGACTTCACATAAATTTTTACAACAATGAATAAGAGGATTTATTTGTGTCTTGCTCACATGAGCGGGAAAGAACAAGATTTTATCAAAGAGGCCTTTGATACTAACTGGGTTGTACCCTTAGGACCGAATGTGAATGGATTTGAAGAGGATTTGAAGCGTTTTGTCGGACAGGATAGGGAGGTGGTCGCTCTCTCTGCTGGTACGGCTGCTGTTCATTTGGCTTTGTTAGCTTGTGGAGTAGGTCCGGGGGACGAAGTGATTGTACAGTCGTTTACTTTCTGTGCTTCTTCTCATCCTGTGACCTATTTAGGAGCAACGCCTGTTTTCGTTGACTCGGAAAAGGAAACTTGGAATATGGATTCGCAGTTATTGGAGGAGGCTATTGTTGACCGTATCGCTAAGACAGGCAAGAAGCCGAAGGCAATTGTCCCAGTGTATCTTTATGGTATGCCTGCTAAGATTGATGAAATCATGTCTGTTGCAGGGAAATATGAAATCCCGGTAGTAGAAGATGCCGCTGAAGGGTTTGGCTCGATATATAAAAACCGGATGTGTGGAACCTTTGGTACATACGGGGTACTTTCTTTTAATGGAAACAAGATGATTACCACTTCAGGGGGAGGTGCGCTTATTTGTAAAGATGTAGAGGCTAAACGGGAAATTATGTTTTATGCAACACAGGCTCGTGAAAATTATCCTTATTATCAGCATGAAAAGATTGGGTATAACTACCGTATGAGTAATATCTGTGCGGGTATTGGGCGTGGTCAGATGACAGTTGCGGAGGAGCATATTGCTCATCATAAGCATGTTTGTGATTTGTATCGTGACTTGCTGAAAACGGTTACCGGGGTTACTCTGCATGAAAATCCTTCTGTTGATTATGATAGTAACTATTGGTTGAACACGGTGGTACTGGATGAAGACTTACGTGTTATCGGTGAAGAGAATGCGTATGCTACTACTGTTCAGGGAGTTGTAGGGGGAGCTGCAGGTGTTACTCATGCGGTGGCATCTTTGCATACCGATTGTGAACCGAATACGAATGTGGAAGCAATGCGTGTATTTTTGGACAAAGCAGGTATTGAGTCTCGTCCGCTTTGGAAACCTATGCATAAACAGCCGATATATGCGAATAATCCCGCCTATTTGAATGGTGTGAGTGAAGCGCTTTTTAAGGTGGGACTTTGTTTGCCTTCCGGTCCTTGTGTGACTGATGAGGATGTACATTACATCGTAGAGCAGATTAAAGCTGCAATTGTAAAATAATAGAATACGTTTTAAGACTGTACTGTTTATGAATGTTTTGTATAACTTATCGCATTGGTATTTTTCCAAAAAGGCGTTACCCTACTGGGGGATTTATGCTATTGATTGTTTAGTCATGTTTCTCTCCGGTTGCTTCATCTATTTTTTAGACTATGGGCTAACGGAGGTTGTACGTAATTGGAGACTACTGGGGTATCTGCTATTGATTAGCTGGGTATTTTATAGTTTGGGCTTTAGAATCTTTCATACATATTCAGGTATTATCCGATATTCCTCATTCGTCGATTTACAGCGAGTTGTATATGCCAATCTGATCGGACTGATCGGTTCTACTTCTGTCTGTTTGATTTTACAGAAGGGATTGAATTTGTCTACATTCCGATTGATGGATCATGTGATGATTTTCTTTATCACAACGGCATTGATGTGGGCTTTTCGTGTTACGATCAAATCTCTGTTCGATATGGCTTACTATTCGAAAAAAGCTAAACGGGTTTTTATTTTTGGAACTAAGCATGGAGGAATGAGTTTAGCTAAAAGTATACGCTCTTCAGAGGAAGCAAAATATATTCTGGATGGATTTGTGACAGATGATGAACAGATTGTTGGAAAATGGTTGATGGGCGTGAAGGTCTATTTGAATGATGAAACCTTAGTGCAGACCATGCGAGAAAGACATACAAATACATTGATCGTTTCTCCTCTTTATAGTGAAAAGTTACGTAGAAATGAGACTTTGGTAAGTGAATTATTATCTGCTGGTATCCATATTTTGATGTATCCGCCCACATTAGAGTGGGATGGTAAATCAGATTTGAATATTCTGACAATGAAAGAGGTGGATATTGAAGATTTACTACCTCGGGAAAAGATCGAAATAGATATGGACAAGGTGGGTAAACAACTCAGTGGACAGAAGATTTTGATTACGGGGGCTGCAGGAAGTATAGGTAGTGAGATTGTACGTCAGATAGCGGTTTATACTCCGGCTGAATTAATTCTGTTAGATCAGGCTGAGACTCCATTACACGATGTTCGGTTGGAAATGGCACGTAATAGGCCGAATGTAAAGGCACATACCATCGTGTCGGACATCAGTAATCAGAGTAAGATGGAGGAGATTTTCCAAACCTTCAAACCGCATTATGTGTTTCACGCGGCAGCTTATAAACATGTTCCTATGATGGAAGATAATCCGAGTGAGGCGATTCAAAACAATGTATATGGTACACGTGTGATAGCTGATTTGGCAGTTAAATACGGTACGAAAAAATTTGTAATGGTCTCAACGGATAAAGCGGTAAATCCTACCAATGTGATGGGGTGTTCAAAACGTATTTGTGAGATCTATGTGCAGAGCTTAGACAAAGCGATCAAAGAGGGACGGGTACAAGGGATAACTCAGTTTGTGACGACCCGTTTCGGGAATGTTTTGGGATCCAACGGTTCTGTGATTCCACTGTTTAAGAATCAGATCAAAGCGGGTGGTCCTATTACGGTGACTCATCCGGATATCATTCGATTCTTTATGTTGATTCCAGAGGCTTGTAAATTGGTGCTTGAAGCAGGTACAATGGGGAATGGAGGTGAGATATTCATATTTGATATGGGTGAACCGGTACGTATTGTGGATTTAGCGAAACGTATGATAAAATTGAGTGGTGCTAAAGATATTGAGATTCAGTTTACAGGTCTACGCGATGGTGAGAAATTGTATGAAGAGGTGTTGAACGATATGGAGGTGACAAAACCCACTCATCATCCAAAGATTAAAATAGCAGAGGTACGTGAATATGATTATGAGGAGGCTAAGAAAAATGAAGAAAGACTCCTCGAAGCAAGTTACCGTTATGATGATATGGAAATTGTGCGTATCATGAAAGAGATTGTTCCTGAATTTAAGAGCCAACACTCAAAATACGAAGCTTTAGATAGATAATAATAAATCTAATCTAAGATAATGGACTTTCTAATATATTTGTTTACATTTACTTCGACATATTATTTTAAAAATTTACCATGGTAAACTGATTTGTTTTAAACGAAGTATCTTATTTCGGCCCGGGGGCACGTGAAGTTCTCCCCCCAAGAGGTTCAGCGTTTGGGCTTACACAAAGCATTTCTCTAACGTGGGTTTAGGAGTTGTTCATGGTATGGCTCATCCATTAGGTGCTATCTTTGATATTCCTCATGGTGTTGCTAATGCGTTGTTGTTACCGACTATTATGGAATTCAATGCTCCGGCTGCTCTACCTAAATAT
>JAFUOJ010000018.1 GCA_017481945.1 Parabacteroides sp. | reverse complement strand
TTTTGTCAAGAACTTGCGTACAGGTCCATCATATAGTTTTAAACACAAATAAGCAAACAAGATAGAACCGACAAATAGTGCTATTGCACCGGGTAAAGACTGTACAAAGGTTAAGTTCTCATTTTTGACCCATGCGTAGTAAAGATAAATGAAAGGATAATGTACCATATATAAAGGGTAAGACACATCACCTAAAAATTTACAAACCTTCGTTGTCATCTTATCGGTTATCCTACCAGAAGCCCCCAAGTAAACGAGTAAAGGAAACACTAATACACAACAGATTGTATCATACAATCCGTTATAATTTTCTACCCGAGGTATTGCCGATAGAATGATAATCGACAGACTACCTATCCAAAAGATTCCTTTCACACGAGTAGGTTTAAATACCCGAGAGAGTAATAAACCAGCCGAAAACGAAAACAATAAACGCAAAGAACCTCCAATCAAATTTTCATCTGTCATAGAGAATCCTACGCACAAATCTTCCAACGGTCCCCAAATCGCAAAGGCAGCCAATCCACATCCGGCCAATATTACCCAAAGAGTTAAAAGCTTTGTAGATAACTTTCGAATAAAGAAAGCATATAAAACATTCCCTATATATTCAAAAAGTAAAGACCAGGTGGGTCCATTTAGAGGGTACATCTCTCCCACTCCCCTTATCTCCGAACCGACACTTGCCGGAATCATACAAATATTCAAAAGCGTTGCGATCAACAATGCCGTTACCGATACTGTCGAAACATCCCACACGGAACATCCCTGCGTATAAAAGAGAAGTGCTCCTATTATTGCTCCCATAATGACCATCGGTTGCAAACGAATCAATCGACGCTTGAGGAAATTTCCTATAGACATTGACTTCCAGCGATCATCATAAGCATAACCCACTACAAAGCCAGACAGAACAAAAAAGAAATCTACTGCCAAATAACCATGATTTATAATTTGATCCAAATGGCTGGTCGCATACGCTTCAAAGATATGAAACCAGACTACAGTCAAAGCTGCAACACCACGTAATCCATCCAGAATAAGATAGTGAGGCTTAGTATCAGCAAAAGCAGCAGAAGATATTTCAGAATTTACAACTTGTTTCATGCCTATTAAAGATTAAATGATAAAAGTAGTAATTATTGAAAGTAAATTAGAGAGAATCTGTTACCTTTGCACACATTTTTAGTCAATCTTAAGAAAAACAATGAAAAAGAATGTATTTTTAAAGGTTATCACTTTGCTCACTTTAGGGGTGAGCTTAAGTATGTGTAAGAATCCTTCTACACCCGTAAAGGAAGAAACAGTAGTAACAGAACTTCCTCCAGTAAACACTCCAGAGGAGGGATTAGCAGCGTTAAAAGCAGGAAATGAACGCTATGTATCAGAACATCCTTTGTTTCCACACAGCAATCATAAGCGCGTGGAAGAGACTGCCCCACATCAAAATCCTTTTGCTGCCGTAGTTGGATGTTCCGATTCTCGTGTACCGGTAGAGTTAATCTTTGATCAAGGAGTTGGAGATATTTTTGTCATCCGCACGGCCGGAAACAATGTCAACTGTGATTTGGTAATGGGTAGTGTAGATTATGCTATCGAACATTTAGGAGTAAAGGTTTTATTAGTTTTAGGACACGGTTCTTGTGGAGGTGTAACAGGTGCAATCTCTGAAGAAGAAGAGGGAGGAAATGTAGGAAAACTATTAGGAACCATTCGACAGGATGTAACAGAGTACGTTGGGAAACCGGACAGTTTAGATGTTGCAATCCAAAAGCATGCTCATATTCAAGTCGAACGAATTCTTTCTTATCCGCATGTTGCAGAAAAAGTAAAAAAGGGAAAATTAATCGTAAAACAGGCTTATTACGATGTAAAAACAGGAAAAGTTACAATCAACTAACAACACACAAAAAGAGGAGTAAAATTTCAATTTTACCCCTCTTTTTATCAGCAACTTTTTAGACCTTTAGCTAATATTTTATATCTCTTCAGAAAATGCCCTATTCCTAATATTCCCATAAATATTCCTATTTTATAATGTAGTAAACCTACAGGTGTATTGGCTCCTTCTCCAAAGCACAACAAAAATAATCCAGTTAATACGACTAACAAAAAGGCAACTGTTAGAATCAATGTTACTTTCTTCTTATGTACAAATTTCTGGACCAAGCTTTTATACCATCCCCAATGCTGTTTGATATGCAATACTGCTACAATGACAAAGAACAAACTGAAAAGCACATGAGCCACTGCCCAATTATGCCAAACTACATGCTCATCACTGTGTCCTGCCATATGCAATGCTATTCCCGTATAAACCGTAGAGATAAAGAACAGGACTAAAAATAAATCAACAATAAATAAGCTTCGTATTTTCATTTTACAAAAGTCCCTTTGTGCTAGGCAGTTCATATTTATAAATATCCCTACGGATCGCCATCTTAATTGAACGTGCCAAAGCTTTAAAGATTCCCTCTATCTTATGGTGTTCGTTGGTTCCTTCCGCTTTAATATTTAAGTTCATACGAGCTGCGTCACTAAGGCTTTTAAAGAAATGCAAGAACATTTCTGTCGGCATATCTCCTACCTTCTCCCGATGAAACTCGGCATCCCATACTAACCAAGCGCGTCCTCCAAAGTCAAGCGCTACGCTACATAGACAATCATCCATCGGTAAACAGTAACCATACCGCTCAATACCTCGCTTATCGCCCAAAGCCTTTAAGAAAGCTTCTCCTAAAGCAATAGCCGTATCCTCGATAGTGTGGTGTTCATCTACCTCTAAATCTCCTTTCACTTTTACCGTCAAATCAATACCTGAATGCTTACCGATTTGATCCAGCATGTGATCAAAAAATCCTAACCCCGTCTGAATAGAAGTTTTGCCACGTCCATCCAAATTTACCTCTATATAAATATCTGTTTCTTTCGTGGTACGCTGAACAACTGCACGACGTTCACCAGCAAACAAAAACTCTGTCACTCTATCCCAATCCTCCGTAATCAGAACTGGTTTTACAGTCGGATTCTCTGTTAATATCTGACGTGCCTCTTCGTCATCTGGTCGCAACCAAATCCCTTTTGCCCCTAAATTAACAGCCAACTGCATATCTGTTAAACGGTCACCGATCACGTAACTATTTGCCAAGTCATACTCACCAGACAGATATTTTCCCAGCATTCCAGTACGAGGCTTTCGGTTGGGAGAATTTTCCTCTGGGAAAGAACGGTCTATTAGAATATCATCAAAGACAATTCCTTCGCCTTCCAATGTCTTTAACATCTTATTATGCGCCGGCCAAAAGGTCTCTTCCGGAAAAGAGGTTGTTCCCAGTCCATCTTGATTAGTTACCATGACAAACTCAAAGTCCAACTGCTTGCGAATAAAATAGAGATTACGGAAAACCTTTGGATAGAACTCTAACTTTTCTAATGAATCTAACTGGTAATCTATAGGTGGTTCGATTACCAATGTACCATCCCGATCTATAAACAATGCTCTTTTCATACGTCACATCTTTTTAAGGGCTTCCAATAAAGCCGTATTCTCAACAGGTGTACCGACTGTAATACGCAAACAACCTTGACACATCGTCACGTTTGTACGGTTTCTTACTATGATCCCTTGTTCCACTAACTGCTTATAAATCGCATTAGCGTCCGTTACCTCTGTCAATATAAAATTAGCGTCTGTCGGATACAACTTGCGAACACAACTCAATTGCGGTAAGGCTTCTTGTAAACGAGAACGTTCTGCAAGAATCGACCGTAGCTGACGCTCCATTTCCGCTTTGCTTTCTAACATAACTAAAGCCTGCTTTTGCGTTAGGATATTGACGTTATATGGATACTTAATCTTATTCAAGATAGCAATTATCTCAAGCGATGCAAATGCCATACCCATACGGATTCCGGCAGCTCCCCATGCCTTTGACATGGTCTGTAAAACAACAAGATTAGGAAATTGTTCCAGCTCTGACAAGAAAGAGGGTTCCGATGAAAAATCAATGTAAGCTTCATCTATAACAACAATTCCTTGGAATGTATTTAAGATTTGATACAAGCGAGCACGAGTTAAACTATTACCTGTCGGATTATTGGGTGAACAGAAAAAGACAACCTTTGTTTGTTCATCAATTGCCGACAAAACAGCCTCTATATCTAAATCGAACTGTGAATCTAATTTTACTTTACGGAACTCTACATTATTTACATTAGCTGCCACTTCATACATACCGTAAGAAGGATCAATGCTTACCACATTATCTACAGCCGGTTCACAAAAAGCTCGAATCAACAAGTCTATCGGTTCGTCACTCCCATTTCCTAAAAAAATAGACTCTTGCTTAATGCCTTTCAGTTTTGCTATTTGTTCTTTAACTTTCCACTGTAATGGATCCGGATAGCGATTGAAAGGAGCATTATATGGGTTCTCATTCGCGTCCAAGAAAACCGTCGCTTCCCCTTGGAATTCATCTCTTGCTGATGAATAAGGCTTCATATTCCAGACATTGGGTCTGACTAAGTATTTTAATTCTTTCATAACGTGTTCAATCTGATTGTTACTGCATTCTTATGTGCGTCCAACTGCTCATTAGCCGCCATTGTCTGAATCGTATCTCCCAACAGTTTAATACCGGACGCTGTAATCTCTTGGAAAGTTATTTTCTTGATAAAGCTGTCCAAGTTTACCCCACTATATGCTTTCGCATAACCATTAGTAGGTAAAGTATGATTTGTCCCAGAAGCATAATCACCTGCACTTTCAGGTGTATAATACCCCATAAAGACACTTCCCGCATTTTCTACCTGTTCGGCTATCTCGACATAGTTAGTTGTCTGGATAATCAAATGCTCCGGAGCATATAGATTCGTAAAGTCGACAACCTCCTCAGTGCTTTTCAAAACAACAATACGACTATGGCTGAGAGATTTCTCCGTAATCTCCTTACGCGGAAGTTGTTCCAACTGTTCCTGAATTGCTTGCTTCACCGGTTCAACAATGCCTTCAGAAGCTGTCACTAACATCGCTTGGCTATCCACACCATGCTCTGCTTGTGAAAGAAAATCCGCAGCTATAAAAGCCGGATTAGCTGATTCATCAGCAATCACTTCCACTTCAGAAGGTCCAGCAGGCATATCAATCGCAACCTCCTTCAAACTCACTAACTGTTTAGCCGCAGTTACATATTGGTTTCCCGGACCGAATATTTTATATACTTTCGGTACAGATTGCGTACCATACGCCATAGCAGCAATAGCCTGAATACCACCGGCTTTAAATATTTTACTCACGCCTGCCACCTTAGCTGCAAATAGAATTGCAGGATGAACTCTCCCTTCTCGATTCGGAGGCGTACATAAGACAATCTCTTTACAACCAGCAATGCGTGCCGGAATAGCCAGCATTAATACTGTCGAGAACAAAGGAGCAGTTCCACCCGGAACATATAAACCAACCTTCTCAATAGCAACCGCCTTCTGCCAACAAGTAACTCCCGGAGTTGTTTCTACTTTCTTTCCGACAAAACGCTGTGACGCATGAAATATTTCAATGTTCTCCTTTGCCTGACAAATAGCTTGCTTCAAATCATCCGAAACTAAGTCCTCTGCTTCCTGTAGCTCAACTTCAGAGACCTGTAATGCAGTAAAAGTAGCAGGATTGATTTTATCAAACTTTTCTTCATAACGGATAACCGCAGCGTCTCCCTCCTTACGGACTTCATCTAAAACTGTACGAACCGTATCAAACAGAGTTGTCACATCCAAAGCCGGACGTTTTACCAATTCTGCCCACTCTTCTCTTGAAGGATATTTTATTACTTCCATACGCCTATTAAAGTATCATTTTTTCAATCGGGATTACCAATATACCTTCTGCTCCTAAAGCTTTCAGCTTACCAATGATTTCCCAAAAATGTTTCTCCGCTATTACAGACTGGACCGATACCCAGTTTTCGTCAGCTAAAGGAGTTACTGTCGGACTCTTCATTCCGGGTAATAATTCAACGATGGATTGCAGGTTCTCTTTAGGAGCATTTAGTAATACATATTTCTTTCCTTCTGCTTCTTGAATTGCTTCAAAACGGAACAACAGTTCATCCAATATCGCCTGTTTCTCTTCCGATAGGCTATTGTTTGCTATCAACAACGCTTCACAATTCATCACCACTTCAACTTCTTTCAGCTGATTGCTTACTAATGTACTACCTGAACTTACTATATCAAAAATTGCGTCAGCTAAACCAATCCCCGGAGCAATTTCTACCGAACCACTAATTACGTGTAAATTAGCCTTAACCCCCTTTTCGGTCAAATAATTCTTTAAAATTTCCGGATAAGAAGTTGCTATTGTTTTTCCTTCAAACCATTCTGTGCCCTGATATTCTTCGTCTTTAGGAATCGCTAAAGAAAGGCGGCATTTACTAAAACCAAGACGTTTCACCAACTTTGCTTCCTGCCCCTTTTCTACATATTCATTCTCTCCAACAATCCCAACATCGGCTACACCATTAGCTACAGATTGCGGAATATCATCATCGCGTAAGAATAGTACTTCTACCGGAAAACCTTTCGCTGATAAAAGCAAAATACGTTTTCCTCTGTTTAATTTGATTCCGGCTTCTTCCAATAGAAGCATTGTCTCATCGTAAAGACGACCTTTTGATTGTACAGCAATACGTAACATATCTATTTCTTTTTATCTATTTTCTAAAACAAAGAAGGCTTACCGCAGAACGGTAAGCCTTACTCTTTTATTTCTTAGGTTTTAACACACTACACAGCCCACCGAACTATTGCTCGTTGTAATGATGATGGTGATGATGTAAAACTATTCTTTTCATTTTTCCTTATTTTTACGCTGCAAAGTTACAATAATTATTGAATTGACAAATAAAACTTACAAAAGATTAGAGTAACCGCCTTGTTTTTCCTAACTAATCAGCCAATCGATACAAGTGGTCAGCTTGTTGACGTATCTTATTCGACAACAGTACCGGATAATCAGGATGAGCTGTAAAGAAATTCTCCACCTCTTTTCGGGCCTCCACCGATGTGTGTCCTTTCAATAAAGCATTTGTCCAATTACGAGGAAAGAAAATATCTCCGGTCTGTTGTATCTCCTGTAATTTTTCTAAAGCAGGTCGAATATACCCTATAGCCTCTCTCTGACGTAGCGAACTATTTAGGTTTGACAATGCTGTCGCAGCCCACGGTTCCACTCTACGGTTCTCTGCATTCAACAAAGCATTAAAGACACTGTCCCGAACCTCTTTCCGAGGAGAAACAGAGGGAGAAATAAAAGCATACTGTCGGCGGCGGTCTGGATTGGAAATACGAGTCTGCTGAATCGTTACAATATCATCTGCCTGTTCCGGTAATAGTATAGCCAATTGATAAGAAAGATTTATATAATCATTCTCACTCAAAGAACAACCGCTTGGAGCTTGTTGTTCTTTCCATAACCTATATAAACGTTGAACAGCTTCCGGAGTCCGAGCAATCGAACGATAGTAACGAAATGCCAATAACCGTTGTTGAGGTTGCTCCGCAGTTGTTACCAGTGTCCATAGTACCGCCTCTAATTTCTCGGGTTGAACCGGATATATATGCTGGCAATTTCCTATATAACCTAAAGCCGCAGAGAACAGTAATGGATTTTTCTCCATAGGCAAATAGTCCAACATAGCGTCCATATACCAATCTGCCGGTATTGTTCGGTTCAACAGATTCTCATACAAAGAAATCAGAAGCGATCCGCGTAGGACCTCATCTTGTGTACGTTTTAATACCGACACCCAACCCGCAGCCTCTTTTCTATCTGTAATACGGAAAAAGCCATAACTCGTTCCATC
Source organism: Parabacteroides sp. (assembly GCA_017481945.1). Classification (GTDB taxonomy): domain Bacteria; phylum Bacteroidota; class Bacteroidia; order Bacteroidales; family Tannerellaceae; genus Parabacteroides. The sequence continues at coordinate 121,518 of JAFUOJ010000018.1, read as the reverse complement.
TATATTCGGTATCAGTACAGAATTTTCCTGCCGAGGAAATTTTATTTCCCTGCCTATGGAATTTGAATCCGATGGTAACGCAATTGTAATTGTATCGGCAGCGGTTTCTGAAGCAATCAAGTAGGTGATTGTTTGAGGCCAGCACAAACCTCTTCCTTTAGAATCAGTCTGCGTAATTAGCAAGCTATCCCCTTCTATCTTCGAATGAATCTCCGGCATACCTGGTTCATTTACCCAAACATGACTCCATGCCTTTAAATCCTTATCCGTATACTTATCCAAGATTGAAATCAAGCCATCCCATGTCGCATTTCCATAAGCATAAATCTTCAAATAGGCTTGAATCCCTTCTCGAAAAGCCTCCTTCCCTATCATCCGAATCAGCATAGCCATCACGACCGGAGACTTGTCATAAATAATATTACCATACATCAACCCAGCGTCTCGCAGGTTATCCAACTTCTGCTTAATTGGATTCGCTCCTGCTGTACGATCTTCTGCATAAGCAGCCGGAATATAATCCAACATGAAACTTAGTGCATGATTCACTTCCGGGAACTGTGGTTCCACCATCTGCGAAGCATAATAATTAGCAAAAACTTCCTTTGTCCAGACATCATTGAACCACTCCATCGTCACAAAATCACCGAACCACATGTGAGAAGTTTCGTGCGTTATTAAAGAGCTGCGTGATAATCGCTCATTCAATGTCGGGTTTTCGTTCAGGAACATTCTGCTATCGGTATACAAAGTCGCTCCTGTATGCTCCATTCCTCCAAACTGGAAGCCCGGCAAAATAATCAAATCATATTTAGCAAAAGGATAAGGAATCTGCGTATAGGCTTCCTGCCATTCCAAAGCGTCAAAGACCTCTGCGGCAATATCGGGACACTGAGCAATCTTTTTAGGATCTGTTTCCCGATGGTAAATGGAGATGTCCCGTCCCTTTCGTGAATAGGTTTCTTGTTTTAATTCACCTGCCACAAAAGAGAAAAGATAGGTACTCAACGGTTCTGTTTCTCGAAACGTAACAACTTTCCGTCCCGGTATAGATAAGGAATCTACTTGCTCTACTGCTCCATTAGCTACGGCCAACCAAGAAGCGGGAAGCTCTAACGACAGGGTAAACAGAGCTTTCAAATCCGGCTGATCAAAGCAAGGAAAAAGTGTCCGGGCACGGTCGGGTACTAACAAGGTATATAGGAATTCATCCCGACGATTCAAGGATTGATCATGCGCTGTAAAGGAGATTGTCACTCGATTCTCTCCCTGTTTCACATGTTCCCTTTCTATTATAATATGTTCATCCTTTACCGTATAAGGAACCTCCTCGTCATTCAGTCGTACAGAGGCTATCTGCCCTGCTTCTCCTCGAAAGTCTATGATAAGAGGTTGCTTTTCCTCTATGGAAAGCGTAATATCCACCTTCCCGGTAACTGCCTTTTGACGTTCTTCCGGAATTGAGAAGAAAAGACGGTACCTGACCTCTTGAAAATGTGCTTTCCGAAACTCAGCCAGTTCTTTACTGACACCTGCCTGCCGCAGAACAGCGTCTGTGGTCAGACTTCCGCAGGCCATCCATAATCCAACCGCCGTTATCCCTAATACGTATTTCAGATTCTTTCTTTTCATGGTACTTTGTGTGATCTACTCGCGTAAATACTCTGCAATAGACATGAAGTTACGTTCTAACTGATACATCTGCCTTGCCATAAACTGGAAGAATTCTCCCCAGTCTTCCCGACGGTGGAAGTCTATGCCCAACTTAGAGACATAGATACGGGCGACCTGCTTACCGGTTTCACGAATGTAGCAAATGTCCCAAATCAAACCGTCCGGGAAATTCTTCTCTAACGTCTCTTTATACCAGGTCAGACGCTCAAACATTTCTAACCGTTCCGTCTCGTTGCGATGGTTCACTTCCAAGATAACAAATGCTCCTTCACGAGTCGCGTCAAACTTTAGTTCGACACCTTTCACCTTCGTATTATAGAGCGTCCACATTTTCCTACGTCTCCTCAAATAAGGCTGTACTTCGCAGAACGCGGCGAAACTTTCCCAAAACTCCGTTTTCAGGTTTCTCAGTTCGTCTTTACTATACATTATTTATATATCTCTTTCCTTTTTACATTAATAATTGTACCGTATTCGGCCAACTTCTTCATATCAATCTTTTTCTGATTCCCTGCAATCGCATACACAACCGGACGTCCGCTTATCTGCTCCTGATAGAAGTGGAAGATGTCTTCAATGCCCATAGTCGCGATATCCTCCAACATCTCTTTTGCCGGATCACTATCGAAGCCCTCTTTTCGAAAAGAGGCTACTTTCTCTGACAGCGTACGGAAGGGGGGATAATCGTTGTTCTTTTGATTTCGGAGCATTAGTTTCAACGCTTCTACCCGCTCCGCTTTCAACGGCATATCTTGAATCAACGAGTGCAGGACACCTAATGCGTCCAAGGTCTTATCACTCTGCGTCGAGAGCATGGTAGTAAAACATCCGACCTCCTTCTTATGCGCATGATTCGGTAAGAAGAAGCGTCCGCTGGTCCGGTAGGCAAATGAGCGGAACTCACGTATCTCTTGGAACATTAAAGAGGACATATCACCGCCGAAATAGGCAGAGAAGAGTCGGGAAGCATGACGAGCCTTTTCGTCCTCAACCGGATCGCCTTTCACATAGCTATAGACTATACTCTGTGTCATATCCGGCATGTTCATAAAGAAGACCGTAGGTTTGTCGTATGACTGTAGCTCTCGGTGGAAAGGTGAGTTAGAAGCAACTGTCACCTGCTCCAACGGTATGTGCTGACGTACGGACTCTACCAGCTCTTCCAAAGGCAACGTGCCACAATAGTGTATATCACAGGATATGCTTCTCGCTTTCTCATACACCGCCAGCAGCTCCTCCCCTTTCAACTTCTTAATCTGTGACAAAGAGAGTTTGCGGAGATAGCGAGACCGGTCGCCATACTTAACCTTCTCCAACAGTGCTGACGCCACATTATCGCCGGACTTGAAAAAGGCCTTTTCTGTAACCTTGGCTTCATCCACAATCTGGCGTAACTTCTTATCGTCTGCCTGCGCGTGACGAATAAATTCGCCCACGACTTCCAGCGTTTCGTCTATACGATTGTCGAACCCGGTCACCCGCATAGTGAAAGTGTCTGCCGTTACGTCGAAGGCAAACGTGCTTCCTAACGACTGCAGGCGATTCCGTAACTGTTCGTACGGCATAGACTCCGTCCCTAAGAACTGCAAATAGCTGACTAACTGTGTCAACTCCGGTTGCTCCAAGAAGCCTATCCCGTAGGAGATGTTGAACGTAAAGATGTCGTTCAACGGGTTCTGCGTTTTGTAGAGTGTGACCAACGGTGTCAGCACCATTGTCTGTACATCCTTCTCGAAGTCGATGAAGCGGGGAGTAACGGTCAGCTCCGGCAACTTCTCCAGCTCTTTCGCATACTCCGAGGAGGCTTCTGCGTTCCGGGGTATAACGGGCTTAAAGGCCGGCTTGGGCAGATCATCCTTCGGATACTTACCCGTATTCTTTGTCGCACACAGGTAGCTTGTAGTGAAATACTTCTGGGCGACTCTCACGACATCCTCTTTCGTGATTGCCTCGATTCGGGTCACCTCGTCCAAGTAGTCGCTCCAATGCTTTCCCTGCGAGAAGAGATTCATCATCACTGTCGCACGGGAGTCTATATTCTCCAGCGCAGAGGCGTACGACCGCTTCTGTTCCAACTTCAAGCTGTCGAACTGCTCCTCCGTAAAGTCTCCCTGCTTGATACGGTCTATTTCGTTCCACACCATCGCTTCGGCATGGGAATAGGACTGCAGTATCAGCTTGGGCATGACTGCGATTGCCAGGATACCGGTGTCGTTCATGCTTTCGTTGATTGCGACCGCTCCCAGCAGCTTGTGCTCGACCATCAGTTTGTCCAAGTAGCCCGTCCCGTTGGCATTGTTCAGGAGGTTTACGGCGATATTCAACGCCACCTGATCTTCGTGGTTAGCCGGTAGTCCTCGGAAGCCTAACACCATCCCTTTGATGAAGGGTATCGGGAACTTCACCGTCATCGTCTCTTTCCCTTTGAAGGGAAGCAGATCGACCTTCGGCTTCTCCGGCGCCGGTCCTGCCGGGATTCGGGCAAAGGTCTTTCTCAGAATGGGCAGCACCTCCGCTGAGTCGAAGTCGCCGCTTAGTATCAACGCCATGTTGGAGGCTACGTAGTAGTCTTCAAAGAACTTGCGCATAGCAGTCAGACTCGGATTCTTCAGGTTCTTCGTGCTACCTATAATCGGATAGGCATAAGGGTGGGATCCGAAGTAGCGTGCCAACAGTACCTCCATGATCTTCCCTCCGATGAAGTCTCCATACATATTCTTCTCTTCATAGACCGTCTCCAGCTCGTTTTGGAAGAGGCGGAATACGGGGTTCACCAGCCGTTCGCTATTAATCTCTGCCCACTGGGCCATATACTGCGGTGAGAAGGTATTGAAGTATATCGTTGCGTCGTAAGAGGTCGCTGCATTCAGGTCGGACCCTCCGAAGCGGTTGATCAGTCGGTTAAACTCGTTAGGGATCACGTACTCCGATGAGCGGATGTTCAGCTCGTTGATCTCGCTCTGCAAGCGTGCCCGCTCCTTCTCGTCCTCCGTCTGCGCCAGTTCGTCGTATTTCTTGGCGATAGCGTCCAAGAGGAGCTTCTCGGCTTCGTAGTTCAACGTTCCGATACGATCTGTCCCTTTAAACATCATGTGTTCAAAGTAATGTGCAATCCCCGTATCCGGACAATCCTTCGCTCCGGCCTTCACCACGACAGCCCCGAACACCTTCGGCTGGCTATGGTCTTCGTTCAGCCAGACGGTCAGTCCGTTTTCGAGCTTGCACTCTACTACTTTCAGCATACCCAAATCCTCCGCAAAGGATTGATAAGAGCAACACGTAAATGACTTCATCCTTATTTTTTATTTCACGGTCCGATTATTATCTGTACTATATCTTTCACAAAGATACAACGTTTTTAGTAAATCCGACACCAAATCACCTCTACACCCTAAAAAAGAGCCTCTTTCCGTCTCTTTTCCGCTCCCCTTTCCATTCGCGGGTGTCGCGACTTACCAGTCGCTGGAGGCGCGACTTACCGGTCGCTACCTCCGCGACTATTCGGTTTCGTCTTTAGAGACCAAATGGGCGTCCGCAAACAAATCAAGAAGCCGATTGTTATCTCCTAAAAGACGGTCGTATGATGAACTTGGGCAGCTGGATGAATGACATCCTAATTCATTGGGGAGTAGACCCTAAGTGGGCGAATCACATCGACGAGATCGTGATTGCCGGTCTGTTAGTCGTGGTAGCCATCGGTGTGAACTACGTGAGTCAGGCGCTCTTCGTAGGCAGCCTGAAGCGGCTCGTCCGGCATTCTCACACGCCTTGGGTCGCGACCCTGCTTCAGCGCAAAGTGCCCCATCATCTGATTCACATCATCCCCGGCGTGCTGGTGTACACGCTGCTGCCTTTTGCGTTCATCAAGGGAAGGGAGCTGCTGACCCTCTCGCAGAAGGTGTCCGCCATCTACATCGTGTTTGCCATCCTCTTAGGGTTCAACAGTCTCCTGCTAGCCTTCTTGGATCTCTACAACCAACGGCCGAGCAGCAAGGACCGACCGATTAAGGGGCTTATGCAGATTTTGCAGGTGCTGCTTTTCTTCATCGGCGGAATCATCATCATCAGTATCCTTATCAATAAGTCGCCCGCCAGCCTGTTTACGGGTTTGGGGGCTTCGGCAGCGATTCTGATGTTAGTCTTTCGCGATACGATCCTGGGATTCGTAGCCGGTATTCAGCTTTCAGCGAATGACATGCTGCGACCCGGCGACTGGATTACGGTGCCCAGCGCCAATGCGAACGGGATTGTGCAGGAGATTACGCTGAATACGGTGAAGATACAGAACTTCGACAATACGATAGCGACGGTTCCGCCCTACACGTTAGTCAACAGCTCCTTCCAGAACTGGCGGGGGATGGTGCAATCCGGAGGAAGGCGGGTGAAGAAGAATATCGTGCTGGATTTGAATACCATCAAGTTCTGTACGCCGGAGCTGCTGAACCGCATTCGCCAAGCCATCCCGTTGCTATCAGACTATCAGCCGGAGGCGGAAGCCATCCCGACGAACTCCCAGCTTTTCCGCGTCTATGTAGAAAGGTATCTGAGTAGCCTGCCCGTTGTCAATACGGAGCTGGACCTAATCATCAGCCAGCTGCAAGCGACCGAGTATGGCGTCCCCATCCAAATCTATTTCTTCTCACGAAACAAGGTGTGGAGAGAGTACGAGCGGATACAATCGGACATATTTGACCACCTCTTTGCGATGGTACCACAGTTTGAGTTGAAGGTTTACCAATATTCTGATTAATGGATTGGAAATTTGTTTGTAGTTTTGCCCGACTAAATACAAGATCATCTATGCATACAATACAGAAATGGGTAAATGACCGCCTCATCGAATGGGGCATTATTAGTGACGCGGCAACAGAGATAGACAATCTCATCGTTTTCATCCTGATTATCCTAATTGCGGTGGGAATCGACTACGTTTGCCGGTACTTCTTCCTCAACATGTTCAAACGCTTGGCGGAGAAAACGAAGAACCAATGGGATGACCTCATTGTCGAACGGAAGATCATCCATAAGCTAATGCACATGATACCGGCGATCTTGGTGTACGTGCTGTTGCCGTTGGCCTTCCCGCCCGACGAGCCGTCTAAGCTGCTGAGCTTTCTGCAGATGGGTTGCCAGGTTTATATCGTTGCAGTCTCCCTACGCTTCGTTACGGCTTCCTTGGATGTGATACACGAAGTCTACAACCGGAAGGAGGTACTGAAAAACAGACCGCTCAAGGGATTCATCCAGTTATTGCAGGTCTGCATATACTGTATCGGAACCATCCTAATCATCAGTATCTTGATCGGGAAATCTCCGGTCACTCTATTCACCGGACTGGGGGCTTCGGCAGCCATACTGATGTTGGTCTTCAAAGACACGATCTTAGGGTTCGTTGCTGGCATTCAGCTATCCTATAATGATATGCTACATCCGGGTGATTGGATCACTATGGAGAAGTATGGAGCCAACGGGACGGTACTGGAGGTAACTCTAAATGCAGTTAAGGTGCGAAACTTCGACAATACCATCACAACCATACCTCCGTATGCTTTAGTCAGTGACGCCTTCCAGAACTGGCGAGGCATGGCAGAGTCGCCGGGGCGCCGAATTAAGCGGTCGATAAATATTGATATGAACAGTGTTTGCTTCTGTACGCCGGAGATGTTAGAGAAGTTCCGTAAGATCTCTTTACTGACAGACTACATTGACCGTAAAGAGGCGGAACTGCATAACTATAACCAAGAGCACAACATAGACGCAAGCATTCAGGTTAACGGGAAACGGCAGACTAATATCGGTGTCTTTCGTGCCTACTTAGTCAACTATTTGAGGAGTATTCCGGAGGTAAGTAAAGAGCTCACTTGCATGGTAAGACAGTTACAGCCGACCGAGACTGGTATCCCGATTGAGCTTTACTTTTTCTCTTCTGTAAAGGAATGGGTACTTTATGAGAATATCCAGTCAGATGTTTTCGATCATGTATTAGCAATCATCCCCGAATTCGGGTTAAAGGTATTCCAGAATATCTCAGGGAATGACCTGAAGGGAGTTGGCAGATAACTCTGTCAACTCTTCCCGGTCATAATATCCAAAACCAATCGGTCTGTTGATTCCATACCGATAGAACCAATCGAAGTCAAGTTCTTTATTGATTTATCCACGTCTTCATCGATGATACCTTCCACAGAGGTTACAACTTTATCTTCCATCGCCATTAAAGCCGATAACATAGCAGTAGAGACTCCACTGGAAACTTTCATGGCACAACTGGGTTTGGCGCCATCGCAAATCATCCCCGTAATGTTCCCGATCATATTCTTAATCGCATACGAAATCTGTGTCTTACTACCTCCCATTAAATAGGTAATTCCGCAACTGGCTCCTGTCGCAGCGACTACACAACCACATAAAGCAGACAGACGTCCTAAGCTCTGCTTAATATATATCACCATCAAGTGGCTTAACATCAAAGCACGAATCAATTGCTCTTCCGAACATTTTATCTCTTCCCCAAACGATACAACGGGTAAAGTGGCTGCAATTCCTTGGTTCCCACTTCCAGAGTTACTCATCACAGGAATCATGGCTCCATCCATACGAGCGTCACAGGCGGCAGCCGTCATGGACAGCATACGGGTAAAAACAGAATCTCCCATATACTTACGTCCGTAAACACCAGAGACGGTCTTACTAACAGTATGTCCAAAGTGTCCTTTCATCGAAGCTTCGGCAGCCTTCTTATTCAAGTTGGCAGTCTCCAAAATAAAGCGAATCTCCTCTATCGGCATTTCCATAGCAAACTCATAGACTGTAGAGAAAGAGAGTTTAAGCGTATCCTCTTCATCAGAACTATCCGAAACGATTTCCTCTTTCCTCAAATCAGTGAGGGCCTCTCCGTTCTTTTCGACATAGACAATATGGGTATGTTCACGAGAAATAATGGTCCGAGAACTTTCCGCACCAGCTGTACAAGCTACTTCTATATAAAGCTTATCAACGTTTTCCTTTAAAGCGATTTGAATGCGTCGTTCCTTTATGAACTGCTTTCCTTCAGCCAATGCCTCCGGAGTCAAATCCCGTAGTACCTCCAATCCGTATTCAGATTTACCTATTAATGCACCTAAAGCAACAGCAATCGGTAATCCCACCATACCGGTACCAGGAATACCCACTCCCATTGCATTCTTTAATATATTAGCGCTTAAAAAGACTTCTATTCTCTCCGGTTTACAATTTAATACTTCCGTAGCTTTTGCTGTGGCCAAAGCTACAGCTACTGGTTCCGTACAACCGATAGCCGGAATAACTTCTTGGTGGATTAAATCTATAATTTGTGCTTGAACTGTTTTATTCATGGATATAGTTTTTTCCTTTTTATTCATAGCGGCAAAGGTAGTTTATTAATTGATAACAGAGAATGAAAGTTTGTTTTTTATTGTACTTTTGTACAAGTAAATTCGTACAAGAAATGGTTATACAATCTCCTCAACAAGAGCTTCAACTCCAATATGAGTTACTGCAAAAAGAGTTTGAATATGAAAAAGAGATGTTTCAGGAACAAACAGAACAGGCTGGAATACATCGACGTATCTTACAAGGATATTGTTGGTATCCCATTACAGTCGGGAAAAGCTATTATAATTCTCTCAACCAGCTCGTCATTGAAGTTAGCCGTAAAGAGGACAAAGAAATTGAACACTATTTTGAATATGGGCGACCTGTCTGTTTCTTTACAACTGATTTGAAAGGTAAACCGAAGTACCTAAACTTCTCAGCAGTGATCAGCTATGTACAAGAAGATTGTATGGTTGTTGTACTCCCCTCACTAAACACGCTAATAGAGCTACAAAATACTCTTGATGTAGGAGTCCAACTCTACTTTGACGAGACTAGTTATAAAACGATGTTTAATGCCTTGACAAACGTTATGAAAGCCAAGGGAAATCGATTGGCCTACCTTCGGGACGTTCTATTAGGGAAAAGTTCTATTAGTAGGCGCACCCTATTCCCTATCCGTTTTCCCTGGTTAAATCCATCACAAGAAGAGGCAGTAAACCACGTATTAGCTGCTAAGGAAGTAGCCATAGTACATGGTCCTCCAGGAACTGGGAAAACAACAACTTTGGTTGAGGCCATTTATGAAACACTCCATCGTGAAAATCAAGTATTAGTCTGTGCCCAAAGTAATACAGCCGTTGATTGGATATCAGAGAAATTAGTAGATCGAGGTATTTCTGTTTTACGCATAGGGAACCCAACAAGGGTTAATGATAAAATGCTTTCTTATACTTATGAAAGACGTTTTGAGTCTCACCCAGACTATGTAGAACTATGGGGTATTCGAAAAGCGATTCGAGAGATACAATCAAATCTGCGAAAGATGAATTACAGTGACAAAGAGACTGCTCGTAATCGCCTTTCTCGTCTTCGCTTTAGAGCGACAGAGTTAGAGGTAAAGATAGATACAGACTTATTCGCAGAGGCACGTGTTGTCGCATGCACTTTGGTTGGATCAGACAATCGAGTATTAACCAATCACTCTTTTACTACTCTTTTCATTGATGAGGCAGCCCAAGCGTTAGAAGCAGCTTGTTGGATTGCTATAGGGAAAGCAGACCGAGTCATTTTAGCCGGAGACCATCATCAGTTACCTCCGACAATCAAATGTATAGAGGCAGCTCGCAGAGGATTAGACCAAACCCTCATGCAAAAGGTATCACAACGTAAGCCAGAAGCTTTATCTCTCTTAACAATACAATATCGAATGCACGATGATATTATGCGTTTTTCCTCACATTGGTTCTACCATGATAAACTACAGTCTGCTTCAGAAGTCAGATATCGGGGGATTTTAGAATATGACACACCCATTGTTTGGGTAGATACAGCAGACTGTCAATTTGAAGAGGAACAGCAGACAGATAGTGTAAGTCGTATAAATAAAGAAGAAGCTATTCTATTAGTATCAAACTTGCAATCTTACATTGAAAAAATAGGTCGAGATAGAATTTTAGAGGAACATATTGACTTTGGGCTTATCTCTCCTTATAAGTCACAAGTACAATATATCCGAGGACTCATCAAACGAAATTCGTTCTTTAAACCTTTTCGGAAATTTATCACCGTTCATACTGTAGATGGCTTTCAAGGACAAGAACGGGATGTGATAATGATTAGTCTTGTCCGAGCTAATACACAGGGACAAATTGGTTTTCTTAACGACTTGCGTCGAATGAATGTTGCTATTACGCGTGCCCGCATGAAACTAATAATACTCGGAGATGCTTCAACACTCACACAACATAAGTTTTATAGAGAGCTCTATAATTATATTAAACAACAAGGAGAAGTAATCAAAATCCACAAAGAAACAATGTAGAAGAGGCTTAATGTAAAGCCTCTTCTAACTGCTCTTTCAACTTATCAAACTGTTCAAGTCCCGCAGCTTTACGAAATTGTATTTCTCCCTTCTTATTAATAATCGCACTATGAGGCAAGAACAGATGTCCACTTGTTCCAAACTTCTCATTTAAATCTGACTCATAAGCTTCATTTACAATTACGTGTTCTCCTTGAAGATTATAAAAATTAGCCATCTTAATCCATTTCGATCTTTTAGATAAATCATCCACAGAGATAAAAAAAAGTATTATATCCCGTTCTTTTGCATATTGAAGTAGAGGAGCTATATGTTCAAAAGCCTTTCGACAAGACCAGCACCACGTAGCCCATATATCAACATATACAACTTTGCCTCGATAACGACTCAACAAATCATTCAAACTCTGAATTTCTTCAGAATCTAAGATATGGACATTAGAAGACATTACAGTTTCATTAAAGAACTTATTTTTCGCCACAGCCTCCTCTAAGAAAGGTTTCAATAAGCTCTCTGGATAAAGTTTTAGAAAACGGTCATACAAAGCTTCAATCGATTCCTCATAAGCTTCCGTTTTATAATCTTGTAAAATAATTTGTGCCAAAGCAACTTCTCGCACAAGACCTTGAAGTTCTTTCTCGTACCAACCAAACAAAACCTCATTCTTCTTATCCTGACTTTGAGTATTAGCTGCAGACTTCTGGATTTCAAAACGCTGAATCTCGGCTACATTTTGAATAACCTCCGTAAAAACAGGCGAAAAAACATTATTCGGATTATTTAGCTCAACAAACTCTATCACTTTCAGGAATGTATTTATCCACTCCTGTTTTGTTTGTCCATATACTCGACAATATTCCTCCTTAAACTTCTGTTCAAAGGCAAAAAGCAATTGCATTCTAATATTCTGTCGTGCTTTCTGCCTAAAAACATCATCAACATCGACCAACTTCTTATCATATAACTTGGCTAATGTAACTATCTTTTGATAGACAGAAGCAGGGTTCGTATCTTTAGCTATCTTCCATTTTTTCTTCTGTCGATCTTGTTCGACTTCCAGAAGGAGTTCAGTCTCCCTATTCTTCCCATCCAATACAAGCAATCTTGTATCTGCATCATCCGCTAAAAGATCAATCTCTACTTCCGTTGTACCCGGCCGTGAGAAAAAAGATCCTAATTGTCCCATACTTAAACCAAAGAAACTAAAACGTTCTCCCTCACTGCTTGATACATTTATTATAAAAGAGCTATCTTTTTGCAAGTGTAGGGTATCCGGAATCATTGAATATACTCCTTGAATTGTTCTATTATAAAGAACAGTTTCACCTCCGACATTCTTTACTTTTCCTTTTATTGTAATTGTATCAGAAGTACAAGAAAACAACAACCCAATAGCTCCTATAAGACAAAACAAACTTATTCTTTTCATAACATTCCCCATTTTACAATCTCAATAATCATATCCTTTACCAATACTAAATACTTTCAGACTAAAAGACAGGTACCTCCGAATCTAAAGAAGCTGTACTTTCCTTTACAAAAGGCCAACCATCTATCCACTCCACCTTATCCATCATAAGAACACGTCCCTTCGGATTTGCCACCTTGACTGCATGATAAAAAATCCAATCATTACCAGCTTTATCCGTAACAATCTCAGAGTTATGTCCGGTTCCTACAAATGCTTCATTTTTACGAATCAATATTTCGTGTTTATTATCCAGCATACGTTCCCCTTTTTTATTCAAATAAGGACCAAAAAGACTTTTAGAGCGTCCTACTACTGTCGTATATGTACTTTTCAACCCCTCGCAACAACTTCCAACAGAAGCAAAGAGATAATAGTATCCTTTCCTTTTATGAATATAAGTTCCTTCATAGGCCGTTCCTGCTATCCGCTGAGGTTTAGCTCCTTCTTTCAAAGAGAGTCCGTCTTTTGATAGTTCTATGTAATAGATTCCCCGAAAACTTCCCCAGAAAAGATACTTCTTCCCTTTATCCTCTATATAGAAAGGATCTATTGAGTTTTGCACATCTATTTCATTACTTCGGAAGAGTTTTCCTCTATCGGTAAAAGGCCCTTCCGGTTTATCTGCCGTCGCACATCCGATTCCACAAGTCCATTCACCACCCCAAACAGACATTGAATAATACAATACATACCTATTTCCTACCTTATTAATATCCGGAGCCCAAATACTTCCCTTTTCTTCAAAGTTTGGTCGTGTCTCATTGGTAAAAGCAGTACCCATAAACTCCCAATTAATCAAATCCTTTGAACGATGGATAGGAAGATTACGTATATTTTCTGTTGCGTACAGATAAAAATAAGAATCATCCCCTTTAATTACAGAGGGGTCTGGAAGACTTTTATCTATAACCGGATTCCGATAAACTTTTGCACTATTAGAATCTTCAGTTTTATTCTTTAAGGATGAAGAAGCAGCACAACCAATCATCCCCCCTAAAAGCGAAAGAAAAATAAGTTTCTTCATATAAATATGTATTTTATGATTACTAAACTGTCTAATGACAAAAATAACTATTTACTCTTATTATATTTCATTATTCTTTCTATTTTCTTCGTTTTTCCAGTGTTTTCCTTAAATTTGTATTATCAACTTAAAAAAGAGATCGGTCATGAAGTATAAATTATTAGTTCTTGACGTTGACGGAACATTGCTCAACAAGCAAAAAGAGATTACTCCTCGCACATTAGCGACTCTATTGAAAGTACAGCAAATGGGAGTACATATTGTATTGGCTTCAGGGAGACCTACTAATGGTATCATGTCCATCGCTGAGAAACTGGAATTGAATCATTACGGAGGATATGTTCTCTCCTACAACGGAGGACAAATGATTAATGTCCAAACAGGAGAGCTGCTATTCGAAAAACGTATCGATCCGGAATGGATCCCCTATCTTGAAAAGAAAGCAAAGAAAAACAACTTTGCCATTTTTACTTACCACAAGGACTTTATTTTAACAAATAAGCCAGAAAATCCATACGTCATACAAGAGGCGCAACTAAACAATATGCGTGTTATCGGAGCCAACAATTTCGCAGAAGCTGTTGACTTTGCTCCTTGTAAATGTGTACTGGTAAGCGATGACACAGAGGCATTAATCGGGTTGGAGAACCATTGGAAGAAACGCTTAGACGGTGTACTGGACGCTTTTCGTTCTGAACCCTATTTCTTAGAAGTTGTTCCTCAATTCATTAATAAGGGTAATACATTAGGTGTTTTACTGACTAAATTATCTATCCAGCCCGAAGAGGTAATCGCAATAGGTGATGGCATATGCGACGTTACCATGCTGCAATTGGCCGGTATAGGTATTGCAATGGGAAACGCAGAGGATTCGGTAAAAGCTTGTGTAGATAAAACTACATTATCCAACGAAGAAGAGGGTGTAGCTATTGCTGTAGAGCGAATAATCCTTTCAAATATCCGCCCCGCCGAAGTTCCTCTTGACCAGCTCAACATGCGGGCAAAGCATGCGCTAATGGGAAACTTGGGGATTCAATACACATACGCTTCGGAAGAACGGGTAGAAGCGACTATGCCGGTAGACGAACGGACTCGCCAACCTTTTGGAATCTTACATGGGGGAGCAACATTGGCACTGGCAGAAACTGTAGCAGGATTAGGGTCTATGATTTTAGCAAAACCGGATGAAATTGTAGTCGGAATGCAAGTAAGTGGAAATCATATGTCATCGGCGCACGAAGGAGATACCGTACGTGCTGTCGGGACTATTCTTCATAAAGGACGTTCTTCGCATGTGTGGAACGTTGATGTATTTACCTCTACAGACAAATTGGTTTCTTCTGTTCGGGTGATTAACAGTATATTGAAAAAGAAATGACACCTGAAGAGAAAAGTACTTGTGATATCATAGATACACTCATTAAAGAGAATCAGAGCTTTGCCCTCTGGCGTATTCCCGGAGAATCTCCTCAATTCGCCATGCAAACCTCTGGTTCTGTCCGTCTTTTCTACAATATTGAAGATTTGGATGAGCAAAGCGGTTTTGTAATTGCCCCATTCCATGTAGATGAGCTGCACCCGATTGTTTTGATTCGTCCTGATTCCCGAAAAGTTCCATCGTCAGGAAACAAAAGTTTCATAGGCAGGGAACAAAAGTTTCATAGGCATGAAACTAAAATCCGATGCGCAGAGAAAAATAAAGAAGATTACAACTATCGTTTTCAACTCTTCATCGATCCGCTCCGCCGAAACGAGTTCGATAAGTTGGTGCTCTCACGCCATCAAACAGAAGAAAGTACTGCTGATTTTTCGCCTGCCGTAGCGTTCCATAAAGCAATGAAGCGCTACATTTATTCGTACGTCTATCTTTGTCATACCCCCGAAACGGGGACTTGGCTTGGTAGTACACCCGAAATTATTCTCTCCGGGGAAAAAGGAGAATGGCATACTGTAGCATTAGCTGGGACTCAACCGCTTCAAAACGGAGAACTGCCAATCCAATGGGATAGTAAAAACAGGGAAGAACAAGAATATGTCGCTTTCTATATCCGTAAACAATTACACTCGTTGGATATCCAACCAACAGAAACAGTTCCAAAGCCTGTACGTGCCGGAGAACTGGCTCATCTGAAAAGTGACTTTTGTTTTCCTTTACCCAACAATAAAAAGTTGGGAGATTTATTAAAGCGATTACATCCTACTCCTGCTGTCTGCGGACTGCCCAAGGAAAAAGCGTATCGGTTTATTCAAGAGAATGAAGGATACGACCGGCAGTATTACTCAGGTTTTATCGGCTGGTTAGAACCCGAAGGGAAAAGCGACTTATATGTAAACCTGCGTTGCATGAACATCCTTTCTGATCGGCTTGTTTTATACGCAGGTAGTGGACTCCTACCCTCTTCCGAACCGGAAAGCGAGTGGCAAGAGACGGAAGCTAAAATGCAAACAATGAGACGCCTACTTAATAGGTAATAAATACATAATTATTAAATTATTTATCCAATGGCACACATAGTAAAAAAACTAATCGACCTTGTAGGAAATACACCGTTGTTAGAGTTTGAAAACTTCAATGCAAGTAAAGAGTTAAAAGCGAAAGTTATCGGGAAGCTGGAATATTTCAATCCAGCCGGTAGTGTAAAAGATCGTATCGCCTTAGCGATGATTGAAGACGCTGAAGAAAAAGGTCTTCTGAAACCCGGTGCAACCATCATCGAGCCAACCAGTGGAAATACAGGGGTAGGCTTGGCTTTTGTATCAGCCGCTAAAGGTTATAAATTAATCCTGACTATGCCTGACACAATGAGTATGGAACGGAGAAATTTATTGAAAGCATTAGGAGCCCATTTAGTTCTAACTCCGGGAGCAGAAGGTATGAAAGGAGCTATTGTTAAAGCAGAAGCTCTACGTAATGAAACGCCCGGTTCTATCATTTTACAACAGTTTGAAAATCCAGCGAATCCGGCAAAGCATGTTACTACTACAGCTGAAGAGATCTGGCGTGATACAGACGGAAAAGTAGATATCTTTGTAGCAGGAGTTGGAACAGGAGGAACTGTAAGTGGTGTAGGAAAAGGCTTGAAAGCGCATAATCCCCAAATTAAAATTGTAGCAGTAGAACCGACTGACTCTCCAGTCCTTTCCGGTGGGAAACCCGGTCCTCATAAAATCCAAGGAATTGGGGCAGGATTCATCCCTAAAACGTATAACAGTTCTGTTGTTGATGAAATCATTACTGTAGAAGGAGACAATGCCATTCGTACTTCTCGTGAATTAGCTCAGAAAGAAGGATTGCTGGTAGGAATATCATCCGGTGCAGCGGTATATGCAGCAACACAGTTGGCACAACGACCAGAAAACGCAGGAAAGACAATTGTGGCTTTATTACCTGATACAGGAGAAAGATATTTGTCTACAATTTTATATGCATTCGAGGAATATCCTTTATAATTCAACAAAAATAGAAAAGGGCAAGAATCAAACTTGCCCTTTTCTATAATCATTTATAATCCTTACGATAAGAACATGTATTTTCCGTAGGGAAATCTTTAGGAACTTTTTGAGTTACTTTTCCTGTTGCAGCCCATTCTGCGCCACGAAGCAGAAGAACTTGGAAACCGGTACATTGCATTGCGATATTATCCTCTACTGTTTCTCCGGCATGTCCTAACATCGTATGAAAGATACGTGCTTTTCCATAATCTACGGTAAAAACCAAAGGTTCTTCACGCCCGGAACCTCTTGTCTCTTTATCTGAATAAGCTGTATACAATATGCTCTGGATATTACCGGGTCCACGCATACGGTCATATAATTCATCTTTTGCGTGACGCCACTTAAGTGGTAATCCTTTCATAATCGGATGTTCTTTGTCTCGTCCATTCAAAACATATTCATGTTGATTTCCATGTGAACCACTGAGACCGGCAGAACTATCTTTCACTAAACGTCCGTCTCTCCAATAAACATACGGTCCTGAATTCTCATTTCTTCCATCCCAACCGCCTAATGCACAGATTAAATTATACTCTTTCCACTTAGCAAACGCATTATCAGCAGCATGATAAACAACAACTCCACCGCCGTTTTGTACATATTGCAAAAAGCGCTGATTTGTTTCCTCCGGCCAGCTATCACCATTATAATCCAAGACAACCAATTGATAAGCAGTAAAATCTAAAATAAAATTAGACATATCTTTTCCCTTCTCCGGAGAAATGGCGAAATCCACTTTAAAGTAACCTGAATTTTCTAAGATCTGCTTCAACACAACATGACTCACCGGCCAATTATGATTATTCTGTCCAGTTATTAATAAAGTTTTTATCGGTTTACGAGCTGAAATCGTACAAACAAAAAGAAGGAACATTACGCTCCATAAGATTTTTCCGAAATGTAATTGTTTCATGGATTTTTAAGTTTTAAAGATTCAATGAACAAATATAATAATATCATCCGAAATATGTACTTTTGTGGCTTGAAGAAAAAAATACTCATTATGAAATATTTCTTTAGAATATTATTAGTCTCATTCATATTTGTATTCTCAAACCTTTCAGGACAAGCTGAGAATGATAGTTGGCGAGACAAGACTGAATATCTCATTTATTCTCCACGCTATTTTGGTCCAAACGCTTTTCCTATTCCGGAAATGAGAGACGGATTGGTTAGCGAACGCTATGAGGTTGAGATACGAGGAGAATACCATCATTATACGGGTGATAAAACATGGGATGTTGTAGGACGTGCCTTACTTCCTTTTTTCCGCGGTCGTGCGGGAATGGAAATCAGTTGGTGTTTTAAAGAAAAATATAAATTGACTCCAGAAACACGCGACGAACGATTTGCCGTAGATGTAGAAAGTCCCATTAAGTACAATGGAGATATTATTATTGGTTCCTTCTTCCAAGTATTAAGAAGTAAGAAATGGGTAGATATAGTAATCAGTGCTAATATTAAAACTGCAAGTGGAGGACGATTGTGTGATGCTCGTTTTACAGACGCAGCTTCCTACTGGTTCGACGCCAATATAGGAAGAAATCTTTGGGAAAGTACAGACAATAAGTCATCTATCCGTATGCAAGCTTTAGTAGGTTTTTACTGCTGGACAACGAATGATTTAGTACATCGACAAAATGACGCAATAGCATACGGAGCCGGACTTACAGGAAAACATAGAGGATTTACATTCTCTACCAACATAGCCGGATTCTATGGGTATGAGAATAATGGGGACCGTCCTATTCATTGGCGTAATAATTTACGATACGAAATCAAAAAGAATATCATCTCTTTTCGCTACACACACGGGATGAAGGATAATCTATATGATTCCTTCTCTTTGGGATACATCAGGTGTTTTTAATAAAGAATCGCAGAATAACTATCTATTTTCTGCTTTCATCGATAAAAGTCTACTGTTTACCGATTTCTTTTTTTATTCGGAAAGTAACATCTTATTTTTGTTTACCAATATAGATGGATATGGAGAAGCAGGAACGTAGACTTAAACTTTTAGAAAATCTTATTTACCTAGTTATATGGGTAATCTTCTTTATTATACCTTTATGGGATTTAGATCAATCCCGTAGCTCATCAGGTATCAATTGGGAAGCGACTTTCCAAATATGGAAAATGCTTTGTCCGCTCTTTATCCTGTTTCTAATTCATAACTACATCTTACTTCCCTTTTTACTCATCCGTAAAAAGTCATGGCTATATTTGTTTACGACTTGTGGTATCATTTTAATTTCCATTGTCTGTTTACAATCTATGCCCAAACGAGATATACCTGCGAATCGTCCTCCTTGGGTAAATCGAGAATTTGTGGAAAGATCCGGACAGCGTCCCCCTTTAGGACAAGAGCGAATCCATCTAGAAAAACCTATACCAGATCATCGATTCAATCCGGAAACACCACCAAAGCCAGGAATTGGATTTTTCCATTTTCCTATGCTTTTTCCTCTTTTTTTACTCATTATACTAATTATTGGAATAAATATGGCTATCAAGTTCCTATTTAAATCCATTCGTGATGAGCATAAAATGAAAGAATTACAAAAGCAGGCTTCTGAAGCTGAACTAATCTATCTAAAACATCAAATCAATCCACATTTTTTCATGAATACCTTAAATAATATTCATGCACTAATAGATATTGATAAGGAGAAAGCTCAAAAGACAGTTTTAGAGTTATCCAAAATTATGCGTTATGTTCTTTACGAATCTTCTTTATCTTCTGTTCCTCTTGAAAAAGAGATTCATTTTCTTTCTAATTACATAGAACTTATGAAAATTAGATACACAGAACAAGTTAAGATTCATGTATCTCTACCCAAAGAAATACCCAACATTCAAATACCACCATTGTTATTTATCTCTTTCGTAGAGAATGCTTTCAAACATGGAATTAGCTATCAACACGAATCTTTTGTCCAACTTTCTATGGAAATAAAAGAAAAAGAATTACACTGTTTAATTATAAATAGTATATACAACACACACAAAACTAAACAAATCGGTATCGGTTTAGAAAATACACGCAAGCGATTACAATTACTCTACAATACAAATTATACTTTAGATATAGAAAATAAAGACAATCAATATCGTGTACTTTTAATAATTCCTATACAGTTATGATACGATGTATTGCAATAGATGATGAGCCATTGGCCTTACAGCAACTAACAGGATACATAGAAAAAGTTCCTTTTTTAGATTTAGTCAAAGCGTGCAATAACGCTTTGGAAGCACTAGACTTTTTAGCAAAGGAACCCATTGATTTAATCTTCACAGATATCAATATGCCAGATTTAAACGGTGTAGATTTCGCAAAATCATTAATAAATAAACCTATGATTATTTTTACAACTGCCTACACCGAATATGCAATCGAAGGTTTTCGAGTAAGTGCTCTCGATTACTTAATGAAACCTTTTGGCTACAATGACTTCCTTCGGGCAGCTAATAAAGCATTACACCAATATGAACTTATGTCTAAAGCACAAAGTATTCCATTCTCTGTATCCACTCCATCCACAAATATAAATGAAAGTGAGAATAATAGCCTATTCATAAAAGCAGACTACAAAATGATTCGATTAGACACAAATAGCATTATTTACATGGAAAGTCAAAATGAGTACATTCGTATTT
Source organism: Parabacteroides sp. (assembly GCA_017481945.1). Lineage (GTDB taxonomy): Bacteria > Bacteroidota > Bacteroidia > Bacteroidales > Tannerellaceae > Parabacteroides. Next base: position 100,812 of record JAFUOJ010000018.1, on the reverse strand, counting down.
TCTTAGAAAATCAAAAACCAATCATGACACTATTAAGTATGAAAAAATTAGAAGAACGATTACCTGCTGATAAATTTATGCGAGTTCATCGATCTTATATTGTAAACTTAGAAAAAATATCGGCAGTTGCCAATAACCGAATTATTTATGGAAAGGACCTCTACATTCCTATTGGAAATCAATATAAGGATAAGTTTTATACATATTTAGAAAAACACTTTTTAGGTAAATTATAATGTATATATATGAAAAGACTTTGATTTTTTATACTTTTGTACGATTACAAAAGATATATTATTTTCATGAAAAAACTTATTATATATTGTCTTTTTCTCTTACTATTATTTCCACCGTTATATGCTATGGAAGGTACTGGGTTTGCCTTTCGAGCCAATTTATCGGGAAAAATATATAAGCGTCTTTCTTTTTTTATTGAAGAAGACACCCGATTTCGTTCTGATTTCAGAGCAGAATGGTTTCTAACAACAGCAGAAGTTAATTACCGCATTCTACCTAACTATTTATTAGGGGGTGCAGGTTATATGTCTTTTATTCAATATAAAGGGATAAAAGATATACGACATCGTTATTATTTTTATCTTACAGGTTCATATAATTGGGGAAACTTTAAAGTCTCCATACGTGAACGTTTTCAAAGTACCTACACAAAAGGAAAATCCGGTTCTTCTAATGCTTTACGGAGCAGATTAAAACTCTCATACAAAATTGGAACTTCAAAATTTGAACCTTATCTTTATATTGAACCTTTCAATAATACAAAGAAAAATATGCACACTGATAAAATTAGATACTCTGCAGGATGTACTTATCAAATAGATACCCACAATAGTATAGAACTATATTATCGTTATCATACTTTTAGCAAAGGATATTACGATACAGTTAACCATCGTAATGGAATTAGTATTGGTTATTCATTCAAATTCTAAAATAAAACCTTATCTTTGCGCCCGAAATATTTATTTAAGTATTTCTTTTATTCACCGAGTGCTTGATTAACCTCGTAAAAAACAAGATATATGCAGAAAACGACTACCGTAACCGTTCCGTTTATGCTATTGGGAATTTTATTTAATATATGCCTAGTAGCGTCAAATTTGTTAGAAACAAAAGTTATTCAAATTGGTTGTATCACAGCAACTGCTGGAGTAATTGTATTTCCAATCTCCTATATCATCAATGATTGTATTGCCGAAGTCTGGGGGTTTAAGAAAGCCCGTTTAATTATTTGGAGTGGATTCCTTTCAAACTTCTTAGTTATTGGATTAGCACAAATTGCAGTCATGTTACCTGCAGCACCATTTTGGGAAGGTGAAGAAGGATTCAATTTTGTGTTTGGAATGGCACCACGTATTGCTATAGCTAGTTTATTAGCATTTTTAGTAGGTTCTTTTCTAAATGCATTTGTAATGAGCAAAATGAAAATTGCTTCTTCAGGGAAAAATTTCTCTTTACGAGCCATTGTTTCCACTTTAATTGGGGAAAGTGCAGATTCTCTGATATTTTTCCCTATTGCATTTGCAGGACTAATACCAGCAAATGAAATACTTATTATGATTGGGACTCAAGCTATTTTAAAATCCGTATATGAGGCCATTATTTTACCTATTACAATTCGTATTGTAGAATATATCAAAAAAGTAGATGGAAGTGATGTATATGATTTCAAAACATCTTATAACATATTGAATATAAAAGACATCTAATACTCAAAACAAATGTGACCAATCTTCCCTTGCTTGTGGAGTATAAGTGCGTATTCCTAAAGTTTCAGCTGTACGACAATTAGGAATAGCATCATCAATAAAAAGAGTTTCTGTTGGAGAAATATTCGCATTCTCTATAACGTACTCAAAGATATCAGTATTTGGTTTTTCCATATGTAACTGGTAGGAAAGATAAATTCTATCAAAAAAATCAGATACCTGATGTCCTTTGTACGAAAAGAAGGTTTGCTCAGCCCATTTCCAATGAATCACATTTGTATTACTCAATAATATTGTATTATACTGTTTACGTAGTTCTAGTAATAACTCTAGTTTATAAATAGGAATATCATCAAGCATAGCAATCCAAGCTTCATCTATCTGTTCATCAGTTAAGGAGCGTCTTGTCAAAAGTCGGATTCTATTTCGAAATTCAGCAGGTGTAATTAATCCCATCTCAATCTGCATAAAAAGATCTTTATGCTGGTAATTATTAACAAGTTGGTCACGCACATTTATAACACCTAAATTTTCAAATGCTTCTATACAACGATTGCGAGTGAGATTTATAATTACACCTCCAAAATCAAATATTATATTTTTAATTCCTTTCATAAATAAACAGTCTTTTCCCGAGGAGAATCTTACCAACGACGACGGCGACGTCTATGAAAACGTTTACGTTGTTTATACTGACGGATCCTACGATACACTAACCAAACTAACAAAACTCCAAATACAGCAAAGATCAATAATACGATTCCGGTATTTAAATTATCTCCCTTTACCCGACTCCACATCTCAAGAACTAACTCTGTTCGATCACCAAAATCACGAATCATAGCACAACGTTCCACAACCTTTTTGTCCGGATATTGTACTGGATCAATATGAATATTTTTAGCTTTCGGACCAAAGAAATAACTAAGATCAGAAACTTCTTCAATCGTCGAATCTATTTTTGCTTCCAATATTTCAGGAGTTGCAACAGCACTTACATATCCTATTGCATCCATATTTCGTAGAGCGACATCAGGACTACACATATAGTCAATAAAATAACTGGCTGCTTTTACATTACGAGCATACTTAGGTATAGCCCAACCATCATACCAAATATTACTTCCTTCCTGGGGCACAACATAGTCTAATTCTACTCCTACAGCTTCTGCCTCTTCTATAGCCCAAACTGCATCTCCACTCCATGTAAAATTCAACCAAGCTTTTCCTTTCGTCATCATTTCTTTTCCGAAATCAGCTTCCCAACCTGCAATATTCGGTTTCATCTTTTTCAGATAACTTTCAGCTTTAGCAATTGCCTCTGGAGAATTATCATTCATTAATTGCTCAACAGTTACTGCACCTGTAGCCAATTCTTTTGTATGTGCATAAATAATAGCAGTACCATAAGCATCGCGATAACTGTCTTTCATCAGAATCTTACTTTTAAACTTTGGTTCCCAAAGACAATCCCAACTCTCAACTGTTTCATCTGCAACAAATTCCTTATTATAAAGAAGTCCTGCTGTTCCCCACATATAAGGAACAACATAATCCGTTGTTTTCCGTCCCGGTTGACTTAATTTATTCAATTGTTCCTGTATATAAGGAGAAACATTATTCAAATAATCGGGTGTTTTTCCAAAGTTTCTATCTATAGGCAGAAGTAAGTTCTTCTTCAACATTCGTTCAATAATATATTCAGATGGACAGATTAAATCAAAATCTTCATGTCCCCGCTCAATCTTAGTAAGCATAATCTCATTAATATCAAAAACTTGATATATAATACGAATATCCTCACCCGTTTGTTCTTTATACCATTTGGGGAACTCCGCTAAGACCTCCTCATCTATATAATCCGCCCAATTATAAACTTTTAGAATACGACTACGTTCTTCTTCTGAACGTCCACAAGCAGACATTATACCTAAAAGAACAAGTAATCCTACTATATTTCTAATCCAATTCTTCATTTCTCACCTTTATTCGCTTTTGGACTTTTCTGCCCGTTTGTTTATTACAATCAAAAGAACTAACACTGTTACAAAAATTATAGTAGATAAAGGACGTAACTCTGGAGTTAAACCTCCTTTACGTGCATCGGCATAAATAAAAGTTGAAAGTGTTTCCAACCCTTCATTTCCAATCGTAAAGATTGTAACAGCAAAATCATCTATAGACAGTGTAAAAGCTAAAATAAAACCACTAATCATTCCCGGACGAATCTCCGGTAAAATGACTTTATGTAATGCTTGAAAAGGAGTTGCACCTAAATCTAATGCAGCTTCATACACATTAGAATTCATTTTTTTCAATCGAGGCATTACACTCAGTACCACATAAGGCGTACAAAATGCTATATGTGCCAATACAACAGTTGTAAATCCTTGCGAAATACCAAAGCTAACAAATAACAAGAATAAAGAAACACCTGTAATTATATCAGCATTCATCATCGGTATCGCATTTGTAAAATTCATGATCTGACGAGGACGAGAACGTAAATTGAAAATACCAATGGCTGCAATACTACCTAATATAGTTGACACAGTTGCCGCAATCATTGCTATTGCAAAAGTATTTCCTAAAGCACTAACTAATGAACGTTGTACTCCTCCTGCAAACAAAGAACTGTATAACTTTGTTGAAAATCCCGTCCAATTACCCAACACTTTTGCTTCTGTAAAAGAAAAGATCATAATAATTAAAATCGGAGAATATAACAAAGCTAATAAAATCCAAAGATAAGCCTTTGCTATAAATTTAGTCATCATATCACACCTCCTCCTTCATTAGAAGCACTATCCTCTTCATTTGTAAAAAGAATTGTTACTCCAATTAATATCAACATAATCAAAGAAAGAGCGGCTCCGTAGTTCCACATGCCATTATAAATATTCTCTTGCACAGTTGTACCAAATAACTTAATATTATTCATCGTCAATAACTCTGCAATAGCAAACGTAGAGACAGTCGGCATAAAAACCATCACAATACCACTCATTACCCCCGGCATAGAAAGAGGTAAGATTGTTTTCATAAATACCTGGAAGGGATTAGCTCCCAAATCCTGAGCTGCTTCAATCAAACTACGATCCATCTTTTGCAACGTATTATAAATCGGATAAATCATAAACGGCAAAAAGTTATAAATCATACCAAAAATCAAAGCCCCTTCCCCCAACGGTAAATTTAAGAAATCAAACAAAGCAACCGTAGCCAACGTACGAATCAAAATATTTACCCACATCGGTAATATAAACAATACAACCATTGTTTTAGGTGTATTAAATCGTTCGTTACTCAATATATAAGCTGCAGGATATCCTAAAACCAAACAAGCCAATGTTGTTATTATAGCAATTCCTATAGAGTATACAAAAGTATTTACAGCTTCAGGATGAACCATAAACTTTCGGAAATTAGCTAATGAAAAAGCACCTTCCGCATCCGTAAAAGCATAATAGACAATTAACAACAAAGGTGTCACGACAAAAACAGCCAGGAACAAAGCATAAGGAATTGTCCAGTTCCTACGTCGCATAAAAAAAGATGAAACTTTACTTATCACTTCCTTTCTTTTTTAATTAGATTGAACAATCCGTATATTTTCCGGAGCAATTGTAATACCCACTCGGTCACCATCATCCCAAACATCATTTGTATCCACAAATATATCCTCATCCCAATCTGTAAATACAGTCAAATGATAGTGATTACCTTTATACAAAATAAATTTCACCTCTCCTGTTAAACGACCATCTTCTTCGTTATCTTCCAATATAACATGTTTAAAATCCACTTCTACTTTGACTGAAGTTTCCGGTGCGATACCCACTACTTCTTTGCATTCGAAGGTACAACCTAAGAACTCAACATGTGTTGAGTCAATCATCTTTCCTTCAAAAGTATTACAGATACGCTCTTTCTTCATAACATGAATATCCATAGGTTTCACTAACAGACCTACTTCCTGCCCCACATCAAAGCAATGATAATCTTGAACCATAAACTCATATCCTTCAGGAGTCACCACCATCATTTCATAATGAACCCCCTTAAAAATAGAAGAAGTAACTGTTCCCGTAAGCATAGCTGCGTCAGAAGGTTCAAATATATAGATATCTTCCGGACGAACAACAACATCTACAGGGACTTGTTCTCCAAAACCTTCATCCACACATTCAAACTCATGTCCAGCAAAAGAGACCAACTTATCTTTAATCATTATACCATTTAAGATATTACTCTCTCCAATAAAATCTGCGACAAATGAATTAATCGGTTCATTATAAATATCTATAGGTGTTCCTATCTGTTGAATTTTCCCTTCACTCATTACGACGATCGTATCACTCAAAGTCAAAGCTTCCTCTTGATCATGGGTTACATAAATAAAAGTAATTCCCAATGTTTTATGCATAGCTTTCAACTCAAGTTGCATATCTTTTCGCATTTTGAGATCCAAAGCAGCCAATGGCTCGTCTAACAAAAGAACTTCTGGTTCATTTACAATAGCTCGCGCAATTGCCACACGTTGCTGTTGTCCACCAGAAAGAGAATCGACATCACGATACTCATAATCTGTCATACCTACCATTTTCAGAGCCTGTTTTACTTTCTTTTCTATAACAGCCTCTGGTTGTTTTTTCAATTTTAAACCGAATGCAATATTATTATATACATTCAGGTGGGGAAATAAGGCATATTTCTGAAATACAGTATTGACCGGGCGTTTATGAGGAGGTGTTTGCGTTATTTCCTCTCCCGCAATGGTAATAACCCCTTCCGTTGCAGTCTGAAAACCAGCAATTAGACGCAATAACGTCGTTTTACCACACCCAGACGGCCCCAAAATCGTTACAAACTCGCCCTTACGGACAGACAAATTCACATCATTCAATACGACCTTGTCTCCAAATGATTTAGAAACATGTTCCACACCAATGATGCAATCAGACTTTTGCATAGACAACAATCTTAATTCAATACTAATTAAACATATTTCTGCTTTTCTCGTTCAAAGCGGTACAAAGGTATATAATTAATTAAATATTAGAAATTAAAATCACATATTGGTTGACAACTTTTCTAATAAAATTCATCAAACGAAAGGATTACCACTTTTTTTCATAACGCTAGCAAAATTTCACCCTCACGAGGAAAAAAATTTACTAACGGCATGGCAAAATATAAAACATTAAATATCTTTGATCCTAAGAAATGAAAATAGATGAATAAAGTAATAATCGCAATTGATTCTTTCAAAGGCTGTCTTACTTCCAAAGAAGCAGAAGAAGCAGCAAAAGAAGGTATTCAAGCCGTTTTTCCTAACTGTCAAATTGTTCAGATACCCATTTCTGATGGAGGAGAAGGTCTTTTAGGTATTCTACAACCTGCCATAAAAGGGGAATATAAAACAATATCCGCACACGATCCTCTTATGAGGCCTATAAACGGGAAATATATTCTTTCTAAAGATAAACGAACAGCAATCATTGAAATGGCAGTGGTAAATGGATTAACCTTGCTTCCTAAAGAGAAAAGAAATCCGATGTTAACAACCACATACGGAACAGGAGAATTGATACTTGACGCATTGAAACAAGGTTGTCGAAACCTATTTATTGGAATTGGAGGTAGCGCAACTAACGACGCTGGCATAGGAATGTTACAAGCTTTGGGATTTCGTTTCTTAGATAAAGAAGGAAATCTATTGGGAACAGGTGGTCAAATTTTATCTCAAATAGTTTCAATAGACACATCCCAAGCTCATTCTACTTTAAGGGAAGCCCATTTCACAATTGCTTGCGATGTCCAAAATCCATTTTGTGGACCAACCGGAGCAGCTTACGCTTTTGCTCCACAAAAAGGAGCCGATCCAGAAATGGTAAAAGTATTAGATACAGGAATGTATTCATTTGCTAAAGTGATTCAAAGAACAACCGGCAAAGAGATTATTAATCATCCTGGAGCAGGAGCAGCAGGCGGATTAGGTGGAGGTTTTCTTGCATTCTTAAACACAGAATTAAAACCTGGAATACAATTAATTCTTGAAACATTAAACTTTCAAGAATTAATAACAGGAGCAGATTTAATCATTACCGGAGAAGGTCAGATGGACAGCCAAACAATCATGGGAAAAGTTCCTTTAGGTGTTCTGAAAGAAGCTCAAAAACAAAAGATTCCTATTATTGCTATTACGGGTAGTTTCAAAGACATAAAAGAATTAACCCAAGTTGGATTCCATAGTGTATTTTCAATTTCTCCTGGTCCAATTTCTTTAGAAGAATCAATGAAACCAGATTTTACTAAAGAAAATATTCGTAGATTAGTCAACCAAATTTGTACGATAATTCGTTCGTTTCAAGCAAAAAGTATCTAAAAAAAGAAGTCTTCTTGAGAAAATGGGAAATTTCTCAAGAAGATTCCTTTTTCTACCTAAATCATATAATACTAAAAATTCTTTTTTTCATCTATAATGTATTCCGGACGAGCTTTCACCTCATCAAATAAAATACCGATATACTGTCCTAAAACTCCCACTGTTAATAATTGAACTCCTCCAAAGAAAATGACTGAAGTCATAATTGAGGTCCAACCTGTTTCTGCATTACTAAAACCATAAATTTTACCCAATGTAAACCAAATAGCTAATATAATTCCTACTAAAACAGCTATAAACCCTAAGCTTATCGCTAAATACAAAGGCTTTTTAGAGAAATATAGCATAGCTGTCGAAGCAAACTTCCACATTTTACTAAATGGATATTTTGTCTCACCCGCAATTCGCGACTCTCGCTCATAATAAAAAGGTACTTGCTTAAAACCAACCCAACTAATTAATCCCCGAATATACTTACCTCGTTCTCGAAGTTTGTCAAACTGATCCATTACTTTTCGATCTATTAAACGAAAATCTCCGGTATCTACAGGAAAACTTACATCGCTCATATAATTCAATGTACGATAAAAGAGTTTTGCAGTGAGTTTCTTAAAAACACTTTCCCCATCCCGAGATTTACGAACACAGTACACCACATTCGCGTTTTCTTTTTCCTGTAAAGCTAATAATTTCGGAATTAATTCTGGTGGATCTTGCATATCAGCGTCTATAATCACAGCCAAATCAGCGTCACAATGATTAATACCAGCTGTAACGGCCGGCTGATGCCCAAAATTTCTAGAGAAATGAATCACCTTTACAAATGGATCATTTGCAGCAATTTCATCTAATTTTTGACGAGTTTTATCCTGGCTCCCATCATTAATATAAATAATTTCCGTAGAAATTGAGAGGGACTTTAAAGCTTCCTTTGTACGCCGATAAGATTCAGCGATAACCAATTCCTCATTATAACAAGGAACTATAACTGCAAGTTTCTTCATCTATATCTAAGCCTTAAACGTATAAAGTTTATTCATTACAAAATTAATTACTGTATAAAATAGCATTGCTATCAATTGGTTATAATAAGGATCTATCGACAGATAGGGATTTAAAACATAAAGTAAAAAGCCCAACTGCAATAAATAACAAATACCAAAAACAAGACCAAAACGAACTGCACTACTTAACCAACTAACAGAACTATGGAATGTCCATTGCCTATTCCAAATAAAACTATTCAATACACCTGCTACATAACCAACAATATTGGATACAACATCTGAACATCCAAACAATTTCATCATTATCCAGATAACGATAGCGGTTATTACCGTATTACTTATTCCAACAATACCATATTTGAAGGCCTGCTTAACTGTTTCTTTCATTCTTTCTAATTAATTCTTCTATTTCTTCTTGAGAAAACTCTTTCACGTTTGTAATTGTAAAAGTTGTAGAAAGGAAATTTCCATACTCATTACATTCTGCTATTATTCGATCTAATGTATATTTAATATCAGCACGCACTGATATTAAAAAAAGCAATTCTACATATTTTTCTCCAACAACCAGTCTTTCTACCTCACAGTCTACTTTTTCAAGTAAATAAGGAAATTCTTGTTTTATAACCTCGCATTGATAATCTTTAAATGGTTTCAACTCATTTGCCAATATCAAGACCTCAAAACGTAATCTTTCTCCTTTCCCTCCAAGACCTGTAGATATATATATTTGTTTCTCATCTGAGAAATCGGATTCTAAGGAAATACGACTTTCCATTAATGCCATATATGCCCAATCGGCAATAGCTGGATCTGGAGCTTGTGCATATTCTTCCAATATTCTATAAGCTTCAACTTTATGAGAAGTTGCCAACACAGACAACAAATACTTTTTTTGTTCTACTGATGAATCAGGATTATCTAAATCCTCTTGAAAAACAGAAAAGTCCATATTTGAAGCCTCAGGAAGCTCTAATTCCTTCCTCACCTTTGCAGAATATTTGAAATACTCCATTTGTCGTTCTACAGGAACTCGTTGCTCTAATATATGGAAATGTCCGTTAATCTTATCAAAAGAATTTCGAAAACTTTTAAAAACATCATTACCATCTTTCATACATCACAATTTATATTGCTCACATCCAATAAACAAGAATGCAAGACAAATGTAAGTCTTTTATTTATAAAAAATAACTTACCTAATAAATAAAAGAAGTATTAACCGATTTTTAGGGTCTTTTCTTGCTTAAAACAAAACCTAATCTTATATTTGTAAAAATAGTCTAAATAAAACTCACATTAAACAAATAGTTTTATGAAGCAGGCCACTAAAATCAATCAAATAATCCTTTTAGTTCAATCGCTCTCTAAAGCAGAAAAAAGATATATTCGTCTCTATACCAATATACAGAACGGAGATAAGAATTATATGCTTATATATGATTTAGTTTGTCAGGATTTGTCAGCAGAACAGATTTACACTAAATTCTGTAACGAAGCAAATGAAAAAAGCTTTGAGATGGCTGTAAAACATCTATATCAAGTGATATTAGATTGCCTTGTTCTATTACGAGAGAAACAAGACATTCAGACAACAATCTTTAACCATATAACAAAAGCAAATATCTTATTTGAACGTGAACTTTACAACAATGCATTCTCTGAATTAGAAAAAGCGCGAAAGTTAGCAACTATATACGAAAAAGACACATTATTATTGTTAATCTACCGTACTGAACTCAAATACTTAAGGACTCTTCATTTCGATAGAATAAACGAAAAAGAACTAATCAGTAAACAGGTACAAATTAATGAAATAATGAATTACACACGTAATACGAATCAACACTTACAATTATATGATATATTAAAACATCGTATCACCTACAAAGGTTCAGCTCGTTCAAACAAACAAAAAGAAAATCTAAATGATCTTGTACTAAATGAATTAAATTTAATTGCAAATCATTCATATCAAGGATTTGAACCCAGAAAACTACATCTATTATTCCAAGCCACTTATTATTTAAACACGGGGAATTACAAATCTGCAATTCGCTTTTACAAAGAGTTAATAGCTTTATTTGAAGCAAATCAACATTTAATATTAAATCCTCCTATCTATTATTTAAGTGCTATTGAAGGAGTATTAGATAGTCTATACGTTATTGGGCTATACAAAGAAATGCCTTTTTTCTTATCTAAATTAAAAGAAATCAGCAAAGGAAATTACCCTACTGAGTTTATTATAGAGGTACAGGCACGTATATTCCTATATGAACTTTCAGGGTTATTAAATACAGGGCAGTTTAATACTGCAAAACAATATTTTGAAAGTCACACTGACTTTTTAACAAAGAAGTCTCCTATAGCAGGTCCTGATACACAACTTAAATTACATCTATATTCAACCATTCTCTATTTTAGTTTGGGTGAATATACCAAAGCACGTAAAAGTTTAAAGAAGATTTTTGTCTCAGGTAAATTATATCATACTTTACCTTCTTATCGAATAGCTCGACTTATCAATTTGTTGATACAAGCAGAATTAGGTAATTATGACTTCTTTACAAATGAAATAAATTCAATAAAACGGACTATCCGCTATGAAAAACAAATTTATATCACTGAAAAATTACTATTCCGCTTTTTAGCAGCACATCCTTTACCTATTTATAAAAGAGATCGAGAAAAATTATGGATACAATACCAAAAAGAGGTTATCCGAATAAGAGAAGACAAATATGAAAAGCGACTTCTTAAAATATTTGATTTCACAGCTTGGATAGAAAGTAAACTCACAAATACCCCTTTTCGGGATATTTTAATACAAATACAAAATCAAATATAAAAAACAGAGCTATTTTCTAAGTTTCTATAAGGTTTTATGCTTTAAAACATCCTAAAACTAATGCTTGAATACAAAGAAGAGAGTAATTTTACACACAATTTAGAAATTATATTTACATGAAAAACGAACATACGCTGTCAGGCTTAGCCGTTGCCAATTTCAATAAGCAAATAGATGGCAAAGAAACAATGTTATGTATCTTAACAAATAGCAAAGGTGCAGAACTTTCCATTACGAATTATGGAGCTAAAATTGTATCACTTATGGTTCCGAATCGAGACGGAGAATTTGTAGATGTTGTAACTGGGCATAATACCATAGACGAGTATTTAACATCTGAAGAACCTTACTTCGGAGCAATTTGTGGACGATACGGTAATCGAATTGCAAAAGGGAAATTCATTTTAGATGGTATTCTTTATGATAAGTTAGCCATTAACAATGGTCCTAACAGTTTACACGGAGGAATCAAAGGTTTCAATTCTGTTGTTTGGGATTTAAAACAAATCGACCAACAGACTGTGGAACTAAAATATACTTCTATCGATGGAGAAGAAGGATTCCCCGGAAATTTAAACACAACTGTAACTTATCACCTATCTAATGATAATGAGGTTATAATAACTTATCAAGCTACAACAGATAAGCCTACTATACTTAATCTGACAAACCATTCTTATTTCAATCTCTCCGGACAAGGTAATCCTTCAGTATACAATCATTCATTAATGATCAATGCTGACTATTATCTGCCAACTGATGAAACAGCTATTCCATACGGACCTAAAGAAAAAGTAGAAGGAACTCCTATGGATTTTCGTACTCCTCATGAAGTAGGTGAACGTATTGAAGAAGAGTTTGAAGCTTTGAAGTTTGGAAAAGGATACGATCATACTTACATATTAAATAAGGGAAATGAAAATGAATTGTCCTTCTGTGCTCGTTGCTCATCTCCTATTACCGGTATTGTAATGGAGTGTTATACAACAGAACCCGGAGTACAACTTTATACAGGGAACTGGATGACTGGTAATTTTGTTGGTAAAAACGGACAACGTTATCCAGCACGAGCTGCTCTTTGTTTAGAGACTCAGCATTTTCCTAATAGTCCTAACAATCCCGACTATCCATCAGTCACATTACGTCCTGATGATACTTTCCGTAGTCAAACTATTTATAAATTTTCAGTTGAATAATAACATTATAATTAATAATCTAAATAACTAAAAACAAATGAGTACAAATCAAAAGAATTACACATTGCCTATCATCATGATGGTAGCTTTGTTTTTTATGATTTCTTTCGTTACGGGTTTACAAAATCCGTTTGGAGTAATTGTTAAAAACCAATTTCAAGCATCAAACTTAATGTCTCAGTTAGGTAATGCAGCAAACTTTATCGCTTATGCATTCATGGGAGTTCCTGCAGGTATGTTGTTGCAAAAAATTGGTTATAAGAAAACTGCATTATTAGCAATTATTGTTGGTTTTGTAGGTGTATTTATTTCTTACCTTTCAGGTATCACAAGTAGTTATGCTGTTTATTTAACAGGAGCATTTGTATCTGGTTTCTCAATGTGTATGTTGAATACTGTTGTAAACCCGATGTTGAACACACTTGGTGGTGGTGGAAATAAGGGGAACCAGTTAATTCAAATTGGAGGTTCTGTAAACTCTATTGGTGCAACAATCGTTCCTGTATTAGTTGGTTATTTAATGGGTGACGCTGCTAAAGCTACAATCAGTGACGCAAATCCTGCATTGTTCTTAGCTATGGGTATTTTTGCATTGACATTTATCGTTTTGTTCAGTGTAAACATTCCGGAACCTGCTTCTGAACGTAAACAAGCTACATCAACAGCACCTGATAAATACAGTGCATTCTCTTTCCGTCACTTCGTATTAGGTATCATTGCTATCTTTATATATGTAGGTGTTGAAGTTGGTATTCCTAACTTTATGAACTTATTTGCAACTCAGGATTTAGGAATTGACGCAACAACTGCTGGTAGTTTAGTTGGTACATATTGGTTTTTAATGATGGTCGGTCGTCTTTGTGGAGCCTCTTTAGGAGCTAAATTCTCAAGTAAATCAATGTTAACATTCACATCTGTTTTAGGTATTATTATTGTATCTATTGCTATTTTCGCTCCTGTTGAAACAAAAGCTTCTATGCCAGTATTCTTATCTAGTCTAACATTCGGTATCGTAGAAGTTCCTATTGGCATTATGTTCTTAGCATTAGGCGGTCTATGTACATCTGTTATGTGGGGTGGTATCTTTAACTTAGCTGTAGAAGGTTTAGGTAAATATACTGAAGCTGCTTCTGGTATCTTTATGGTAATGGTTTGCGGTGGTGGTATCCTCCCATTGATCCAAGGTGTTGTTGCTGACGCAGCCGGATTCCAAATGAGCTACTTTGTTGTTTTGGCAGGTTTAGTTTACTTACTATTCTACGCTTTAGTTGGTAGCAAGAATGTAAACAAAGACATCCCAGTAGAATAAATAAATTCATATAAATCATAATTGAAGAAATTATCTGAATTAGATAATTTCTTCAATTGTTTAAGAACCTAATTAAAAATATTAAATATCATGAGAGAAAGAATTAGAAATAAGTTCCAAGAATTATTTGCAACAGAAGGTAATGTTTATGCCTCTCCGGGTCGTATCAACCTTATCGGTGAACACACAGACTACAACGGTGGTTTTGTATTCCCTGGAGCTATAGACAAAGGCATGATTGCTGAAATCAAGCCGAACGGTACTGATAAAGTACGTGCTTTTTCCGTTGACTTGAATGACTATGCTGAATTTGGATTAAAGGAAGAAGACGCACCTAAAGCAAGCTGGGCAAGATATATTTTCGGTGTTTGTCGTGAAACTATCAAACGAGGTGGTAATATACAAGGATTCGATACTGTCTTTGCTGGTGATGTGCCATTAGGAGCCGGTATGTCCTCTTCTGCTGCATTGGAAAGTACTTATGCTTTCGCGTTAAATGACCTATTCTCTTTAAACATCGACAAATTTGAGTTAGCTAAAATTGGTCAATCAACAGAACATAACTACTGCGGTGTTAAGTGTGGTATTATGGACCAGTTTGCTTCTGTCTTTGGTAAAGAAGGTAGCTTAATCCGTTTAGATTGCCGTTCACTTGAATACAAGTACTTCCCATTCAACCCGGTTGGTTATAAGTTAGTTTTATTAGATTCAGTTGTAAAACATGAATTAGCTTCTTCTGCTTATAACAAACGTCGTCAATCTTGTGAAAATGCGGCTGCTGCAATCCGCCAGAAACATCCTGAAGTAGAGTTCCTACGTGACGCAACAATGGATATGCTTAACGAGGTAAAAGGCGAAATCAGTGCTGAAGACTATTTGCGTGCTGAATATGTAATCGGTGAAGTACAACGTGTGCTTGACGTTTGCGACGCATTAGAAAAGGGTGATTACGAAACTGTAGGTCAAAAGATGTATGAAACTCACTACGGCATGAGCAAGCAATACGAAGTTAGCTGTGAAGAACTTGACTTCTTAAATGATGTTGCTAAGAAAATGGGTGTAACCGGCTCTCGTGTAATGGGTGGTGGTTTCGGTGGTTGTACTATCAACTTAGTTAAAGAAGAAAAGTATGACGCATTTGTAAAAGAAGCTTTCCAATCTTATACAGCTAAGTTTGGTCATGAACCTAAGTTATACAACGTGGTAATCAGTGACGGTGCTCGTAGATTGTCATAATCTCGGTACTTTCTTTACTACAATAAAAAAGGTAACAAGCAAAAACTTGTTACCTTTTTTATATATCAAAGATTCATTACTTCATAAACCCTTGTTCTCTCAACACCTTCAAAAAGACTTCTGAGAAGTATTCATTATTAGCCTTTGTATAACGAATATCCGTGAAAACCTGAGCAAGTGTCTCTTTCTTATTTTCCTGTACAAATCGAATATTAGCCTCCAAAGCTTCTTTGTCTCGGTAAAGCGTATCTATACTTTCCGGCACATAATCCTGATACGTTTCCTGATGAACGACCGCTTCAAGTGGTAATCGCTCCGGTTGTTCCGGTATTTCCTCCGGATAGCCTACGGTTACTGTTACGATTGGCACAACCAAACGAGGGAGTGATAACGCTTCAATAATCTTATCCGCATTATAGGTAGTTGTTCCCAAGTAACAAAGCCCTAATCCCCTCTCCTCTGCTGCCGTACAAAAACATTGTGCGAACAACATTGCGTCAATAGTTGCCGCCATAAAAGTTTGAAGATTATCAAAACCGGGAACCGCTTTCCGCTGCTCTGCCCATTTTACAAAGCGATTAGCGTCCGCACAGAAAGTCAAAACAACCGGTGCCGTCTTTACCATCGGCTGGTTGAAATGAGCCGGAGCCAACTTCTCTTTATTCGCCTGGTCTCGTGTCACTACTACACTATATAATTGCATATTCCCCGTATTGGACGCCCGGGTTGCTACCTCTAACAACTCGTTCAACAATGAATCCGAAATATCTTGTGTTGTATATTTCCGAATTGTCCTTCTATCTTTCATCTTTGCTAACATACGCATATTCTATTTATATATAATGTACGCAAAGATACTTGAAAGAAATCTCTTTTTACTCGGAAACGGATAAAAAAACTACTTTCATACAGGGGAAAAGTTACTTACTAAGTAGAGCTTCCTCTACTTAATAAGCAGACTCTCCTCTACTTATCGAGTAGTCAAACCTCTACTTATCGAGTAGATTCCGGTCTACTTAGTAAGTAGATTTTACCCCGTTTGCTTCCAGGCAGAGAAGAACATTCTAAAAAGGGGAATTGCGGACAAAATTATATCGAAATATATTTTGACAGCCGAATACAAGTTCCTACTTTTGCAATACGATAAAGAACTTCTTAAACTATCATTTATGGAAACAAAACAAGTTGAAGGATTCCGCATTGAGAGCGATTTGATCGGTGCTCGCGAAATTCCATCTAATGCCTTGTATGGAGTACAGACACTCCGAGGTATTGAAAACTTCCCGATTAGTAAATTTCACCTTCAAGACTATCCCCGATTCATTTATGGGTTAGCAGTTACGAAGATGGCGGCAGCTAAAGCCAACCACGAATTAGGTCTTTTGACAGACGAACAAGCGAATGCTATTAAAACTGCATGTCAGGAAATCATGGACGGTCAACACCACGACCAGTTCCCTGTAGATATGATTCAAGGTGGAGCGGGTACTACAACTAATATGAACGCAAATGAAGTAATCGCGAACCGTGCCTTAGAATTAATGGGACACCAACGCGGTGAATATCAATACTGCTCACCGAACGATCATGTAAACTGCTCACAGTCTACTAATGACGCCTATCCGACAGCTATTCACGTAGGTTTGTATTACAAACACCTCAGCTTCATTCCTCATTTGATGGATTTAATTGAAGCATTCCGTAAGAAAGCAAAAGAGTTTGCTCATGTTATCAAAATGGGACGTACACAGTTGCAAGACGCTGTGCCTATGACATTGGGACAAACATTCAATGGTTTTGCCAGCATTTTGAATGACGAAGTACTTCACTTGAACGAAGCAGCAGCAGACTTCTTGGTAGTAAACATGGGAGCAACTGCTATCGGTACAGGTATTTGCGCTGAGCCGGGTTATTCAGAAAAATGTATTGAAGCTATGCGTGAGATCACAGGTTTTGACTTCAAACTTTCTTCAGACTTGGTAGGTGCAACTTCTGATACTTCTTGCATGGTAGGCTACTCTTCAGCTTTGAGACGTTTGGCTGTTAAAGTAAACAAGATCTGTAATGACCTTCGTTTGTTAGGTTGCGGTCCTCGTTGCGGTCTATCAGAATTTAACTTGCCAGCTATGCAGCCGGGTTCATCTATCATGCCGGGTAAAGTAAACCCAGTTATTCCGGAAGTAATGAACCAGATTTGTTACAAAGTAATGGGTAACGACCTATGTGTAACTATGGCTGGTGACGCTGCTCAAATGGAATTGAACGCAATGGAACCTGTTATGGCTCAATGTTGCTTCGAATCAGTTGATTTGATGATTCATGGTTTCGACACATTGCGTACTCGTTGCGTAGACGGTATTACTGCAAACGAAGAAAAATGTAAAAACGAAGTTCATAACAGTATCGGCGTTGTTACCGCTTTGAACCCAATCATTGGTTATAAGAATTCAACTAAGATTGCAAAAGAAGCGTTGGAAACAGGCAGAAGTGTATATGAATTAATCTTAGAACATGACATCTTGGATAAGGATGATTTGGACAAAATCTTAAGTCCGGAAAACATGTTGAAACCGGTTAAGTTAGATATACATCCTAAACACTAATAGTGTAGGATCCTTATATCCTCTATCACTTAAAAGCACGAGTTGTAAATTTAAAGATTTGACGGCTCGTGCTTTTCTAATAATTTTAGTACCTTTGTTTATAAAACCAATATATAATGGAAACAGCAAAAGTATATTATACAAATCTCCGTACAACGCCATCCAGTAATCTATTAGACAAAATGGAGCGTCTTGTGAAACGGGCAGGTATCACAAATATTGATTTCCAAAATCAATTCGTAGCAATAAAAATACATTTCGGTGAGCCGGGAAACTTGGCTTACATCCGTCCTAATTATGCAGCTCGTCTGGCAACTTTTTTGCGCAGTCTTGGTGCAAAACCATTCTTGACAGATTGTAATACGCTCTATTCCGGACGTAGAGCAAATGCGGTAGATCATTTAGCCAGTGCTATGGAAAATGGTTTCAATCCGATCTCAGCCAAATGCGATGTTATTATCGCCGATGGTTTAAAAGGAACTGAGTATAGAGAGATTGATATTGACGGAGAATATTGTAAAGCACCTAAAATCGGTTCTGCTATTGCGGACGCAGATATTATTATATCAATGAACCATTTCAAAGGGCATGAACAAACAGGTTTTGGAGGAGCATTAAAGAACCTCGGTATGGGTTGTGCCAGCGTAGGTGGGAAATTAGAACTTCACTCTGCTTCACAACCAAGAATTGATATTAATAATTGTAAGGGGTGTAACATTTGTGTAAAACATTGTCGCCATGAGGCAATCCACCTAAATGCAGATCGGAAAGCAGAAATAGACTATACGAAATGTGTCGGCTGCGGTCAGTGCGTAGCCCTTTGCCAATACGATGGTGCAGTCATGGGAGAAGGTGACACATCCGAACGCTTAAACTACAAAATTGCGGAATACTCTAAAGCCGTAGTTTTAGGTAAACCTCATTTCCACATCAGCTTCATTATGAATGTATCCCCAGAATGTGACTGTTGGAATCATAATGACGCAGCAATTGTGCCAGATTTAGGTATTGCAGCTTCTTTTGACCCGGTAGCCTTGGATAAGGCATGTGCAGACCTTGTTATCAACTCTCCTATCTTAGAGACAGGAAATCGTCTTTCAGACACTCCGCACCATGACCACATGGAAGGTTGTGACAAATTTCACATCATGCACCCGGAAACCAATTGGCAAGCAGGTTTAGAACATGCGGAAAAGATTGGTTTAGGAACTCAACAATATGAATTAATAACTATATAAATATGATTAATCAAGATACTATCTGCGCTATATCAACAGCCCCTGGAGTCGGAGGAATAGCAGTTATACGTGTTTCCGGTCCTGAGGCAATTGCCATCTGTAACACTCTTTTCGTTCCACAAACAGCAGGGAAAGATCTGTTGTCACAAAAGGCTTATACCTTGCGTTATGGTAGTATCCGACGCAAAGATGAATTAATAGACGAAGTGTTAGTGGCACTCTTCCGGGCTCCCCACTCTTTTACGGGTGAGGATACAGTAGAAATAACTTGTCATGGTTCTATTTATATCCAACAACAAATCTTACAACTACTGATCGAGAATGGGTGCCGTTCTGCACTTCCCGGTGAATATACACAACGGGCCTTCATGAATGGGAAAATTGATCTTAGTCAAGCAGAAGCAGTTGCCGACCTTATTGCCTCGACCTCTGCCGGCCAACATAAATTAGCCCTAAATCAAATGCGTGGAGGATTCAGCAATGAACTTCGGAATCTACGGGAACAACTACTTCATATTACTTCCCTCATGGAGTTAGAATTAGACTTTAGTGACCATGAAGAGCTTGAGTTTGCAGACCGTAGCGAATTAACTGCATTAGCAAACCACATCGAACAGGTCATTTCTCGCCTTGCAAATTCTTTTAATGTGGGGAACGCTATTAAAAATGGTATTCCGGTAGCCATCATTGGAGAGACCAATGCAGGGAAGTCAACCTTACTAAATGCATTACTAAATGAAGAGAAAGCAATTGTAAGTGATATACATGGAACGACTCGTGATGTCATAGAAGACATTATTAATATCCAAGGTATTACTTTTCGCTTTATTGACACAGCCGGTATTCGCGATACACAGGATACTATTGAAAGTATTGGTATTGAACGTACTTTCCAAAAACTCGATCAAGCAGCTATCGTTCTTTGGCTAATAGACACGATAGAAGCCAAAAAACAGATCGAAGAACTTTCTTCTCGCGTTTTGCCTCATTGTAAAGAAAAACAACTAATCTTGGTTTTCAATAAAACGGATTTACTGACAGAGCCACTAAACATAGATCTATTAGATCTACCCAAAGAGAGTCAGTATATTACAATCTCAGCAAAACAAAAAACACAAATCAAAGATTTAGAAAATCTATTAGTACAAGCTGCTCATTGTCCAGTACTTTCTTCAAATGACATTATTGTAACAAATGTACGTCACTATGAAGCTCTTACGCGAGCGCTGGATTCCATTCACCGTGTACAAGAGGGGTTGAACGATAATCTTTCAGGAGATTTTATATCTCAAGACCTCCGCGAATGTATTTTCCACCTATCCGACATCATCGGGGAAGTCACAACCGACCAAGTACTCGGAAATATTTTTAATAAGTTTTGCATCGGGAAGTGATAGCTTGTAAACAGCCGTAACCAACTATAATCATTTAGAATAAAGTCGCTGTGTATCAGCGACTTTATCGTTTTAACACTTTCCAGTCCGTATTTGGAGATAACGGTTTTTATCCATATTTTTCTATCATATTTCTACCACGACAGAAATTCACGGTTAGCCCGAATGTCACAATGACGCATTAGTTGACGTGTGTTGACAATGGTTTACATGTGTAGACAAAAAGGGAAATTAAAAAACAGAGAAAATGATATAGGAAATATGGAAGTAAAGAGAATTTGTCAATGGTGTGGAAAACCGTTCATTGCACAGAAAACAACGACCTGTTATTGTAGCCCTCAATGCTCGAAGCGAGGTTACAAACATCGTATCAAGGAGCGCAAAATGGAACTGCGCCACATTCAGGAAATGCAGGAGTTGCGCTCCAGTTTGGAGAAGCAGGAATATTTCACTTTTTCGCAGGCTGCCCGATTGATGGGCGTGAGCCGTCAGTACATTTATAAATTAGTCAAAGAGGATAAACTTAGAGCATCCCGAATTAGCGGAAGAATGGCTTTGGTAAGGCGTGCAGACATAGAGTTAATGCTCAAAAGCAAACCTTACGAACGACTGGTTGCGAAAAACGACTTCAACATCTCCGAGTATTACACAGCCGAAGAGATTGCGGAAAAATATAAGGTCAACGCCAAATGGGTGTGGACTTACACACGGCAACATAAAGTGCCGAAGGTGAGAATACGCCAGTTCAACTATTACAGCAAGAAACATATCGATGCCGCCTTTGCCAAATACGAGGTAGATTCCGACCTGACCGAATGGTACACACCAGAAGAAATTCAGGAGAAGTACGACATGACACGTGTCGCCATCCGTTCACAGGTGTATAGGAACAACATTCCCTCCAAGAAGGAGCATGGGCAGATATTCTACTCAAAGCTCCACTTCGACCTCTCGAAGAGTTCCGAACAGGAGAGCAAGGCGGAATACTACACCGTCAAGGAGGCGATGGAGAAATTCAAGCTCTCTCGTGATTCGGTTTACGGTATTCTGCAATTCCATCAGATCAACCGGGAGAAGAACGGACGGTTCGTCAGATTCCTGAAAGTGGAGTTTGACCGGGTAATGGGTGTCCGCAAATAGTCTAATTTATGACTATCCGTAAATTATTCAAAAATTAATCCCTGCTGTAGGTAATCTGCATGATTACATTATAGAGTTTCGCCGACGAATTAATAATAACCATAAAAATATAACATTATGCATGAATGCAAGACCGTGACATTAAGGACACGTCCGCTAAAAGGCAGGATGAAGTCTTTCTATCTGGATTATTATCCGGGGTATCGAGACAAAGAGACAATGAAAGTTATCCGTCATGAATCGCTTGGTATTTATATCTATGCCAATCCGAGAAACAAACGTGAACAGAATTTCAACGAGGTAATGACCGAGAAAGCCGAAGCCATCCGTTGCCGCAGGTTCGAGTCGGTAGTCAATGAACGGTATGACTTCTTTGACAAGTACAAACTCAAGGCAGACTTTCTGGAGTATTATCGCAAGCAGCTCCGTAAGCATGACCAGAAATGGGAGTTTGTCTATCTGCATTTCAGTAACTTCGTACATGGTAAATGCACCTTTGAAGAGATTGACATCGACCTCTGTAACAAGTTTCGGGAATATCTGCTCACGGCTAAGAAACTGAGACGTAACGGACGCATAACAAGAAATTCCGCATCGGGATACTGGTCTACCTTCAGGGGATTCCTGAAAATTCTCTATCGCAATGGAATGATAAAGACCAATGTCAATGATTTTTTGGATAAGATTGAAACGGAAGATGTAGTCAAGGAGTATCTGTCTGTGGATGAATTGTACAAGTTGGCTGAAACACCGTGCAAGAAGCCAATTCTGAAAATAGCATCGCTGTTTTCATGTATGACCAGTTTGCGCATCAGTGACATTCTCTCGCTATGTTGGGAAGACATCGTGGACTATTCTGCCGGAGGAAAATGCGTACATATCATTACTCAAAAAAACAAAGCGGAAGATATCATTCCTATTAGTGAAGAAGCATTGGGATTGATAGGATATAGTTCTGAAAAGAAAGGTTTGGTATTCAAGGGACTTATGCGCAGTTGGACGCAAATCCCGATGAAAGAGTGGCTTCGTTCTGCCGGAATTACCAAGAACATAACATTTCACTCGTATCGTAGAACATTTGCAACGCTACAAGCAGCTGCCGGGACGGACATCCGCACCATACAGAGCATCATGGCGCACAAGAGTATCACCACCACTCAAAGGTATATCAAAGTCGTGGATGCCAACAAACGTGAAGCCAGCAAGAAAATCACCCTGACACGGCAAGACTGACAGCTGCTTTGTCCTCGATTTCTGCGGTCAGAGTATGATTTTAGGTAAAAAATCATACTCTGACCGTGATATTTAGCATGATACGTGGTAACTATCAGTCTCTTTATTGCAACTATCTGGAATATCGATTATATCTTTAGCGCGAAACGATTCCAAATACTTGCAGACTATGACGAATAAAAAACAAATTCAGACTAAAAAGATAAGTTTTATCCTCGCACTGTCCGTTATCATTTATGCGGCCATAGATACTTATCTTTTCCTTTGCCATGACATCAATATCATGCGTATAACGACTCCAGTCACCCTTGGACTGGTAATAGCTATCATATTGTGCGGACTCCTGCACAAATTTTTCTATAACTGGCTGACAAAAAATCCTATCAATTTCTCTTTGGGCGAACCATATACCCCTATTGTAAAATCAGAGAACGCCATAGAATCTACGGATGCTACTGAAACACTGCCCATCGAGCAACCGATGGATTTGCTTGAACAGAAATGTCCTCCGTCCCAACAGTCGAATCAAGATACTGTAAACTCTGATTGTCCGCAAGATTCTCATTTGAATAAATATGATTCCATATTGGTGGAACTCAAAAAGAAAGAGATTGAAAGGCAAGCGGAAATTATGGATGCGATTCGGGAATATGTAACCGTCAAGACTGCCCCCTATCTCTCAAAAGAGGATATTGCCACCCTTATTTCCAATATAGAGTATATGTCTTACAATCAACCTGAGTCATATAAACCGATTCGTTCCAATATAGACAATCCGCTGAGGTCGCCGGGACTTCGCCATTTGGCATGGAATGTCGGTGAACGCTTGGGAGTGCCCTTAGCGAAAAGAGCCGTTTTTATCAAGAAATCATTTCCATACGAACTTGCAAACGCAACCCTTGAATATCTTAAGCTTAATTTACGGGATAATGTATCAAGCCAGATTCCCATTGATATACCAGATAAAGGCGACTATCGCTTCCATTTAGATGCAGATAATGATGACTCGCAATAAAAAAAGTTTGCAGACGAAATAATTAATCCGGTCTGTATTGTTCTGCAAGGTTTCATTGAGTTGGTTCGCAGCATATTAAACAATCAAATTAATTATAATATGGAAAAAGACCAACTGACATTCAACGACCTGCCGACTGTGATAGGCGAACTATGCGACAGAATCGCAAGTATGGAAAACCTGCTTATGGAGAAACTTTCCAAGCAGTACGAAACCAAAGAGAACACGCACGTCCCCATGACCGTACAGGAGGCTTGCAACTATCTTAAAATGCCGTTGTCGACCTTTTATTACAAGGTCAAGAAAGACGATATTCCGGTTATAAAACAGGGAAAGCATCTCTACATCTATCGTGACGAACTGGATAGATGGCTGGAATCTTCCCGGAAGAATCCGGCTCCGCAAAATTTCGAGGACGAGAATGAGTCTTTGCTCGCCTCCCATCGCCGTAAACCGAACCCTAAAAACTGGTAGCGATGGAAAAGACAGACACTATTATTCTTTCTCCTGAAGAATTGGCCGCTTATATGGCGGAGTCAACAATAAGCGCAACAAGTACATACGAACACTCCCCGGTGGTTCTGATGGTTGACGATACTGTTATCGGAACATTGGGAAACTTCAGTGCTTCCATCGGAAAAGCCAAAAGCAAGAAAACTTTCAACGTTTCAGCCATTGTCGCATCGGCATTGAATAACAGCACCGTACTTCATTACCGGTCTACATTTCCCGAAAATAAGCGGAGGATTCTATACATAGACACAGAGCAGGGGCGGTATCATTGCCAACAGGTATTGAAGCGCATCTTACGTTTGGCCGACTTGCCGGAATACAAGAATCCGGATAATCTGATTATGCTGGCTCTGCGCAAGTTTTCCCCTAAACTACGTCTGGCGATAGTCGAACAGGCCATTGGCATAATACCGGATTTGGGATTGGTCATCATAGATGGCATTCGTGATTTCCTTTACGACATCAATTCCTCCAGCGAATCCACCGACATCATCTCCAAATTCATGCAGTGGACGGATGACAGGCAAATCCATATCCATACCGTCTTGCATCAGAACAAGAATGATGAACATGCCCGTGGTCACATCGGCACGGAACTCAACAACAAAGCAGAAACCATCATGCAGGTCGAAGTGGACAAAGAGGACAAGACTGTAAGCGTGGTCGAAGCCGTCCATATCCGTGACCGTGAGTTTGAGCCTTTCGCCTTCCGCATAAACGAGGAAGCCATGCCCGAACCAGTAGAGTCCTATCTGCCAAAAGAGAAGAAGACCGGACGACCAACCAAAGGACCGTTCGATCCAGACAAGGAGATTCCAAAGAATGTACATCGTCCAGCATTGGATGCCGTTTTTGCCAATGGCAACATCAACAATTACGATGATTATATAGAACGCTTGAAAGAGGGTTACGGATTACAGGGTATAAAACTCGGTTATAACAAGGCGGTAAAGGTCGCAACATTGCTCAGCGACAAACAAATGGTTATAAAAGAAGGGAAAGATTATGCCTTCAATCCAGAATACCATTATTGAGTTCAACTTTACTTTATTGTTGGGGCGTATATATAAGAATAAAGCAAAGTCGGAGGAAGACATCATGTGAGATATTCATATTCTCCCCTCTTTTAGAGGCTAGTATCATCCTATGTTTCCTATCCGAGTGCCAGTTCACTATACGCAACCGATATGGCTTGCCGTGAAGCATCAACAGGTAACTGTTGCGAGATATGCCAAGGTATAACCTCACTGCGTTACGGTTGTACATTGGCGCTCTCGCCTGCTCAGTTCCCTCGCCGGTGCGGTACTCGCAAGCTCGCACCTATTCAACCATTATAAAACGATTCAGATGAAAGAAGATATTGAAAATACATCGGACTCCTCGAAAGAAACCAGAAGTGTCTTCATCGGAGCAAAAGTCACTCCTACTCAGAAGGAGCATATAAAATCACTGGCCGGACAATGCGGCATGACTGTAAGTGACTACATATTATCACGTGCGTATAACTTCAAGCCAAAAGCAAGGCTCACGAAAGAAGAAGCGGTACTGTTACAGAATCTGGACGATTGTCGGTCAGACCTCGTAAAATACACCTCCGCCCTACACGGAATGTCCACAAAGCAGCGCATGGCAATGTTCAATCAGGTTCCGTTTATGGTGGGCTGGCTGAAAGAATTAGGTAATGTGGCTGAAAATATCTGCCAGTTCCTGAATGCTGTAAAAGAGAAGAACAAAATTCCGTCCACCCCTAAATCCGAAGAAGAATGATTGCGAAAGCCAAAGCCATATCGCACGGCATAAACGACCTCCGTTACATTACCGGCGAATCACAGCATAAGAAGCATCCGGAGAAAATCTATCGGGTATTGGACAATCTGTTGTCCTCAGAACCGGATGCTATGGGGATATGGAACTCCATGCAGTTGACCCTATCCCAGCATCAACCGATAAAGAACTCCGTTATCAGAATCGAGCTGAGTCCATCGCCCGAACATACCCAATTCTATGACATCGAAGATTGGCAAAATCTTTGGCAAGATTTCGCCGAGGAGTTCGACAAACAGGTGATTACCGGCAAGGATGGAAAAGTCCGTTCCTATCCGACCAATTTGGCAGGCAGCAAGTACTCGGTTTGGCTTCATACGGAATCCAAAGGCGAAGTTCCCCATCTACATGCTGCGGTCTGCCGTCTGGATGAGAACGGCAACATCAACAATGACCACAACATTCATCTTCGGGCGCAACGTGCTGCCGAACGAGTGGCAAAGAAACGAGGCTGGACGACTGCGGCACAAATCAGAAATCGAAACATTCCACAAGTGAACCGAGACTGCATGAATGTATTGAAAGCAATGTCATCATGGTCATGGGATGAATACAAGAATGCTCTTATACAGAAAGGTTATACCGTCCATGAAAGGGAGGACAAGAAAGGTATTCTTCGTGGTTATGCCCTCATGAATGGGAACACTAAATACAAAGCTTCCGAATTGGGAATCGGCAGGAACCTGATGGTCTCGAAACTTCCTGCGACATGGAAGAAACTGCACCATCAGCCAGCTACCGTCATTAGCAATAATACTCCCCCAACCGTTCAACAGGCAGCGATACAGAAGGTTGCCCCTATTGACTATACCCAATATCTCACATATAGTCAGGATATGATTTCCTATGCCCTCAGTCATGAAGGCAAGGATTACAAATTCTATATCCCGGAAAAAGTACTTGACTGTTTCAATGACGAATTTGATTACAGGTTTATTGCCAACTGTCAGGAACTTATCGATATGGCTGTAGCTATATTTGTCGGACTGATAGATACCCCCAATGTAACAACCGGTGGAGGTGGCGGAGGTTCACAAAGCGATCTCCCGTGGAGAGACAAGGACGAAGACGACTTACAATGGGCACGCAGATGCGCTCGTGCTGCCAGTCGTTCGTTAGGGAAGAAACCGAAAACAGGACTAAAACGATAAGCCTATGAAGCCAAACATGAAAAAGAAATTCGATTTTTCCGCAGAAATGAGTGAAGTGGAATCCATAAAAACCACTCCCAAGAATGAATATCTGGAAGAAGAAAAACGGCTACTCGATATAAATGCCAAGGAACTTGCCAGCCTGAATGACAATGTATATAAGCTGAGAACAGAAGTTGAAAATCTGTCCGGCTCTATACGAGAGTGCAAACCTATCATTTCTGAAGAAATGCAGAAGTTGGCAGTTGAATTTGGAGCAACACTTCTCTGCAATTTTCTTGGTCAGATTGAAAGCAAATGCAAGGAAGCCGAGCGGAGAATAAAGAAAGCCGACAATGCTATCCATATCCCGGCTACCGCATTCTACATTTTGATTATCATTGTAGTCGCTCTGTCTTCTTTTTTCGTGTGCATGATAGTGGCTAATGCAGAGATTTTGCATTCCGGATTGATTTGGAAGGCTGTTATTGGTTGTATTCTTATGGCTGTTTTGGGGATTGGTATAGCTGTAGTTATACAGAAGTTTTCGGATAGAGGCAAATAAACGAAAAGTCTCAATCGGATAGGGATTGCTATCGGTTGAGACTTTATTCTGTATTGTGTCAAAAGCTAACTTTTACTCCCCTTGCTCTAACACCCCTCTGATTTGCTTATCAAAATCAGAATCAATCGGTTGAGTAAGATTAAAAATATCATATTCCTGTTCCGCCTTGGCTTTTGCCTGAACAGCAGAAATACGTCCTTTATCTGGCAAAATCTGATAATCCATAAATGAGAGGAACTTAGCTACACTTTCAGAGAATTGCTCCATATTGAAAGTGTTCCGACGTCTAATAAGGTTTTCAATATATTCGAAGAATGCTGATACAGCAAGCTCCAATTCCTTTATCTTTTTCTCTGGCAGATAGTTCTTTGCAACAGTAACATCCGATTTTAAGATACGTCCATTGGGAGAGTTCTTCCAAGTAGTCAAACCCATATGCTCTTTGGCATGATCCGCATTGTGATACACAATTTCGGCTGCCGTCTGCCCTGTAATTGCATAATGAAACCGATTCTGAATCATCGCATAGAAATCGTGTGTTGTTGGCGAGTCTTTGTCATAGTCAATGCTACACTCAGCATATATATCCGTAATCTTCTGCCATATCCTACGCTCACTGGCACGGATGGAACGTATCCGTTCAAGCAACTCCTGAAAATAATCCTGCCCAAACACCGTTTCACCTTGCTTCAAACGGTCATCATTAAGAACAAACCCTTTTTTAATGTATTCATTCAGGATTTTCGTAGTCCATTGACGGAAACGAGTAGCTTGTAGTGAATTTACACGATAACCAACCGAGATAACAGCATCAAGATTATAAAATTGTGTGTTATATATCTTGCCATCCTCGGCAGTATGTGCAAATTTTGCACATACTGAATCCTGCTGTAACTCAGCTGACTCAAATATATTTTTGAGATGCTTGGAAACAACCGTTCTATCCACGCCAAAAAGTTGAGCCATCGCCTTTTGGGTACACCAAAGGGTTTCATCCCTGATGATTACCTGCACCTTTCCTTCCTTTTCCGGAAGATTGTATAATATGAATTGTATTTCTTGTAACATAATAAGGAGCTTAACTAAATAGAATATGATAAAAAAACGGTAGATCTAAAAAATGATGCAACACATATAGCTTTTTGAAAAAACTACTCCCATAAATGTCTAATCATACTTTTTATAGTCTCATTCTCTAATTTCATACTCAGCTGTTTTGACATATCATTATCACCAGCAATGTGTAATGGGTGATTATAAATAATACCTAGTAAATAATAGGTTTCAGGAACTACAATTCCTTGGTCATGAGCATAATTAAGTTTTTCGGTTGTACCATGTGTAATGAGGAACTCTTGTTTATGGGCATCAGCATCAATATAATTATAAGCATTTTCTTCTATCTTAATTCTAATCGAGACACATACCGCCAACGGGTCATATGTCTTACCTGGCTCTAATAAATATTTTCGCAATTCTCTATCAACTTTCTTTTTGAACATTCTTGGTGTTCCCCAATCAAGGTTAAGAGACAACTGTTTAAATTCTTCCGTAATATCAATCGTATCAATATTAGGATGGTAATGTAAATAATATGTATCTACGGCATTTTTAATTAATAAATTCTCCCTTGCACCTATAAATTGAGCCATTTTATCACTAATTTTCCCCTTGTAGTTTTTTAGATAACATATATTCAACCGTTTATCATTAAAACAAAAATGTTTCAAATAATTAGGATCAATATGAGTAAGTAGAATAGGGAATATAATTCTCCTATTTTTTCTATAACTATCAATTAATGTGGATATATAATACTGGAATGCGACAAGATTTGCATCATCTAAATAATCAAAGAATTCATCAATAACAAGGATACAAGCTTTTGATTCCTTATAATGACATTCCATCAACCTAGATATAAAAGTAAGAATATCACGTTGACCATTAGAAATCATATTAGCTTTTGGCCATTCAATTATTAAAGAATGATCTTTGATTGCAGACTTAATTTCAAATCTATCACTTACAGGATTTATCTTTTCAAGAGTTGAGTCTATCTCTACTTGTTTTTTTAGAAAGTTGGCGTACGCCAAAGCTTTTCTATAATTCACTCCCATGCTATTTCTAACATGAATAATTTGCCAAGCGACAAGAAAGACATCTACTATATTATCAAATGCTGAATTTTGTCTTATTATATCACATAAATTAGTTAACTCTTGATTATTGATATCTATAATATTCTCTCTAATAATTTCATCCTTAATACTGTGGGCTGTTTTTCTATTATCGATACTATTAATTTTCGCTATTATTGCATTAAAAGGAGTTTTAAAACGAACCAAACTAAACTCTTCAAAATTTATATTCTCAGAGATACGTATTATTAAGTTATACTGACTATAAATATTGGAGATGTCTGTTAATAGTTTTCCATTAATTCCAAAATCTCGTTTATTCCTAGGAAGTGAATAATCAAAGTTTATTTTTT
The DNA here is from genome assembly GCA_017481945.1 of Parabacteroides sp. Classification (GTDB taxonomy): domain Bacteria; phylum Bacteroidota; class Bacteroidia; order Bacteroidales; family Tannerellaceae; genus Parabacteroides. Next base: position 69,949 of record JAFUOJ010000018.1, on the reverse strand, counting down.
GGGGAATAGTTTGGATCATTACAGTCGGACTAATATCGTTCGAAGCTCTTGCTATAGTTCTACCACCATATCGTTGAGCAGTAGCTTTAGGTTTAAGCTGACAATTAATCACATATATATCAAATTTACTTGATATAGAGTTATGACTGTCATCTGCTTCTAAATTTTCTCCTGTACTTAACTTTAATCTTAAAATAGGTTTATTAGAATTATCTCCATTATAATAACTACTTTCATCAAGATCTAATTTACTATTTTTAAGAGATTTAAATGCTATAGCTAAAGAAGTCTTTCCAAAGCCGTTAGGCGCAACTAAAATATTAGGACGATTAGGTTGAATAGATTGCTTTAACTCAAAATTTTGCAATCCTTTTATATTTTCTATATGTAGTTCAGTTATTACCATAGATACGATAAATATTATTTACAGAATTTATTAGCTATTTAAAATGACAATCTTGTTAAAGCAAACTAACCCCATAAGCATCCACAGTTTCTTGACTATCTCGACCGGTAACTACTTTTCCTGTTGCTTTTTCTACACGATTCAATAACTTGATTGCTCGATCTATGAAATAAGCATCAAAATCATCTGATGAAAGATAAATATAATTTACCTTGTGAGATTCTATTGCTTCTTGAATCTTAAGTTGGTCTAATCCTTTGTTAGCCATAGTACCTATATAGGTACTTGGTGCATGTCCTCCTATTGAGCGATTGGAAGATGCATAAATTGGAGTCTTATTAATGACAGAATTCCATTTTATACGTGGAAGTTTATTTTTCTCGCAATAAGTTTGAGGGAATATATGATGAATATCAGCATCTTCATCAATGTAAGATGCTATATCCATACGATGCCCTGTCATAAAATCAAGCGGTGAGTCTTGTAAGATAAGTGCCATAATACCTTTGTACGCTGCACTATTCCTAGTCTGCATAGTCAATAAACGAGTTGGTTGTATATTGGAACGATATACAGTTTCTGGCATTTCACCACCTTCCATCCAACGAAATACGCCCATTATATCAGTTGCAAATCTAGCTTCATTGGCACCGCCATATAGTTCACCCATTACGCCACACCAATACCAACGAGACAATAATTCCTGTTTGCTTCCAAGATGCAACATTTTTTTATTTTCGTTGTCGTATGCAAAGATTGCAGCAAGTGGAATAAGTTGTGACGAATATGGAAGATCTCTGGAACGGAAAATCCCCTGATGTACTAAGAAATCAGCTGCATCACAGAAACCTTTAATCAAAGCATCATGATACTTCAAATAATCTTTCAATTCAAGCCTAAGAATGTCTTTTTTCTTACATGTTACAGCCACACGCTCATCATCACCTGAAACCACTCTTTTATAATATGATACCAACAGAGTCATTGCCGCCAAAAAATTAGCACCAGTGATTTCTTTCAATAGCTCGCCATTTACTTTTTGAGCAAAAATATGACGAATGGTCTCCCAATCTTTTCTCAATTCATGTCCTTCAGCAGCAAATGTAGCTGTGACGAGTTCGAAAACCGTAAGAGGTACACCACCAGTGTTTACATTCTCAAAAATCTGACAAACAGCCTCTTTCGGGGTTTCTTTATCAAGCTGAATTATAGGTATGTTATACTCTAAAATTGGGCGAAGAATCTGCTGGGAGAAATCACGGAATAAATTTCTATACTCTCTATCACCTTTGTAATAGTCTTCCATATCATAATGCCAATCTTCCGTATCATTATGAGAAAACGTAATATTTAGGGGAAACATCAGGTTCTCAAATTCCTTCTCTCTTGTGGATAAGTCCAGCGTTACATCACGACCAATATTTGTTGTAAGCTGTTTCTTCTCTGATACAGATATGATTGCTTCCAATCTGTCCGCAGTAGAGTCTAGACATTTACGAATATCTAGATAATAATAGCGTTTGATAATTGTATCTCGATTGGTCTCTAATCGAGTATTAGTTGCTTTCTTACTCTTCAAGACCTGATATAAGGTTGTGAGTCGCTGTTGTCCATCGAGCACAAGCCACTCAGGTGTAACTTCTGATATAGAATTCACTCCCTCAAATGTGCGATACTTAAAACGGATATGCTCACCACCATTAGCCAAAAACATCGCTGCACCCATTGGGAAACCAGATGTGATACTTTCTATTAGTTTACATATCTTCGTGTCATCCCAAACCCAACTACGTTGAAAGTCGGGTAATTGAGCCTTACCTTCTTCAACCATTTTTAGGAGGTCATCAAGTTTCTTATCGTGTGATTCAACAGCCATAACAAATTCATTTTATCAACCGATTAGTAATACATCTCAATATACTGATAAGCCTTATCAAAAACTTCTTGATCTTTAATCTGGTAGTTAACCCACAGAATAGAACGTAGTTTCTTTTTTATCTCTCGCTGAGCTGTAATGCTTTTAAAAGCATCTTTAAACTTACGTACAATAGCTACTACATTTTCATCAATATCAGCAACTACACGTTCTACAATGATAGGTGTATCCTCAGTTTTAATTGATTCAAACAACTCCGTAAGAGCAGCTTTAGCTTGTTCCCTCTTGTCAAGAGGTTGATTTGAGTTTTTTTCTTCTTCAAGCACTTCTTTGGCAAGGGTGAGCAATCCTCGGAGGAAATCAATACTAGTTATAAGATTCTCCTCCATATGACGGCGCAGTTCATCCAACTTCTCAGCAAATACCTTGTAATTAGGGTCTCCATGATGCTCTCCTAACCTCAAACGAAGCATTTTTTCCACTTCCAATATCTTTTTAGGATTGTCTTTGGCTTGCTCCAACACCATATCAATTACATCTCCATCTACCACAAGATCCTCAAGTGGAGTCCCAATATCAATTGTATCAATGTTACGATGAATGATTTCAATGGTTTTAGCACCCAATAAAGTCCATATGAGTGATCCTCCGGTACTAACAGGACGTACACTTTGATATACCTGAGCCAGCCAAGTATAATCCGCCTGATAAGCAGCCAGCATTGCATCCGGGCTTACTGTTTCCCAAGCTTTAGCCAATCGTGAAAAATGTTTTGCAAAATTCGTTTTTGTAGACTCATCAAGTAAACATTGCTGGGCAGCTTGCAAACCTTCCCAACCACCGATTGTCCGGTCTACACCAGGGAAAAAGTCAATACACTCTTGTAAAAATTGAGGTATCAACACTTTTATCTCATCAATATTCTTTACAACCGTTTTTACCGTCTCCTCATCAAAAGCAAGGCTTTTGGCTACATTATCAAATACACCAACGAAATCTACAATCAGACCACATTTCTTATCAACATTGTACTTTCTATTCGTACGGCAAATAGCTTGTAACAACGTATGATCCTTCATTGGTTTATCAAGATACATACATTGCAAAATTGGAGCATCAAAACCTGTCAACAGCTTTGAAGTGACAATCACCATTTTAATCGGTGACAATGGATCACGGAATTGGTCAAGAAGTTTTCTTTCTTGTTCTCTATCACGACAGTATGCCTTATACTCATCAGCTTTATCGCCAGCCGTATGCATAACGATAGTGGTTGCATCTTCCGAACCCAAAAGAGCATCAATCGCTTTCTTATATTTCACACAGCAGTCTCGGTTATATACCACGACTTGAGCTTTCATTCCAGTGGGCTCTACATACTCTTTGAAGTGATTTACAATATAACGTGCGACATCGTTAATTCGCTTCTCCGCTGTAAAAAATGCTTCAACAGAAGTTCGTTTTACTAATTCGTTCTTTTCTTCCTCTGATATTTGATCGGTCAGTTCATCAAACTCTTCTTGTAATTGAGCTTCGTTAAGATGCATCTCTACCGGCACTGTTTGGAAATTCAATTCAAGCGTAGCTCCATCTTCAACAGAATTTTGGAAAGTATACTTTGAAATATATCCACCTTTCTCTAAATCCTCATCAGCTCCAAAAGATTGAAAAGTATTCTTATCTCGTTTATTGATAGGCGTTCCGGTAAGGCCAAAGAAAAATGCATTAGGTAGTGCACTGCGCATTTTTTGTCCTAAATCCTTTTCCTGAGTTCGGTGTGCTTCATCTACCAATAAAATGATATTATCTCTTTCATTCAGTACACTATCAACATCTCCGAACTTGAAAATTGTCGTTATCAAAATCTTGCGCTGATCCTGCTTGAAAAATGCAACTAACTCTTCTTTTGTCTTTGCAGGTTCTATATTGGGAATATCAGCACGAGTAAAATCGCCCGTTATCTGATCTTCCAAATCAATACGGTCATCAACGATAACAACAGTGGGAGCATGTAATTCATTCTGCAAACGTAATTTTTGGGCAGCGAATACCATCAACCATGATTTTCCCGAACCCTGGAAATGCCAAATAAGACCTTTCTTCGGACCTTGTTTCTCACGATATGTGTTTAAGACACGCTGAACAATAGCTTCACCACCTAGATATTGTTGATAACGGCAAACTATTTTTATTTTTTTGCCTGATGATGTTCCTGTAAAAACACTATAGTAACGATATATGTCAAGCAGTCGGTTTGGTTGAACCAACCCCATTACGTTACTTTTAACCGACTCTATTGTACCATGCTGACGACTTTCATCTTTAAACCAAGGTCCCCATTTGTCAACAGGGGCACAGATGCCGGCATATTGAAGTTCTTTGCCTTCTGTAGCAAAGGTTAATATATTCGGAACAAACATTTCTGGAATGCTCTTTTCGTAATGCAGCATATCAATGGCTCCGTCAGCCCATGTTATCTGAGGACGAACAGGAGATTTTACTTCACCAACACAAACCGGAATTCCATTTATCAGATAAACCAAATCCAAACGTTTACCTCCTTCAACAGAACTACGTGGAAACTCCCATTGATTGGTCACTACACAATAATCTTCGACCGCATCTTCGCTAAAGAATCTGATAGGTATATATTCACCATCCTTTCCAAAAGGCTCTGTGTTTTCATTAAATAACAATGTACGAAAACGGTCATTGGCAGTCACCAATTCATCATAATTACCTCCACAAGTAATAGCAGCACGGAGTTTATAAATAACTTGCTCCGCTTGTTGACGTGTTATTGGATTTAACCTGACAAGAGCTTCCAATAGCCATGATTCAACAAGGACAGAATCAGAACTACGAGGTATATCCTGTGACTTTACATACTGCCAACTACTTTGGGTTGCAGCTTCTATGAGCATTTGCTCCACTGTATTGTCTTCGTTAAACATATCTATGATTTTTATTGTTATCAATTTAATAATTAAGCGATTTTCCTTAATTCGTCACTCTGTATGTCATTCAAATATACTAAAGCTTTTTGAATGACAGATTTTGATTTATCGGCTTGTTGGGCAATGGATGCAAACTGTTGTTGCTTCTCTATTGGAGGCAGTATAACAGGAATCTTTTGGATTATCTTCAAGTTAAGACCTCCTCTACCATTAACATCTCCAGACAGACCTCTAAGTTCGAGATATCTCCCCTGAAGATTATGGTAAAGATATGAGTAGTTTACACGCTCGTCGGGTACAATAGCACACAAAGACTGATTTGTACACAGATCAACTTCTGTAATAGCCACAGTACCACGAGTTTTACCTTGACCAGCGATAGCAATTACAATAGAATGTATTGGAACCATCCTTGTACTTGCGCTCTTATATCCAAGCTCAGTAATGCGAGAATCTGTATCTTCTACATGACCTTTGTGTACCTCGCCAGAACTCATCCATCTTATTCTTCCATTCTCCCAATATTCAGGATGAGATGTGCTTGGAGTTGCTCCAGCAAAACAATTTGCAAACTCACCAATAGTCATAATTGGAAAGTTATGGGTATTATTCTCAACGGTTCCAAACATCTCGATAAATTGCGATTTGAAGTCGCCAAATTTTGATTTGTCGGCTTGTCTATATATTGCTTCAAAACGCCTTTGTTCCTCTATCGCAGGCAACCCAACCATAAAATGGTTCAGATATGAAGCACTAACTCTTTTCTGACCGCCTGTTCCAGACATATTTTTTGCAGCACGCTCACGAAATATAGGCATTCGTGTTAATGTTAACAGCCAATAAGGACTAGATATTCCGTTAATTGGCCGCAATACATGAAATTCTGTAGATCCCACTCCTATTCCATTTGTAAGTCCATAAGCAATAGCACCTTTCCCATTCTCCATACAAGGTGTAATCTTGGCAAACAAGACATCATTATTCTCAAAATATGTAAAGCCCTTTTTTACTTTTCCATATTCTTCGTCAGCCATATCTACCAAATATCCATCCTCACTTACCGCCGGCATAGGAATAAAAGAGACTTTATCTGTGTCGCAAAGAGCAATGTTAGGTCGTCTTGGATTAATAATACAGCATTGTCCTAACCTCTTCAACTCATTCTTCTGTTTTGAAGAAAGAGGATTTCCAAACATCTCGATAAATTGCGACATACTAACCAATAAATTTACGGTGAGACATTTTTACATTTGTCTGATTCACCATAGCATATTGCAATGTTGTATCAAGACTTTGATGCCCTAAGAGATGCTGCACCTGCTCTATAGGCATACCTTTATCTATCGCCATTGTTGCCAACGTTCGACGAAATTTATGAGGATGTACCTTAGGAATATTCAATTCACGTCCCAATCGACGTAACCGAATTTCCACGCCACTTATCTGTAGGCGGTCATAAGGTGCTAATAACGAGACAAACAGAGCCGGATTATCATCTATCCGCTCTGCAAAATAACGTTGTAAATGTATCTTTGTACGAGCATCGAAATAAACTCGGCGTTGTTTATCTCCCTTACCGGTAACGATACATTCCCTATTTTCAAAATCTATATCGTTCCTATTAAGTTTGACCAACTCACCGACACGCATACCAGTAGAAGCTAACAAATCTATCAAGGCTAAATCGCGAATGCCTTCGCAATGGTCTCGCATTTGTTCCAAAGCTTCATCGGAGTATGTTTCTTTGACTGTTTTCCCGACTTTTACTTTATGAATCCGACGTACCGGGCTCTTGACAATATAATCTTCATCCTCAAGCCATGAAAAGAAACTTGACAAAATGCGACGTATATTGTCTACCGTAACCTTTGTTGCCCCACTTGTTAGTTGGTAGTCATTTAGATAACTACGCAAATCATCCGTCGTAATATGACGAATATTTTTTCCTATTTTCCTGATTGCATTATTTAACGTACTTCGATAATAGTGCATCGACTTATCCGAACATCCTTCAACTCTTTTGGCCGATAAAAAGATATCTATCAACTCACTATTTCCACTACACTCTTCATTGTTCTTAGAAGATACGTTGATATCACGAAAAGTATAATCCAATACCTTTCGCAATTGACTCATTTGCTCGTTGTTTAAAACTCCCAGCATAGCCTGCTCTATGTCATTAATCAGATTCTCTATCATATTATTAATAAATTAGTTATCCAATTAAGCTGCAGTATCAACGTATCTATCTATTCTAGCCGTTTATTAAGCTCTTTATTCTAAGGGAATAACTTAAATTCAATCAATCTTTGGCAAGTATCCCAATAATGCACTTATAATCTCATCTCGTTTTTCTCCTTTTATCAAATCAAGTACTACTTGCGGATATTTCTTTTTAAGACCGATTATACCAGTAACTCGTTGACACATTCCCTTATGGTTAAACACATTCAACATTTTTTTATAATCCCTTTCTGCAATAATATCTGAGATATTTGTTTCAGTCTGAACAAATATCGCATTTACATCAATTTCAGAAATATGATTATTTAAATCGTTTTGTATATCTTCGCCTTTATTGCCTTTAGATGAAAAACAATTTAGTTTGTGTCTTATTTCTTTTATACAAATAGAGTTGACTATGTCATATTTACCTTGCTCCATTTGTTCAAAAAGAAAATCACTTACTTTTTGAAATGCTTCATTCTCATTATCACCTATTTGCTTGGCCGCAAGTTTAATCAAAGGTTCTATGAGAAATAAGTTCTCCACTTCTAACACATCCAATGTATATATATTCTGTTTTAGATAACTATCTTTCTCAATATCAGTTAAAAAGTCATGATCAATTAACCCCTTTACATCATATGTGTGCAAAGACTTTACTTTTTCATTATTAAATGCCTTTGTCAACTCTATAACTTTTCGACAATTATCACATGGGATGACCAAATAATTACCGAAAACTTCTTTATATAAAGGCAAATCATAACTAGTTTTTCCCCCTTCCACAAACAGAATGGGACTTCTAGTACCTAATACTTCCAAGAAAAGAGCTTCTGGAATGTCATCATTATCTTCTATCTGATAAATTTCCCAACTATCATGTCCATCATATGACTGCACCCATATCTTGGTTGCTGTTTTCCTTGAGGTTGCAAAATTTAAGTCATGGGTTATATAAACAAAAGTCTTATTGGGACAATACCTTTCAATCTCACCCCAAAGCCTTTTCATTATAGATGTATGAAGGTGAATTTCCGGTTCATCAACAACAATAATATAATCATCAGGAGTTATTAAGCATTGCGCAATAAGATAGAGACAAACCCTTTCTCCATCAGACATAGAACCTGCCTTATATAACTCCTCTTTGTACTTTGCTTTTGCTTCAAATTTCTCTAGAACAAGCTCTCTTTGTGGTAATACTTGGTTCCAAATCATCTTGATTTTTTCAACTATTGTCTCATATCTATTGGGCTTATCCCCTTTATCGCACAAATCCTTAAATACTCGAAGTTCATCAGTCTCCCTAGAAAAGACACTTGATAAAACACTTTCATAATCATTTACTAGTGTAGATGTTTCTTTTCCCCACTTCCATTTATAACCTTTATCTGTTTGAGTGGGATTGCCATAGAATATATTTTTCCATGCAGCCTCTTCATTTATAATGTTAATAGTATCAGGAATAGATAATGCACGTTGAGCAGAGATACGTAAAACTTTATCATTATTTTTTTCAGTCCATGCTCCCAAATGACTTTTTCCACTACCATTCGCCCCAACAAGCACATACGATTGTGTACTTGACACATCACCTATTTGGGGAAATTTTACTGTTCTGTCAATCATATGGCTATAATTTTAATTGTTAATTAAACTTTTAATTACTTTATCTATTGCATCTATTGATTTACGCAATTCAAATTTTGATTTATCTGCCTGAGATGCGATGGCCGATAAAGTCTCTCGAACATCTTTGTCGGGGAAGGGAACCTCGACTTTATCAAGCATCTTTTGCGTGATTTGGTTCATTGTTGAGGACTTTCCCTCACTAACACGTTCTCTGAAATCTTGAGATTGGAAATAGAGGTACAAGTATTTTGCCTCGGCAGAACGTATTATAGTCATGAACGCACCAAAAGTCATTGGTTCATTAATGTCGGGAATCATAGCCACTTTACCTACAAGTGAAGCACTTCCATTACGGCTGCACATCAGGATATCGTCTTCTTTCACGAAGAGGCTTTCTTTGATTGGCGCATTAACCCTGACAATATCTGAAAAGGATATTTTCCCATCTTGTATGTTACCAGACCTAAGCACAATGGTACCATCATCACAAATTTGTTCGGGCTTATAAGTTAAGCCTATGGAATATTCTGCCAATTCTGAAAGTCTTTTTGTTGGCCAGCCTTTCGGGTTGTTTCTTGGATCACCCACCATCTCGATAAATTGCGATTTCACCATTTCATCAGTGGCATCAAGTAGCTTTTTATAGGCCTCCTTCAATCGATAGGCTGCCCATAATTTATCAGCAAGAATTTTTTGTTCCTCTAATGGAGGTAATTCGAACTCATAATCAGCCAAATGCTCCCATTTTACACGAGGTGATAGAGATCCAGCAGAGCCTCTATTAGCATAATCAAAAAATACAGGTGTTTGAATTATGAAAGGCAATAACTCAGGCACCATTTTCCCTTCTATTGCTTCTATTACAGTTATGTCGCCTGAGCATATACCATCAAATTCAGCAATTGCAGCCTTACGTTGATAAGCTCGACGTCTACCAAATAAGACTTGTCCCTTTACAAACCTTTTTGAAAAAGTATTATCTGTATTTATATCATATGCATCAAAACGTATTTCATCAGGGATAAGATGTTCCAAACCAACTATAAGAACATCCTGTTTACTTTTTGTCCATTTAAGTCGACTTTCACGAGCGACATCACCTAATTTTACTACACCCATACTATTTAATCAACTTAATTAACTCATCCATTTCATTTATACATTGACTATGAGAGGAAATCCAAACATTTATAGCATCCTCTTTAGAGACAGTAAGTGCATCCTGTAGTACACTTTGATATGCATACAATGATATATTCAGATTAAACTTCTTTTCTCTAATTTCATCATTACTTACAATTCTTGAGAAGCCATCCAATTCTCTATTTTGCTGGTATGCATTTACAATCTTTTGTATATGCTCTGCCAACAACATACTCTCTGCATTTTTTCTTGTAACTTCATTCACAGCATTTATCATCAAAACTCGATTCTTTTTGCTATTAGCCTTTGAGCAGTTACATATTAATATGCAAGCTTCCATAGGAGAATTATAAAACAAGTTTGCTCCCAAACCTATTATACAATCAAGTATATCCATTTCAACGAGTTTCTTTCGTAATTCTAATTCTTCATCACGAAATAGTACACCATGGGGGAAAAGAATCGCACATCTTCCCTGAGTTTCATTCATTGAAGCTATGATATGCTGAAGAAATGCATAATCAGCTCTTCCCTGAGGAGGTGTTCCCAAAAAATTACGTCCCCACTTATCATTCATGAATTTTTCACGATTCCATTCTTTGATTGAATAAGGAGGATTTGCCAGAACAATGTCGAACTTACGAAGATGGCTGCCATCCAAGAATGCAGGATGCTCCAACGTATCTGCACATGCAATCGAAAAATCTTCAACTCCATTCAAATAAAGATTCATTCGTGCAATAGAAGAAGTCAAGCCATTCACCTCTTGTCCGAACACCTGTACACTCTGCCACTCTGCACCTTTGTTGCGAAGATAGTCTAAACATTTAACCAACATACCCCCGGAACCACAAGTTGGGTCATAAATGCTTTCATTCGGTTGTGGCTGCAGTATCTCAGCCATAAGTTGAACGACTGTTCTATTCGTATAGAACTCCTGAGCAGTATTTCCGGCATCATCGGCAAACTTTCCAACAAGGTATTCGTATGCCTGCCCCATCTCATCGGCAGGACAAGCCTTTAGGCTCAACGTATATTTAGAAAAATCCTCAATCAACGAAGTAATGATATTATCAGGCATCTTCGCCTTATTGGTCCAGCCATCCTTAGGTCCGAAAATACCTTCTAATCCTCCGATTTTTCTACCATCCATTTCCTTAGCAGGATTGGCTTGCTCAATGGCAATAAATGCTTCGACTAATTTATTACCAACATTTTCCGTCACCTCACGAACATCTCTCCAGTGCGCACCATCAGGAATACGGATGGGGAGATCTTCTACTTGCATACCTGCATACTCAACTCCTCCTTCACACACAAAACCTTCAAACTGTTCATCATAAACATCGGAAATGCGTTTGAAAAAAAGCAAAGGGAAAATATACTCTTTATATCCAGCCGCATCAATCTGGCCACGCAAATGAGTGGCAGCTGCCCAAAGAAAACCTTTAAGTTCATCGAGCGTAATAGGGTCGTCCGGATGACGATATTGTTTTACTTTTTCTGCCATATTGATTATGCGTTAATGAGTAATGAAAATTCTTCCTCCAACCGCTTTACCTCTTCATATGCGTGCTTGAACTCAGCCAACACTTCCGCATAAGGACGAATTTCCTCCTTGTGGTAAACCACATAGCGATTGGGCGAAAGATTATACTCTTTATCTCTTATCTCCTGCAATGTAACGATTCGAGAATAGTCCTCTTCATCGGAGTAATTTTGATAAAGTGAATATAACCTATCTATATCATTCTCTTCTAAAATATTCTGCGCTCTCTTTTGAGTTAGAATTTTGGAACCATCTATCATCAAAATCCGTCCGGAATGATGAGCCGGTTTCATTCTTCGTATTATCAAAAAGCACGGTGAAAGTCCAGTACCATAAAACAATTTATCTCCTAAAGTCACAACAGCTTCAATCAAATCACTTTCGACTAACTGCTTTCGTATTTCAGTTTCTTGATTTCGGAACAAAATTCCTTGTGGCATTACAACAGCCATACGACCTTGCCCTGAAACCATAGAACATATCATGTGCTGAATCCATGCATAATCGCCACAACTATCACTCGGTGTACCGTATATATTGCGCTTATATTTATCTGAACTCCATTCTGTTGCTCCCCAATTTTCAAGAGAAAATGGAGGATTTGCTATAACACAATCGAATTTGGCGATATTACCACCTTGAAGAATTTTTGGGTCCCTCAATGTGTCGCCTTGCATTACATTAAAATCAGATGCACCATGAAGGAATAGATTCATTTTAGCAATGGCCGCATTCACGACATTCTTCTCTTGTCCGAATATACTTCCACAGCAAAGAGAATCATCGTGCATATATCGTATAGCTTCGATAAGCATTCCTCCACTACCACAAGCAGGATCATATACAGTTTCCCCCGGTTGCGGATCGAGAATATGCACTAATAATCTCACAACAGAACGAGGAGTATAAAACTCTCCAGCTTGAGCCTTACTATCATCGGCAAACTTCTTCAATAATATTTCATAAGCATCACCCATTAAGTCCGCAGGGTAATCCTTATTACCAAGTTTTCGTTTTGATAGATGTTCTATCAGGTCACGAATCTTGCTATCATTGAGAATTGCTTTGTTAGTCCATTTCTGAGATGAAAACATAGATAGCACCCCATACAATGTATCTGGGTTTGCTATCTCTATCTGCCTCATAGCACCGACTATGGCAGCTCCAAAATTTTCTGTACGCTCTCGGACTTCTTGCCAATGACAACCATCAGGAATAACAAAACGATGTTGCTCTGGCAGAGATGCATACTCCTTATCACCACCACTTGATATTAAAGCTTCTTCTGTTTCTTCATCATAGACATCAGATATCCGCTTGTAATAAAGCAAAGGCGTGATATAATCCTTAAAATTATCTTGGCTTACAGGACCGCGTATTATATTACAGGCCTCAAACAAAAAATTATATAAGTCCTGTGCACCTGTAAGTTCTTTATTTATTGTTTTTTTTGCCATCTAATAACTCTGTCAAATAGTGGATTTGAGATTCCTTTATTTCATTAACTCAACAACATCTTCCGGCAACATTGCATTCCCAGCATCATCTTTCGGAGCGTTCTTAAGGAACAGCACCGGAACGATGGTGTAGTTCTTAGCAAACGGCAGCAGATTAGCTTTGCGGAGAAGTGCAGCAGTTAGCTGTTTGTCATTCTCTCCTGTTGTCCATTTGCATTCTCCGACCAACAGAGACTTTTTATCAAGCGATTCAGCCATTACATCGAACTCGACCTGTTCCGGCTTCTTATCCTCATTGAGAACAGAGCCCCACCAACGTTTTGCTTTTCCATAAACTACTCCATTAACAAGATTTCCTGTGACAGCATCCCGACACAGTTTTTCCCACTGCATACTCACATACTCAGAGAAATGAGCAGTCAGAGCCTGTTCTATGGGTAAACGACGACCAAGTTCAATGAACGAACGATTAGGAACAACAAACTGATAGTAGAACGCCATAAACGGATCGGCTATCTTGTAAAGACTCTTTTTCGCATTCTTTTCATCAATCCCAAACGGAACATCTTTCTCCAAAAATCCGAGATCAATAAGTTTCTTCAATGGACGCGACAGGTTGGTTGCAGGCTCATTGCATCTTGCGGCAATCTCAGAAAGCCGATTTGCGCCAGTACCGATATAAGACATTATCGTCGAAGTCTTAACAATATCCTTTACATCGTCCTGAAACAATTTTATCGGTTCTTCGTAAAGAGTCCCATTTACAGAAAGGATATTGTGCCACAAAGCATCATTAAGTGAATTTTGGTTTTCCCTTAGTTCCCAATAACGCGGCACACCTCCCCAAACAGCATATTCTTCAATGGCATTCATCGCATCAAGGCTCAAAGCCTCTTGAATATATGGCAAACGTATCGGTGCAAGTTTCATGATCTCATCAGCACGACCATAGAGAGGTGCAGTAGAATCAAGAAACAATCCATACATCATATTTTGTGACGAACCGCAAAGCACAAGATTATACTTCAACTGCTTTTCATCAACCAGTTTTTGCAGCACAGACGGCAGTTCAGAAGATTGCTCTACAAGATACGGAAACTCATCCAAACATAAAGTAAAACGCTTGTCTGTTCGATAATTGACCGCGCGAAACATAGATTCCCAATCCGGATATGTCAGTTTGTCGAAATCCGGGAACACTTGTGCTATTACTTTTGCTAGCAATACTCTCTGATGTTGCCCTTCAGAACGGTCAGCAAGGAAGTAAACATCATTTTCTGACAACACCCTTTTAATGAGCGTTGACTTACCCAGCCGTCTGCGACCGTACATCACGACTAACGAGGATTTCTCTCTCGCAAGAGCATCTTTCAGTCGTGCTGCTTCATCTATTCTATCAACGAATTTCATACGCCTTATTTATTATGCATTGCAAACATAATGTTTTTACTACATAACACAAAATTTAAAACCATGTTTTTTATCCCAACAGAACAAATTACAATTAATGTATAGGAGAACATACGCATCTATACCTTTTTTTGAAGCTCGTTTCCTTGTCTTCAAACTCAAATCCTGCAAAGCTTTTCCCAATTTGTCTTCTTTGGCCAACCACAGAATATCATCGTCAAGTTGCAAAGCATACAGCACACGCAAGTAGATTCCGATTGCTACTGTTGATGCACCTTTCTCTATTCGGGACACAGTCAAAGGAGAGCAAGTAGCGCGTTCCGCAATCTGAGCCACACTCAAATTCCTGCGCAAACGAGCTAGTTTAATCTGTTCTCCCACAATCGACATCTTCTGCATCAATTTTCGGGGCAGCTTAGTCCCCCATTGTATTTTTAGCCATAGTCAACCTATCATATAATATGCAAAGATATTACTTTCTATCTATTTAATGATGTATTAAAAGGGAAAATCTCAAAACTAGAAGAGATGGCTAAAACAAGTACAATATAACAGTTCTACACTTTTTCAAACGAATCACAACCATTATACAACACTTTTCCAAGCGAATCCAATGTCTTTGCAGCAGATTCCGAGAAGCATTTTTGGAAAAGTGCGAAAGACAAGGTGATTTTGCTTTGGAAAAATGTAAATGTTATCATATTGTTTGTAAGTGCCAATACACCCATATAACAAACAATATATTATTCGTTACATAAACACAAATCTCAAGATTAGATTGGCTATTCAAAATGAAAACTAACTTTACTTTATCCTCGTATTCATGTATACGTGCATTAAAGTAAAGCTAACAAAGGGAGAAAAGAGATGACTTCGCTAAAGCCGAACCGAACCATATCTGCCGACTTTCTCTTTTGGTTGCAAAATACACAGAAATCCTGCTCACAAAACAGATATGATTCGAGCCCTTGTCAAGCTACAAAAGACAACCAGAAAATCTGTGAATCCATCTCTGATTTTACAGCCACAATCGGCGAAATAATCACCGATATGCCTTATCTTTGCGAACCGGAGGTTTCGGAACAAAAGAGAGCCATTTTCCTCTTTTTCCCTTCGTTTGAAGACAAACTAAGGTTAAAATCGTTAAATCTTCGATTTTCGGCGAAAAAACAAGTAAATTTTTGAGCCTTCTATCTTTTAAGCCATAAAATATTGATAGTCAATTAGCATAATATGCTGCATCGGCAAATAACCTCTCCAAACATCAACTTCAACAAAATCTTCAATTTATAAATACATCAATTGTGTAAACTCTAAAAATTTAGAGTTTACACAATTGATGTATTTTGTTATCGCTAAATATTTAAAGTAAATAAAATCTAATGAATTTATTATCTCTAAAAATTTAGTGATAATAAATTACAAAAATAATGTTTACTCTAAAGTTTTAATGATAATATATTTCTTATATTTGAAGAGTTTTAAATGGTTAATAATAGAAACTATGCACTACAAAGATGGGAACAGGGCTAAGGTGATGGCTCGGTCGTCATGGCGAAAGGAATGGAGAAGCAATGCTCCTAAAACAAAGAGGGCGCCTTTACTTAGCGAGCCACAATTTTCATTGGACAGCCTCTACATTTCGCCTTTCGGCAAGGAGCAGGTGACTGATGAACGGGGATTTACGGGTTATGTAGATATAAAGCCCAACCTCACTCCTACCGGTATTCATATTTTTGACGAGTATCTACAATGGCTTTGGTTGGGAAAGACGAGCCAAGAGGCTTTTTGTAAACGGCATGGGATTCGTATTAGTGATTTGAACGTAATGACTTTTCTGTTGACCGGAGTAGAAGGATTGCAGTTCCGTACTGACTGGATGATGCGGACGGCTGACCTGTTGTTGCGTTATACGAATCTTACGACTACGCAGATTGCCCGTTTATCAGGCATTGGAAGCCGTACCAACTTGTACATCTGTTATCAACGTGAACGGAATTATACACCGACAGATCATCGTGAACGTACTCGTCTTCAAAACGATTTGCAACGTTATAAACTGACTGAAGAATGGGCTAATAAGTTATCAAATTTGAAATAGACAAAGGTGTATTTTGTTTTATGAGGTAAGGTGAAAAGATTTATTCCTTACTTCAATATTATGTATCTTTGCCAACATCAAAAGTTAGAATCATTATGGCAGACAACTATTTGGAAAGGAAATACGAGGAGTATCAGGCTCACAAAATATCAAAAGCCAAAAACGGATCCGGGAAAAAGGCTGGGGTTATTCACAAGACCAGACGCGTATTTATCACCGGTGGAGCCAAGGGAATCGGGAAAGCGATTGTCAAACTCTTTCGTTCTGCAGGACATCGTGTAGCGTTTTGTGACCAAGACGAAGTGGCAGGAAAAGATACGGCTTTAAAGACGGGTACGACCTTTTATCCGGTAGACGTTAGTGATAAAGTCGCTTTAGAAAATTGTATGCAGCAGTTGTTTAATGAGTGGGGTGACATTGATATTCTAATCAACAATGCGGGTATCGGTCAATTTGCTCCTATTACGGAGACGGAAGTTGAGGATTTTGATCATGTTCTATCTGTTAATTTGCGTCCTGTTTTCATTACTTCCCGACAACTTGCTCTTCATCGCCTCCAAACGAAAGAGACGCCAAATGTTTTCGGAAGAATTATCAATATTTGTTCGACTCGGTATCTGATGAGTGAACCGGGAAGCGAGGGGTACGCGGCTTCCAAAGGAGGTATCTATTCTCTGACGCATGCCCTATCCTTATCACTCGCTCAATGGCACATCACAGTGAATTCAATCTCTCCCGGTTGGATACAAACACACGATTATGAATCCCTCCGACCGGAAGATCATGCCCAACATCCATCCGGCCGAGTTGGGAAACCGGAAGATATAGCCCGTATGTGTTTATTCCTTTGTCAAGAAGAAAATGATTTTATCAACGGAGAAAATATTACGATTGATGGGGGAATGACTAAGAAAATGATTTATTGGGAAGAATAAAATTGTATATTTGCAAAAATATTAAAAATCCATCACACAATGAACGATATTAAATTAATGAACAAAGCAGCAGACAACATCCGTATTCTGTCTGCATCTATGGTCGAAAAAGCAAAATCAGGTCACCCGGGAGGTGCTATGGGTGGAGCAGATTTTATCAATGTACTGTTTTCAGAGTTTCTTGTGTATGACCCTAAAAATCCTACATGGGAAGGTAGAGACCGTTATTTCCAAGATCCGGGACATATGTCTCCAATGCTTTACTCTATACTTGCGCTTACAGGTAAATACACTATGGACGAACTGAAAGAGTTCCGTCAGTGGGGAAGCGTTACGCCAGGACATCCTGAAATTGATGTGATGCGAGGAATAGAAAATACATCCGGACCATTAGGTCAAGGTCATACATTTGCAGTAGGTGCTGCCATTGCTGCAAAATTTCTTAAAGCACGATTAGGAGATCTTATGAATCAAACCATCTATGCTTATATTTCAGATGGAGGTATTCAAGAAGAGATTTCTCAAGGAGCTGGACGTATTGCGGGAACATTAGGTTTGGACAACTTGATTATGTTCTATGATTCTAATAACATTCAACTTTCCACCAAAGTAGAAGAAGTGACAATCGAAAATGTTGCTATGAAATATGAAGCTTGGGGTTGGAAAGTAATTTCAATCAATGGAAATGATGTTACAGAAATTCGTCAAGCACTAACAGAAGCAAAAGCAGAGACTTCCCGTCCGACATTAATCATCGGTCGCACTATTATGGGCAAAGGAGCTGTTGGATCAGATAACAGCAGTTATGAAGACAAAGTATCGACACACGGACAACCGATTTCAGCTGCGGGTGCTTCTTTCGCTGAAACTATTAAGAATTTAGGAGGAAATCCAGAAGATCCTTTCCAAATATTCCCAGAAGTCGCAGAACTATATGCAAAGCGTGCTAAAGAGTTAGAGGCAATTGTAGCAGAACGATACCAAGCAAAAGAAGAATGGGCAAAGGCAAATCCTGAATTAGCAGCTAAAATGCAAAACTGGTTCTCAGGAAAAGCCCCAGTTATTGATTGGAAAGCAATTGAACAAAAGCCAAATCAAGCGACTCGTGCAGCTTCTGCAACTGTATTAGGAGCTTTAGCTACTCAAGTAGAAAATATGATTGTGGCTTCAGCAGACCTTTCTAATTCTGATAAGACAGATGGTTTCTTAAAGAAAACTCATGCATTCATTAAAGGAGATTTCTCAGGTGCATTTTTCCAGGCAGGTGTAGCTGAATTAACAATGGCGTGTATTTGTATTGGTATGTCATTACATGGCGGTGTAATTGCAGCTTGTGGAACGTTCTTTGTTTTTTCTGATTATATGAAACCAGCGGTTCGTATGGCTGCCTTAATGGAACAACCGGTTAAATTCATTTGGACACACGACGCATTCCGAGTAGGTGAAGACGGTCCAACTCATGAACCTGTAGAACAAGAGGCACAAATTCGTTTGATGGAAAAATTAAAGAATCACAAAGGACATAACTCAATGTTAGTTCTTCGTCCTGCAGATGTTGTTGAAACAACTGTTGCTTGGAAGATGGCAATGGAAAATACGACAACACCAACTGCTTTAATTCTTTCTCGTCAAAACATAACTGACCTTCCAGCTAAAGAAAGTCGTTATGAAGAAGCTTTGCAAGCGAACAAAGGAGCTTACATTGTTGAAGGAGATGAAAATCCAGATGTAATCATGGTTGCTTCCGGTTCTGAAGTATCAACTTTGGTTGAAGGTGCTGCATTACTTCGTGCTGACGGAATAAAAGTACGTATTGTATCTGTTCCTTCTGAAGGTTTGTTCCGTAGCCAAAGTAAAGAATATCAAGAATCTGTTATACCTACAGGAAGTAAAGTATTTGGACTTACCGCCGGATTACCTGTCAATTTGGAAGGTTTAGTCGGTGCAAATGGTAAAGTTTGGGGACTTGAATCTTTCGGTTTCTCTGCTCCTTACAAGGTATTAGATGAGAAATTAGGTTTCACAGGTAAGAATGTTTATAAGCAAGTAAAAGAATTATTAGCATAAAATATAAATGGGGCACGGTTCTCGTGTCCCATTTTTTAATGAATATATATGGAAACAATCGGTTTATGTAGTGACCATGCTGGATTTGAATTGAAAGAATTCATAAAACAGTTACTTGACTCCAAAGGAATTGCTTACAAAGATTTTGGAACTTATTCAACAGACAGTTGTGATTATTCAGATTATGCACATCCGCTTGCGAAAGCTATAGAAGCAGGAGATGTCTATCCGGGTATTGCAATTTGCGGTACTGGTAATGGTATTGCAATGACTCTTAATAAACATCAAGGAATACGTGCTGCATTATGTTGGCAAGAAGAGTTGGCACGTTTGGCACGTGCTCACAACAATGCCAATATACTTGTCATGCCAGGTAGATGTATTAGTCAAGAAGAAGCAACTCGTGTTGTAAATGCTTTCTTTACAACTCCTTTTGAAGGTGGTCGCCATCAACGTAGGATCGAGAAAATACCTTTATAATAAAACAACTAAAAATCCTCCTAAATTCATTCTTTATAGAGTTGAATTTAGGAGGATTTTTATTTTGTTTCCTTAGAATCTTATGCCGTTATTGCCTTCTGCTTTTGCGGATATTTCCGGAATAAGCTCCACCATTTCAATTTTAATACGCCAAACAAAGCCTCTCCAAATATAGAAGAATTCATCTTTGATGTTCCCAACACACGATTAATAAAGATAATTGGTACCTCTACGATTTTAAATCCACATTTATATGCCGTAAACTTCATCTCAATTTGAAAAGCATATCCTTTGAAATGAATATTATCCAAATCAATTGTTTCAAGTACTTCGCGGCGATAACATTTAAAGCCAGCAGTTGTATCTTGTACCTTCATTCCCGTTACAAAGCGAACATATACAGAAGCATAGTAAGACATTAACACGCGTCCTAAGGGCCAATTCACCACATTAACTCCATTACAATAGCGAGATCCTACCGCAACATCTCCTCCCTGTTCCGTACATGCTGCATATAACTTTGGAAGATCATTCGGATTATGACTGAAATCAGCATCCATTTCAAAGACGAAATCATATTTATGTTCTATCGCCCATTTAAAGCCACAAATGTAGGCAGTTCCCAATCCTAACTTTCCTTTTCTTTCTACCATAAAAAGGCGTTCGGGAAATTCCTTCTGCAACTGTTTTACAATATCAGCCGTTCCATCAGGCGATCCATCATCTATAATCAAAATATGAAATTCTTTTTCTAACCCAAATACTGCGCGGATAATACTTTCTATATTCTCCTTTTCGTTGTATGTAGGTATAATAACAATACTGTCTGACATATCCTAATCAATTAATTCTTTATCTCTTTTATGTTGCTATTTAGCTTATCTCTAAAACTACTGCTCAAAGTTACACTTTTTTCTGTGTAAATCAACTAATCTTTCTTTCGTTGAAAGTCTGCATTTTTAGTCCACTTAGGCATTTCATCATTATTTGCAATTACCAAACCAATACTGAACATTAAATTCAGGTTTTCCATCGCTCCATCGAAATCCCACCAAGATTCATTATATTCATCATTCGGCTGGTGATAACTAAAGATTTTTGGTTTTGCGTCATGTTTGGCTTGATCCACAAACTCTCCGCCCCCACCTACTAAAATTGACGGTACACCTTTCTTTACAAAGTTGAAATGATCTGAACGGAAATAGCCGCCAGCAGGGTCTTCTGTGATGACTTTTACCTTGCGTCCTTGTGCTGCAGCTAAGGCAATTACCAATGCGTCTGTATCAGTTTTTCCCGCAGCACGCAAAGAAACATCGCGCGTTCTTTCCGCCGGAGCTGCACCATCAAAGTTTAAATTGGCTGCTGTTTTAGATAATGGATACAACGGATGTTCACAATAATACTCTGAACCTAACAGACCGCATTCTTCAGAAGTAACCGCAACAAAGACAAACGAACGGCGTGGTTTGATAGGCAACTCCTGATATTTCTTCGCCAAAAGCATTAAAGCAGCCACTCCGGAAGCGTTATCTGCTGCCCCATTATAGATACTATCTCCATTTATTGGCTTACCAATACCCAAATGATCCCAATGAGCTGTACATACAACATACTCATCTTTTAAATCGGTTCCCGGAAGAATGGCTGCCACATTATGAGATTCTCCGACCTTCATCTTCACATCCAGTACCACTTTACTCTTAGCTTTCATCACAAAACTTTTAAATTCCGGCTTCTTGGCAGCAGCGATTGTCTGGTCAAAATCTACTCCACTCAGTTCAAAAATCTTACGACAAGCATTTTCATGTAGCCAAGCTTCCATGCCTAACTCCTCTTTATTCATATCCTCAGAGCAAAGAGCTATATTCGTTTGTACGTGAGAAGACTGGCAAACTTCCCAACCATAAGAGGCAGCAGGCTTATTATGTAGCACCCAAACACCGGCAGCTCCCTGTCGTTTTGCCTCTTCAAACTTATAAGTCCACCGGCCATAATAGGTCATATTTCGTCCTCGGAAAAGAGAAGAATCATAAAAACCGGGATCATTTACCATCGTAATGACAATCTTTCCCTTTACATCTATCCCTTCATAATCATTCCATCCATATTCAGGAGCATTGATACCAAAACCACAAAAAACAATGTCTGTAGTCGGAATGACTACTTTTTCCGTCCCCCGATTCGTCCAAACAACAATATCATCCGAGAACTGTAAATCCACATTTCCCTTTGCACATTTCACACGAATCCGATTTTTCTCCGGACGTGAATAGGTTGCAATCTCTTTAACTGGCTGGAAATAACTTCCATTATTGGCAGGTTGTAAGCCTAACTTCTTGAATTCATCCGCGATATAATGGATTGTTTTTGTTTCATACTCCGTTAAAGGTTTACGTCCACCAAACTCATCTGAGCTTAAAGTCTTAATTTTCTCTTTGAAAAACGCGACTTCCTGTTCATAACTTTGCGCTATTACAGAAGAACTCGCCATAATCGCTACAAAAAGCGAAAGAACCATTTTCTTATACATAATACTCTATCGAATTATTTGTCGTTACTATTATTGAAGCACAAAGTTAAAGATTTCTATTCACTCCGAACGTATATTTTTAGTTTCTTACCATGAAACTAAAAGTTTCACATAAGAAACTCCGAGTTTCATGGTAAGAAACTTTGAGTTTCATCCGGTGAAACTTTTAGAATATATTAGCCACTAATTGAACAGTCCAATAAGCTCCTGTCGAAGTATCCATATCTATTAATTCCGAATGACTATTCTTTCTATACAATTTACTATTAATAACATGATAACCTCCGTGCCGAAAGCAGAGCTTTAGTTCTTTACTTAAACTGGTTTCATACTTCAATTCCGGACGCATTAGACTCCTACTATACAAACAAGTTTCAGGTAAAGAGGTATTATTTGGTTTATCCTCCAAGAGAACATCTTAAATGATTGTTGGAAAATACGGGGCTTGATAATTGAAGATTAGTTTTACTTACATTCTGAATACTTCCATTTTCGACCAATTGATCTTGAAGGAACGTCTCATACTCCATGTTGGTAACCATCTCCGTATTTACGGTAACTACCGTTTTTCCTCCTGCTCTTTTCTGCGCAAAACCCGTTACAGAAAGGACAAAAATGGACATACCGATCAGTAGACTTCTGATTAAAACCGGTCTACATCTATTACTTTTCTTCATCTCTTAAATCCCAAATTCAGAACAAAAAACCAAATATTTTCGACAAATATAGATTGGAAAATTCAAAAAAAGAATACAAATCGACGATTCGACAAATATTCTCTATAAACAGACTATTCCTAAAAAAACTTAGCCATAAAGACGAAAATTACTTTGGCTGTGATATATTTTAAACAAAAACTCTACCTTTGTAGAAATTACATACTACATTGGAGGTACAAGATTTACTCAAACAATATGCTGCCCATCCACAAGTGACAGCATTAAATGCCCTACTAAAAGATAAAACATCCCGTAATATATATGTAAAAGGGTTAAGTGGTTCCGGGGCAGCCATGACGATAGCTTCTCTTTTTTCAAAAAGAAGGGGAAACTACGTTTGTATATTAAATGACCTGGAAGAAGCAGGCTATTTTTATCATGACTTAATACAACTCACCAATGGCGATGGTATTTATTTCTTTCCATCTGCTTATCGGCGGGCGATTAAATATGGACATATTGATCCGGCTAATGAGATTTTACGAACGGAAGTACTCAGTCTTTTACAAGATCCGACAGCTCCTTTTGTCATAGTAACCTATCCTGACGCATTGGCAGAGAAAGTTATTTCACGTGAACTACTAAAAGAAAACACACTGAAAATAAGTGTTGGAGAAAAAGTTGACAATCTTTTTGTTTCGGATGTATTAGATGAATACGGATTCGAACAGGTTGATTATGTCTACGAACCGGGGCAATATGCGATACGAGGTAGTATCTTAGATGTTTTCTCTTTCTCGTATGAGTTCCCCTATCGTATTGACTTTTTTGGAAATGAAGTAGAAACAATTCGTTCTTTTGATGTAGAAACACAATTATCCAAAGAGAAGTTAGAGCATATTTATATTGTTCCTGAAATGTCAAAAGGGAATCGTTCCAATTCTTCTCTACTGGATTCAGTCCCATCAAGTACCTTGTTGGTATGTAAAGATTTAGAATGGGCCAAGGAACGGATAGAGAGTATTTGGAACGAAGATCCAATCATCGGAGATGAAGAATCATTCACAAGCCGCGAACAAATGCAATCAAAGCTAATCTCCGGAGCGGATTTCTTGCATACTGTTCTTAATTTTAAACGCTTACATATCGGTTCACGAGCTGTCGGAGTTGCAGATTCAACGCTAACATTCGTAACAGAAATACAACCGATTTATCATAAAAACTTTGATTTGGTTAGTGAATCTTTCCGTAAATATTTGGAAGAGGGCTATACCATTTATCTACTTAGTGACGTAGAAAAACAGGCAACTCGTATACGGGCAATCTTTGAAGATCGTGGGGAAGATATTCCTTTCACGTTTGTCAATAAAACCATTCACGAAGGTTTTGCTGACGAAACACTTCATATTTGTCTTTTCACAGATCACCAGTTATTCGATCGTTTCCATAAGTTTAATCTTAAAAGTGATAAAGCACGTAGTGGAAAAATTTCTTTATCTCTTAAAGAATTGAACCAATTTACGGCAGGAGATTACATCGTACATATAGATCATGGTGTCGGTCAATTTGGAGGATTGGTACGAACAGAGGTAAATGGGAAAATGCAAGAAGCTATAAAACTCATTTATCAAAACAATGATATCATTTTTGTTAGTATTCATTCCTTGCATAAGTTATCTAAATACAAAGGGAAAGACAGCGGAGAGCCTCCTAAACTTAGTAAATTAGGTACCGGAGCTTGGGAAAAAATGAAGGAGAGAACCAAGTCTAAAGTAAAAGATATTGCTCGTGATTTGATTCTTCTTTATTCTAAACGGAAACAGGAAAAGGGATTTGCTTACAGCCCGGATAGCTTCATGCAACATGAATTAGAAGCAAGTTTCATCTATGAAGATACTCCTGACCAGATGAAAGCTACCGCAGATGTTAAAGCAGATATGGAAAGTGAGCGTCCAATGGACCGCTTGATTTGTGGAGATGTTGGGTTTGGTAAAACAGAAGTTGCTATTCGTGCGGCGTTCAAAGCGGTTTCGGATAATAAGCAAGTAGCCGTATTAGTACCGACAACTGTATTAGCTTTTCAACATTATCAGACGTTTTCCGAACGACTAAAGAACTTTCCTTGCCACATTGAATACATCAGTCGTGCGCGTAGTACCAAAGAGATAAAAGCGACATTAAAGGATCTTAAAGAGGGACAAGTCAACATTCTTATCGGTACACACCGTATCGTGGGTAAAGATGTCACATTTAAAGATCTCGGTTTACTAATCATTGACGAAGAGCAAAAGTTTGGTGTTTCAGTCAAAGAGAAGTTACGTCAACTAAAAGCCAATGTAGATACATTGACAATGACAGCCACTCCGATTCCCCGAACTTTGCAATTTTCACTGATGGGAGCCCGGGATCTTTCCAGCATTACAACGCCTCCGCCTAACCGTTATCCGGTACAAACAGAAGTGGAACGCTTCAATCCGGACATCATCCGCGAAGCTATTAATTTTGAAATGAGTCGAAACGGACAGGTGTTTTTTATTAACAATCGTATCCAAAACATTTATGAAATGGAGGCGCTTGTTAAGAGAGAAATACCCGATGCTCGTATTGCTGTCGGTCATGGACAGATGGAACCTGACAAATTAGAAAAGATAGTTCTTGACTTTGTCAATTATGAATATGATGTATTAATCGCAACAAGTATTGTAGAAAGTGGTATTGATGTACCGAATGCTAATACGATTATCATCAACAATGCCCAGCAGTTTGGTCTATCAGATTTACATCAATTGCGCGGACGTGTAGGACGAAGTAACCGAAAAGCATTTTGTTATCTGCTTTCTCCTCCCCTATCTACGCTGACACAAGAGGCAAGACGTCGTTTGCAAGCAATTGAAAACTTTTCAGAATTAGGAAGTGGTATTCACATCGCTATGCAAGATTTAGACATCCGAGGAGCAGGGAATATGTTAGGAGCTGAACAAAGTGGTTTCATCGCAGACTTAGGTTATGAGACTTACCAAAAGATTTTAGAAGAAGCCGTAGATGAACTAAAAGCAGAAGAGTTCACCGATCTTTATTCTAACGCAACAAATAAACGCCCGGATAGTGGTAGTGAATATATCCGAGAAACATACATTGAAAGCGATTTGGAATTAATGTTTCCTCCTACTTATATACCGAATGATTCCGAACGAGTATCTCTCTATCGGGAATTAGATAAGATGGAAGAGGAACATGATATTCTTGCTTTTACCGAACGTTTAAAAGACCGTTTCGGAAAAATACCCAAAGAGGGAAAAGAGTTAATTCGGGTGGTTCGCCTACGTCGTATGGCTAAAAAGTTAGGAATGGAAAAGGTTATATTGAAGAAAGGACAGATGAGTCTT
This sequence comes from Parabacteroides sp., assembly GCA_017481945.1. Classification (GTDB taxonomy): domain Bacteria; phylum Bacteroidota; class Bacteroidia; order Bacteroidales; family Tannerellaceae; genus Parabacteroides. The sequence continues at coordinate 43,135 of JAFUOJ010000018.1, read as the reverse complement.
CATTTAGTTTCCAATCCTGAAAGTCCTTATTACGAAAGTGAGGCGTTTGATAAACTATTAGGTTTCATTCAAAAACACCCGCGTGAATGTAATCTTCGGGAACAAAACGGGAAAAGAAGTATTATTATTAAAGAGGTACGAACCGTAGAAACTGCATGTATGTACATACAAGAGATAGAGAAAACGGAGATACCTGCTCGATAAATAACAAACGAACTTATAAGTAACTATTTTAAACAAATCATATATGAAGAAAACGATTATTGATCTTTTTGAGAACTCAGTAAAGTTATATCCTAATAATCCCTTTTTATGGGAAAAGACAACTACTAAATTTGAACCGACCACATATAAAGAAGTTCAACAACAAGTCTATACTTTAGGAGCCGGATTAATGGCTCTTGGGGTAAAGAAAGGTGACAACATGGCTCTTCTATCCGAAGGACGCAATGCTTGGATCATAGGAGAATTGGCTATGTTCTACGCAGGAGCAACCAATGTTCCCCTTTCCATTAAATTGGAAGAAGCCAACGATTTACTATTCCGCCTCGTACATGCAGACGTAAAATATATCATTGTTTCAGGTAATCAATTAAAGAAAATTCGTTCAATCATTGGTCAGCTTCCTCTCGTAGAGAAGGTTATTATTATTGATGAGCAGAAAGAATATCAAGAGAAAGAGATCGTATTGTCCCAGGTATTCCAATTGGGAAAAGAATACTTGGCTTCTCATTCATTAGAAGAGTTCTTGGCAGTTGGTCAGTCTTTGCAGAACGATGATTATGCGACTATCACTTATACTTCAGGAACAACAGCAGATCCTAAAGGTGTTATCTTAACTCACCGTAACTATACTGCCAACGTCGAACAATCTCTTTCCTGTGTTGATATAGACGATACTTGGCGTACATTAGTCATACTTCCTTTGGATCACTGTTTCGCTCATGTTGTCGGTTTCTACATCTTTATGTCCAAAGGAGCTTCAGTGGCAACTGTACAAGTCGGACGTACCGGTCTGGAAACTCTAAAGAACATACCTATTAATATAAAAGAATTCAAGCCTCACCTAATCTTAAGTGTTCCCGCATTGGCTAAGAACTTTAAGAAGAATATCGAACAAGGTATTCGGGCACAAGGGAAAAATATTGTCCGTCTGTTCAACACAGCACTGAAGGTTGCCTATATTTACAATGGAGATGGCGGAGAAGATAAAGGACGTGGTTTCCGTTGCCTATTGAAACCATTAATAAGTCTTTTCGACAATATCTTATTTACTAAGGTAAGAGAAAACTTCGGTGGAGAGATGAAGTTCTTTATTGGTGGAGGAGCATTATTGGATAAAGACCTGCAGAAGTTCTATTATGCCATCGGATTACCGATGTATCAAGGCTATGGATTAAGCGAAGCTACTCCGGTAATCTCAACCAACGGACCGAAACGTCATACGTTCGGTAGTAGCGGTGTCTTGGTTCAGCCTTTGGATTTAAAGATATGTGACTCTGACGGAAAAGAATTGCCTACCGGAGAAAAAGGGGAAATCGTAATACATGGAGAGAATGTAATGGCCGGGTATTGGAAGAATCCAACTTCTACTGCTGAAACAGTACGAGACGGATGGCTATATACTGGCGACATGGGATACATGGGACATGATGGTTTACTATATGTATTAGGTCGCTTTAAAAGCCTACTTATCGGTAGCGATGGCGAGAAATATAGTCCGGAAGGTATTGAAGAGGCATTGGTTGAACATTCTTCTTGTATTGACCAATTGATTCTATATAACAATCAGAATCCATATACTGTCGCTTTATTAGTTCCTAATAAGGAACAGCTAAAAAGACATTTAGCACATCAAAGCTTGGATCTTTCCTCTGAAAAAGGACGCGAAGAGGCAATCCGAATCATCCAATCTCAGATTGATCGTTTTCGTAAAGGCGGTGACTTATCAACGTTATTCCCTGATCGTTGGTTGCCTTCTGCATTTGCAATATTGCCGGAGCCTTTCACTGAACAAAATGGAATGGTCAACAGTACCATGAAAATCGTCCGCGGTAAAATTGAAAAGGCATACGCTTCTCGTATTGAACACCTTTATACTCCGGAAGGAAAGAATCCATTCAATGATGAAAACAAGAAGTCTTTGATTTAAATCATTAGTGTACAACTATGTATTCAGATAAAAAAAACATATTGCAACTTGTGGCTTTGCTGATAGAACATAACGTAAAGAAAATCGTCCTATGTCCCGGAAGTCGCAATTCGCCTTTGGTACATACCATTGCTAATCACTCGTTTTTTTCTTGTTATTCAATAACAGATGAACGGAGTGCTGCCTACTTTGCTATTGGATTGGCGTTACATGGTGGGCAACCTGCAGCAGTATGTTGTACATCTGGCAGTGCGTTATTAAACATTCACCCTGCCGTTTCCGAGGCTTTCTACCAGCAAGTACCCTTAGTAGTTATCTCAGCAGACCGTCCTGGGGCTTGGATTGGACAGATGGATGGACAAACACTTCCTCAACCGGGCGTCTTCGGATCATTAGTTAAGAAGTCGGTTAATCTGCCAGAAATACATACAGAGGAAGAAATGTGGTTTTGTAATCGACTCATTAATGAGGCATTATTGGAACTAAACCATCACGGAAAAGGGCCAGTGCATATCAATGTTCCAATTGCCGAGCCTCTGTTTAACTTCACAACCGAAGAACTTCCTAAAGTTCGCGTAATTACTCGTTACCAAGGTTTGAATGTATATGACCGGGAATACAACAGCCTAATCGACCGATTAAATAAATACAATCGGCGCATGATTATCGCCGGTCAAATGAATCTCATCTATTTATTTGAGAAAAAGTACTCAAAATTACTTTACAAACATTTCGCTTGGCTTACGGAGCATATTGGAAACAAAACGGTTCCGGGTATTCCTGTAAAGAACTTTGATACGGCACTCTGTACATTACCGGAAGAGAAATTAGCAAAAATGGTTCCTGATCTGGTGATTACTTACGGAGGTCATATTGTGTCCAAACGTCTCAAACAATTTCTACGCAACCATCCACCTCGTGAACATTGGCATGTTTCTTTGGATGGTGAGGTCGCAGATTTGTTCGGTTCACTTACAACTGTAATTGAAATGGATCCGTTTGAGTTCTTAGAAAAGATCGCTTATCTGTTAGACAATCGAACAATAGAGTTTCCACGCATTTGGGAGAATAACACACGTAGTCTTCCAGAACCGAAATTCCCCTATTCAGAAATGGCAGCTATTGGGACGCTTATTAAATCGCTCCCAACTCCTGCTGCTCTTCATTTAGGAAACAGTTCTGCTGTACGTTATGCACAACTTTATTCGCTTCCTGAAGAGATAGAAGTTTGTTGTAATCGAGGGACAAGCGGTATTGAGGGGTCTCTTTCAACGGCTATCGGTTATTCAGTTTGTTCAGATAAACTAAATTTTGTCGTATTAGGTGATCTAAGTTTCTTTTATGACATGAATGCACTATGGAATACAAACTTCGGTTGTAATTTGCGCATTATGCTACTGAACAATGGTGGCGGCGAGATTTTCCAAACATTGCCTGGATTAGAAATGGGAAGCAAGACACATTGTTTCGTAACAGCCAGCCACAAAACCTCGGCAAAAGGATGGGCAGAAGAGCGAGGCTTTACCTATTTACAGGTACATAACATGGAGGAATTAACCGATGCCCTGGGAATGTTTACTCAGTCGGCACCGCACAATCAACCCATGCTTATGGAAGTATTCACCGATGCCGACGAAGATATACGGCTCCTTAAGGCCTATTATCAACAACTAAAGAATGATCAATAAATAATTCACTTATTATAAATTCAGTTATGAACACAAAAAGAGAATGGACTCCCATTAAACAATACGAAGACATCTTATTCGATTTCTATAACGGAATTGCTCGTATCACAATCAATCGTGAACGTTACCGCAATGCCTTTACTCCAACGACAACAACAGAAATAAGTGACGCTCTATACATTTGTCGGGAACGTCAGGACATCAATGTAGTGGTTTTAACTGGAGCTGGCAATGTAGCTTTTTGTGCCGGAGGAGACATGAACGTGAAAGGTCATGGCGGTTACATTGGAAAAGATGGTGTTGCTCGTCTTAATGTATTAGACGTTCAAAAACAAATTCGTTCTTTACCCAAACCGGTAATTGCTGCTGTAAATGGCTTCGCCATCGGAGGTGGACACGTATTACATGTTGTTTGCGACTTAACTATTGCTTCCGAAAATGCAATCTTCGGACAAACAGGTCCGCGTGTAGGTAGTTTTGACGCCGGATTCGGATCCTCTTATTTAGCTCGTATCGTCGGTCAAAAGAAAGCTCGAGAGATTTGGTTCCTCTGCCGTAAGTACAATGCTCAAGAAGCACTGGACATGGGATTGGTCAATAAAGTAGTTCCTTTAGACCAATTGGAAGATGAATATGTACAATGGGCAGAGGAAATGATGTTACATAGCCCTCTGGCTCTTCGAATGATTAAGGCTGGTTTGAATGCAGAATTGGACGGACAAGCAGGTATTCAGGAATTGGCTGGTGACGCAACTATGTTATATTACATGACTGAAGAGGCACAAGAAGGAGGAAAAGCGTTCCTCGAAAAACGTCGTCCTCGCTTTGAAGATTATCCCAAATTCCCATAAAGAAATAAACATATGTCTTACCAAATAGAAGTTCATCCCCGTATCCTACATTTTAAGAAACCAGCAGGGACTTCACGGGGTACATACACCGAACGGAAGAGTTGGTTTCTTTATCTAACCTCTGCGGAGCAACCGGAACGTTGTGGTATAGGAGAATGTGCTCCACTACCGAACCTCAGTTGTGACGATATACCAGCATACGAAGATGTATTAGCTAATGCTTGTCAGCGATTCCAAGAAACCGGAGAAATTGATATTGAGGGGTTACGTAATTATCCCTCAATTCTATTTGGTTTTGAAACTGCCCTCTTACACTTCCAAAAACAGAGTTTTGCCCTATGGAATACACCTTTTTCCCGAGGAGAAGTCGGTATTCCTATCAACGGTCTTATCTGGATGGGAAGTTACAAAGAGATGACCGAACAAGTAAAGACGAAAATAGAGGCGGGCTTTCGTTGTATCAAATTAAAAATTGGAGCAATCGATTTTGAAGAAGAGCTAAAGATTCTACGTATGATTCGCCAGCAATTTTCTGCTCGAGACATAGAACTTCGGGTTGACGCCAACGGAGCTTTTTCACCAACAGACGCAATGGATAAGCTCAATCGATTAGCCGAATTGGATTTACATTCAATAGAGCAACCGATTCGTTCCGGGCAATGGGAAGAGATGGCACGGCTGACTACCTCAACCCCGCTGCCTATTGCATTGGACGAAGAGCTGATAGGTTGTAATGACCCTCAAAAGAAAAAGAAACTACTCTCAATGATTCATCCACAATATATCATCCTTAAACCCTCTTTACACGGAGGAATACATGGAGGAAACGAATGGATACAAGAGGCAGAAAAGCAACATATCGGATGGTGGATTACTTCAGCGTTAGAATCTAATATCGGATTAAATGCTATTGCCCAATGGTGTGCAACATTCAAGAACCCATTGCCACAAGGATTGGGAACCGGAGCGCTCTTTACCGATAATATTGATATGCCATTAGAAGTACGAAAGGACAGCCTTTGGTATAACGTTTAATTATTCTCTCGTCTGGTTTTATTTAAAGGCCAATGCTTATGGAAACAATAGCAGAAGATTTACAAACCTTTTTAACAGAGTGGCACAATCCATCTCCATTCCTAAAGGTACAAACATCCGGTTCTACCGGAACTCCTAAGCAAATCACAGTCCGCAAAGAGCAGATGGTAAACAGTGCTCGTCTCACCTGTGATTACTTAGGATTACAACAAGGGGATAAAGCTTTATTGTGTATGCCTCTTCAATACATTGCTGGTAAGATGATGGTAGTTCGTTCTTTAGTCGCCGGATTAGATTTAATCGTTCGTGAACCATCCGGTCATCCTATGGCAGAGATTGATACTCCACTTCGATTTGCTGCGATGATACCTTTACAGGTTTATAATACGCTACAAATTCCGACTGAACGAGAACGGCTTTGTCAAACAGACATCTTAATTATAGGTGGCGGATCTATAGATAAGGAATTGGAAGAGCAAATACAAATGTTACCCAACCAAGTCTACTCTACGTATGGCATGACGGAAACACTTTCACATATTGCCCTTCGCCGTTTGAATGGTTCCGAAGCTTCTCCCTATTATACGCCTTTTCCTACCGTTAAATTATCTCTCTCTCCAGATCATACATTGGTAATAGACGCACCACAGGTTACAAATGACATCTTAATTACTAATGATGTGGCCGAATTACTCCCTGATGGACGTTTTCGTATCTTAGGAAGAAAAGATAATATCATTAATAGTGGAGGTATAAAAGTGCAGACAGAAAGTGTAGAAGCAGCTTTGCGTCCCAAACTTTCTGCTAACTTCGCAATCACTGCTATTCCTGATCCTAAATTTGGAGAAGTAATAGTTCTATTAGTTACAGATAATAATCTCATACAGGTTCAAAAGCAAATTGAAGTTTTACCCAAATACCAACGTCCTAAACATCTATTCTCTGTCGATTCCATTCCTTTGACCGGAACAGGAAAGATAGACCGAGCAGCTTGTAAAAGACTGGCTATACACGCTTTTGAATCAAATAGTCAATACAAAACAAAAATATAACTACAAAACATGATTTATATGAAGTACTTATTAATCTTCGCCTCTCTCTTTCTCGCGACAATGTCTTCACAGGGACAAAACAGAGAAAGCTACCAGATTGCAGCCGATCCGACGATTCAAAAGCCGGAACTATATGCAGGCTATGATTTTGTAACCTTACTGGATAGTACTGATGTAACAGTACAATCAACAGGTTCCGGGTCTTTTGTTATTCGCAAAATTATCAAAGTACTGAATACTCAAGGAGCTTTAGCTAACCGAGTATTAAAGTATGATTACGATCCTTTGACTGCACATGCTGAGTTTTACCGGGTAACTGTTTACAAAGCCAATGGCGACGTAGTAAACTTAGACATCACCCAACAACAGGATTACGTTGCACCAGCCCGTATGATCTATTGGGGTGCCCGACAAATTATGATGGAAGTTGGACGTTTAGAGCCAGGAGATATTATTGACTACCGAATCAACAAGAAGGGATTCACCTATGCCCTATTAGCCAGTACACAAGAAGATGAGTCTCGATTCATACCTCCTATGCAAGGACAATTCTATGACATTGTTCCTTTTTGGGCAACGGAACCTACAGTTCGCAAAGTCTATAAAGTAACAATCCCTATGGAAAAGGAAATGCAGTTCCAGTTCTACCAAGGAGAATGTAGCTCTTCTATGCGATACGAAGACGGTAAAAAAGCCTATACGTTCGTAAGCACAGATATTATGCCTACCAAGCATGAACCCAACATGGTAGATCTATTTGACGCTGCCCCTAAGTTAATGATGTCTTCGACTCCACATTGGAAAGATAAATCCCTTTGGTTTAACAAGGTCAATGAAGACTATGGAAGTTTTACCCCTATACCTGAAGCTCAAAAGAAAGTGGATGAATTAATTAAAGGTAAGAAGACAGAAATGGAAAAGATCGCGGTTCTTACTCACTGGGTCGCAGATAATATCCGTTACTCTGGTATTTCAATGGGTAAAGGAGAAGGCTACACTTTGCATAATCTTAAGATGAACTATACAGATCGTTGCGGAGTATGTAAAGATATTGCTGGTACTTTAATTGCTTTTCTTCGTATGGCAGGTTTTGAAGCCTACCCAGCTATGACTATGGCAGGTAGCCGTGTTGAAAGTATTCCTGCTGACCATTTTAACCATTGTGTTACGGTTGTAAAACTTTCTAACGGGACCTATTTACCACTTGACCCCACTTGGGTTCCATTCTGTCGCGAACTATGGAGTAGTGCCGAGCAACAGCAAAACTACCTTCCCGGTGTTCCTGAAGGCTCTGATCTTTGCATTACACCCATTTCCGCTCCCGAAAACCATTATGTTCGTATTAAAGCTGATAACCGTTTAGATACCAAAGGGACATTAACCGGTCAGTTCACAATCACGGCAGAAGGACAATCCGATAGTAATATCCGCCGGATCTTTACAGAAGGTTGGCAGTCTCAATGGAAAAATTCTATGGAGAATCAACTATTGGCTGTATCACCCAAAGCTCGCTTATTAAGCGTGGACTATGGTAAGAATCCAAAGGATTACCAAGCTGCCCCCATAAAAATTACATTCCGTTATGAGATTCCTGAATACGCAGTTCCCGGTGAAAATGAAATGTTACTAAAGCCAATGGTAATGAATAACCTCTATAATCAAGTAAAAAGTTACCTACGCATAAACACCGACTTAGAAGAACGTCAATATGGATTCAAAGACGGTTGTTCACGCTTAGTAGAATTAGACGAAACAATCCAACTACCGGCCGGATACCAACTGCTTAGTGAAGCTAAGGAAGCATACAAACAAAGTAACGCTGCAGACTTCGAAGGATATGTCCGCCAAGAGGATCAAAAAATAAAATTACACCAAAAGTTATCTCTAAAGAAACGCATATATGAAGCAAGCGATTGGGAGGGATTCCGTGAAGCAGTCAATGCTCATAAATCATTTGCCGATTATCTAATCATTAAAAAATAAACACTTAAGATTATGATGACTAAAATAAATAAACTTATTCTTCTGCTCTGCCTGCTTTGTCTAAACGTATCCGTTTTTGCAGCGTCAGAAGCCGAATATAAAAAGTTGGCTAAAACGTGGACATTAAACAGCGATGGCAGCCAAGAATTCCGCTATCAAATGGAATTGACTCTCTTTACTCATACAGCAATGAATAGCACGTATGGAGAAAGTTTCATTATCTACAATCCAGAGTACCAAGTACTCAAAATCAATTCCTCTTATACCCAACAAAAAGACGGAACAATCATTCAAACACCAGACAATGCTTTCGTTGAGTGTCTTCCCTATAGTGCAGAAAATGCACCTGCTTACAATCATTTAAAAGAAATGGTTGTTGTCCACACAGGATTAGAACTGGGAGCAACCATCTATTTGGACTATACTATTACTTCCAAAGCAGGTTACTCCCCAGAAATAGACATTTTTGAAAAAATACTTCAGACTTCGCCGGTAAAAGAATACGTACTAACAATTATTACTCCCGAAAACAAAGAGGTAGTCTATTCATTAGCCAACAACAAAGCAAAAACTTCTGTCCAATTGTCGAACGGTACACGTACAACAACCTGGACTTTACGCAACTTACCTGCTTCCTCACGTAATTCTTTTATTTCCGTAGCAAACGGAGATGTTCCTTTCTTAGCTGCGACAACGTATGCAACTAAAGAAGAAGCATTGGCTGCTCTATTCAAACAATTTAATACAGCAGACGATTTACAATTAGTCACAATTGCTGAAAGTTTGACTGAAAACATAGATAAGGATGAAGACAAGCTGAAAGCTATTCACGAATACGTATCTCGTCAATTTGACAACAGTCGAGTTTCTTTAGAACACGCTGCTTTTCGACTTCGTTCGGCAAACGCAATTCTAAATACAGCGTATGGAACAGAAATCGAAAAGGTGAATCTATTGACAGGACTCCTCAATGGAGCCGGATTTACTGCTGAACCGGTAACTCTGTATGCTACAGACGCAGAAAAAGGATTAGCATTGAAAGCTATTTCGCAGTTCTTTGTTTCTTGCCAGGTAAATGGAGAGAATTATCTGCTTTCAGTGACTTCTACACGCCGTCCTCAAATAGTAGGAACAGAGCAGACACCACTTTTCTGTTTATCGACTGGAGCTCCTCTCTCCTTCTCTCCTTCAAAAGATTCTAAAATCAAGAGTGATATTACAATCACAATTAAGGAGGGAAAAGTTACAACTGCTGTCAAAGAATCTGTTGGAAAGGATTTACTTCCCTATTTTACCGAAGGAAAACAGGAGAGCAATACAACTGAACCTCTGACGATTCAAAACGGATATACAACACTCCTATTGCCAGACGCGAAACAGGGTATCTCTCATCTTCCTTACACTCGCCTAAACAGTGAACGAAAAGAGAATCTTTCCATTCCTCGTTTGGTAGACGAAAGCTATACATATACCGTAGAGTGTCCGACCAACATGAAACTGCAAACTCCTGAAACCAGCAAAAGTTATCAGAACACTGCCGGTTCATTCACTTTCTCTGTAAAGAAAACTGGACAAAGCGCAACCATCACTCGGAGTCTGAAACTAAACAAACAACTTTATACTCCCGCAGAATATAAGGATTTGCGTTTACTCCTGACAGAATGGAATAATATAAGCGGAAAAACTTTATTATTCTCCGTTCAATAAAGAAAGGAGATTCATTTATAGCAAGAGGGAGGTTTATCTAAAATAAGCCTCCCTCTTGCTATCATTTTAAAACTAAACTTCTTTATCATCAGCCGGAAACCGTATCCCCCACTCATACCGTAAATCATCCAACAAACGCATAACACGCAATGTTTCTGAATGCGGCATATAAGGTGTTTCTATCTTTCCCTGACGAATTGCGTCTATAGAAGCTTGTACCTGATATTCGAATCCGGTAATCTGTGATGGGCAATAATGACGAGAGATTTCTTCATGATTCGCAGAATACACGACTGCTTCCTGCGGATTATTTATGTTATCCACGATGATGTATCCCTTATCACCTGAAATAATTCCCTGACGATCATTCGAACAGAAAGCTGTCATCTGCAACGCTGCCATCCGATGGTTTTTATAAACGAAAGTAATACTGTTCTGCAAATCTACTCCGGTTGTTCCCTTCACACAAGCAGAAGTTATTCCGGTAATCTCATTGCCAAAAAGCATGAGTGCGAAATTAATCGGATACACTCCTATATCCAGTAAAGCACCGCCGCATAAATTTAAATTATAGATTCGCTCTTTCCCGGAAACCGGATAGCCGATACTGGCCGTCAACATCATAACCCGTCCTAAAATTCCGCTGTTCACCAATTCACGCAGTGTTTGCGAGAAAGGCATATAGCGTGTCCAAATAGCTTCCGTAATAAAGACCTGTTTTTCTTTTGCCAACTTAAATAAACTCTCTGCCTCCCGAGCATTTGCCGTAAAAGCCTTTTCACATAATACAGGTTTTCCCTTTTCCAAGCACATTCGTGCCTGTTCATAATGATGAGAATGCGGCGTTGCAATATAAATCAATTCCACTTCCGGGTCATTTACCAAATCATCATACGAACCATACGCCCGCGTAAATCCCCATTCGTCAGCAAATCCTTGCGCATTTTCATAGTTGCGAGAAGCCACCGCATAAGGCTCCACACCTTCCATCTCACACAACGTCTGCGCCATCTTACAAGCAATATGTCCAGCACCTATAATTCCAACCTTAAATTTTTCCATGTGTCTTTTTCCATTAATTAGCCCGTAAATATACAAAATCTCTTTCACCCGCCATTTGTTCAATGCCCATGAAAATAAAATTCCCTGCCCATCCAGCTGAAAATGGATAGGCAGGGAATTCTAAACGAGTAAGCACTGATTTTAAATTATTCCATGATTGCGACCACAGGATTATCCTCTTCGCCTACCTTTTTCAAGGCGGCAATCTCGGCAGGAAGCGTAGCGTCTACTCCGTTTCCTTCAAACCAATTAAAGACATCCTCCGCAGGGAGTAATGCTGCGAACTCCCCTTTCACTGAAACAGACAGGGGTTGCAAAGGAAGGAATCCGTTTTTATCATCAATGATTTTATTATCGAAAGGAGAAACAAGGACTCTCCCGTCTGACTTTCTATACAGCGCATTGTAATTCTTTCGCTTCTTATTATACAGATTTGTCACAAAGCGGAACAATATCACCTCCTGATTCTCCATAAAAGCAAGCGGATAAATCGCGTCCTTCTTATCTACCAGACGTTCTTCAAACGTCCAGCCGTGAGTACCCAAATCCAAGACACGAATCGGTTCCAATCCCTTTTCTCTGGACACTTTTAAATTCGTCTGCTGATCCAAAGCCATTCCCACCGGAATCACCTCCAGATCGCCCTGTGTCACCTTCTTCTCTCCGCAGGAACCAAGGAAAAGAGCCGCGGCAAACACATACAGATACTTGAACAGTCTCAACGGGTTTGATTTTTCTTTTAACATCATAGTAATTTTCTTTTTAAATGTACGGCAGTGAAAGCTGTTGGTCCCAAAAAACTCCTGATTTCCTTTTCCCTTGTTCTCAACCGTTTCCTACCTATCTCTCTCTTTTTTCGTAAAAAAACTCATTATTTTAATTTGTAAACCCATCTTTACTGTTAAGAAAGCAAAAAGAATCGTTTAAAGTCCGTTATTTTCATTTTTCAGCCATCCTGAAAAGGTTTTCAACGATTCAAAAGTCTTTTCCAGCTCCTGGAATTTCTTTTTCACAATTCAAAAATGTTTTCCAGCTGCTGGAAAAGACTTTTGAAAACAAAAAAATGATTTCCAGGAGCTGGAAATCATTTTTGAATACAGAAAAGCCAATTCCAGCAGCTGGAATTGGCTTTTCCTATTCTCTCCAAGTTTTCCAGAGGCTGGAACACTTGAAAAGTCATTTGTCAAACTCATTACCGCTTGGGAATATCTACCGAGGTCTCCTGCTCTCCTTTCAGGTGTTGAGAGAAGTAGTCAACCAAACGCCAGTAGAAATATTCGTCCATATTACCAAAATGGTGACGCTGTTGAGGCAACATCAACATGTCGAAACGTTTGCCGGCATTGATCAGGGCTTCTACGACACGCAACGTGTTTCCCGGATGTACGTTGTTATCAATATCGCCGTGGATCAACATCAAATGACCTTTCAACTGTTTGGCAATCTCCGGATTGGACTTAATGCTATAAACGAAAGTCGTATCTCCCTTTTCGCTGACTACCTCTTTTACGCCATGATGAGTTTCGCTCCACCAACGGTTGTAAATGCGGTTATCATGGTTTCCTGCACATGAAACAGCTACTTTGAAGAAGTCCGGATATTGCAGGATGGCTGCTGTAGACATAAAACCACCGCCGGAGTGTCCATGAATTCCAACACGGTCAATATCAATGAATTTATATTTGTCCGCCAACTGAATGATTGCCGCCTTTTGGTCTGCTAAACCATAGTCGCGCAAATTGCCGTAACTGTAGTTGTGATACCATTTAGAGCGACTGGGGTGTCCGCCTCGGTTACCGACAGTCACGACGATAAAGCCGGCTTGTGCTAAACGGTCGGTACGAACACTCATGCGTGTAAACGGATAGACAGTTGCTTCGACTTGTGGTCCCGGATAGACATAATCAATCACCGGATAGACTTGAGTCGAATCAAAGTCAAAAGGTTTATACATGACACCGTAAAGGTCTGTTACACCGTCTGCCGCTTTTACTTTGAAAGGTTCCGGGAACTGATAGCCGGCTGCCAAGAGTTGAGAGAAGTCGCTCTCCTCTAATGTCATAATTTTACGTCCGTTGCAATCCAAAAGATCTGTGCGAGGAATCGTATTCACACGAGAATAGTTGTTTACAACAAAGGCAGCGTCATCATCTACACTTGCCATGTGGAAATAATCGCCGGAAGTGACCAGCTGAAGGTTACTGCCGTCTAAATTCGCGCGATAGAGATGTTCATAGTACGGATTCTCGTCTTTCTCTTTTCCATTAGCCAAGAAATAGACTACGCGTTTCGCTTCGTCTACTTTGACAATCTGATCGACATGCCAAGGACCGCGCGTAATGCGATTCTTCAGGTTTCCTTTGTCATCGTATAAATAAAGGTGTGCCCAGCCGTCACGTTCGCTCCAATGTACCAATTCTTTTCCGTTGTTCACTGCCGCCAATGGACGTACCTCTTGATAGGTGTTCATGCGCTCTTCAATAATCGGACAAAGCGTATCCTGCCCAATCGTGTATGAGCAAATATCTATACGGTGTAAATCGCGGCTGGAGCGAGTGACGAAGAAGCGGTTGTTATCTCCTAACCATACATTCGCCATCTCTTTTTTATCCCGTTCTTTTTGTAAACGTGGTTTTCGAGCCAGACGCAATGTCTGATCTTTAAAGGCAGAAGTTCCAATCTCCTTATAAGTGTTATTGCTCATATCAAATAGAAGCAGGTGTTGAACCGGAGCCTCTTTTTCACCCGGCATTTGATATTTATAGGTTTCTAACGTCGGACGAGGAGAAGCCATTGAGTTAATTACCCAGAGTTCTTTTACTTTTCGTTCATCTTCCACGGTAACGGCAAAGTAGCGTGAATCCGGTGACCATACGATACCCCAGACACCTTTCCGCTTTCCGTTGCAAAGGGTATCTGTGTTCAACAGACTGTAAGGTTGTCCAAAACCAAAATCCTTCTCGCCAAAAGTCGTTAATTGAATATCGACAACGGTGCTGTCTTTGTCATCCTTTTTCAGTTTCTCATAATCTTCGCGAGACATGCGATATAGATTTAAATCTTTCGCATAGACTACAGTCTTTCCGTCCGGAGAGAAGGAGGCCCAATCGGGGTATTTTGTTTCCTCTTTTTTATCCTGTAACCAAGTCAGCTTCTTTGTCGGATAATCGTAAGAGAAGTAAAAGGTCTCTTTCTTGTTCTTTGGAGCTTTCTTGTCGGTTGAATCTTTCTTTGCGTCCTTTGAAGAAACAATATGGAAAGTGAAAGTACGTCCATCCTCTTGTGCTTCCAATTTTTGAATGGGTAATTGTTGCGCAGTGAACGGGTCCTTAACGATTTCAGTAATCTGCGCTGCTACATCATCCAAATCGAAAAGAGGACGTTTGGTTTTAGCCGTAGGGTCAACTACATACCAGGCATTGCCATTGCTTGTTTTATATTCATACCAGAAGCAATTTCCTTTTTGAAACCAGTGCGGATCAACAGTTGTAGAGAACAACATGGTGTTCAGTTTTTCCTTCGTAAAACGTTCCGCTTGAAGATAGCCCGGCAAACGTTCTGACATTTGAGCCTGCACCTGAATCCCTGATGTCAAAGCAGTGCAGAGCAATAAAGAAAAGATTTGTCGTTTCATAAATCTATTAAAGAGTTTGTCAAACAATGAAAAAGAGGTCGTGCCAATACTGACATGACCCCTTACTTGTTATTTAATCAATTATTATACTAAGAATGTTGCTACCAATGCAAGAATTGCATAGAACTCAGGAAGAGCAGCGTAAATCATAGTGTTAGTCTGTACATCATGACCTTGTGCCATACCGACAATACCGTTTGCACAAAGCTGTCCCTGACGGATTGCAGACAATAAAAGTACCAAACCTACACTGATACCCATAGCAAACTTCAACAAACCGTTTTCAGCAGTTACATCACCACCAAAAATCATGAAAGCAACAAAACCGTAAAGACCCTGAGAAGCAGGCATCGCAGAAAGAATCATGTATCCTGCTGATTTAGTAGAGTCTTTTTTCAAAGCACCTTCTGCTGCATTTGCTGCAATTGTAGTACCATAGCAACTACCAATACCTGCAAGGGCAAGCATTAAGCCTACGCCCAAATAACCTAATAATAGAGTTAAGTCCATAATGTTTAAAAATTAAATTGTTATTGAATTATTTTTTTACTACTTATTTTGAATGAATGAAAAAGGTTTATAGCTTGTTCCCTTTCCATTGTATCCTGAATTTTTAAAATATTCTACAAATGTAAGACGAATGGAATGTACATAACCACTCAAACAAGAGAGAGCAATATTCAAGGAATGTCCGGCAACGAATATCAAAGCAAAGCATATCCAACCTGGGATTCCAAATAGAAAATCGCTCATAGAATCACGTAACTGCATACCCAAGTCGTTGAAAACACCTCCAAGCATTCCACCTGCCAAGCCAAGAGCATACAAACGGAGATAGGACAAAAGGTCACCCATCAAGCCTGTAGCCATATTATAAGTATCCCAAAGTCCTGCCCCAATGTTCATAAATACATTGCGTCGGATGTTGTTCAACAAATAAATACCAATGGCCGATACTCCTCCAATGCCGATAAAGGCCATCTTGGACATTTCCATATCAATTACACCTAAATAGTTCAAAGTAGCTACAACTACCGAACCGCCTACAAAAAGCCACCATCCCCAATCGGAGAGAGAGTTCTTAAAACCATAGCGTACAGTTGATCCAATAGCTTTCACCGTCATGGCAAAACAGATGTGGAACATACCGACAAGAAGAGCTATGACCATGGTCTTATTATAGGTTGTACCTTCCCAGTCACCTGTTATGATGAGTGATTTCATCCAAGCCGGCAGGTCAAAGCAGGTAAGCGTTGCCCCAAAGAACGTGTTGAACACTGCTCCTACAATTGTAGTAGCAGCCCCTAATGTGATAAGCAAATTCATTAGCCCAGACATAGATTTACTCAACTTCTTTTTGAGGTACAATCCCAAAAGAACAAGTAACAACCCATAACCAGCATCGCCTACGCACATACCAAAGAACAAGGCATAAAAAGGAGCCAACAATGGAGTCGGATCAAATTCACCATAATCAGGCATACCATACATCTTGGTAAGCATTTCAAATGCACGAGTAAGCTTATTGTTCTTTAGTTTAATCGGAGCATTATCTTCTTTCTCTGCTGGACGAGATTCATAATAAACTCCACTCTTTTCCAACATCGCACGAAGAGCTTCATCATTTTCTACAGGAGCCCAACCTTCCAAAAGAACAAGTGAACCGTCTGCTTTCTTTTCTCCGCCTAATTTGACTTCCAACAGATCAATTTCTCCTTGTAGCTGATTCATTGCAACCTCTACAATGAATAAATGAGAAGCACAATACATACTTAATTGTTTCTTTGCTTCTTCAATCTCAACCAACAAAGATGATTGCTTCGCTTTTAAATCTGACAACTTGTACTGTGGTAAACGAACTGTTTCTGCTTCAATTTTTACTAAATCATGGTTCACAGTGACAAAATAACACTGTCCCCCTTTCTTATTAATCACAGTCGCATTGTATTCTTCAATCCAAGCCTCATCAAAAGCTCTCTCAGGACAACAGAAGAATTGCAATTGCCAGCCATTGTCCTTTAAATCCTCAATCACCTTCCAATCAAACTCTCCCCAAATCTCCATCTGGGCAATCTCTTTATCAAGAGTCGGAAGTTGTTGATTAAGTGTCTGCAAAGTATCTTTAGAGTCTTCATACTTTTCTATCACCTGTTCAATTGTACTATTCGACTCAGAAGAGGGTTTGTTTTCACACAAAACACTCTGAGCAGACATTTCTTTAAACAAGTTCTTATAAAAAGTATGTTTCTGCAAAAGAGACTGTAGATTTTCATTCTCCATCTCGCCTGTTTGGCGTATTTCAACATGAACAACACCTAACTCACGAAGTTTTTCCAAAAACGTTTCATATTCCTTATGATAAATAAGAAACGAATACTTATTCATTTTTGCGATCATACTTCAGCCTCCTCTACTACTTCTTTTGCTTTTCGCTTTTCCTGATTTGCCCGCATGATTTTCTGTGAAGACTTGGAAAGACTCTCTTCATCTTCCATAAACCGTTTTACCTTGCGGATTGCATCTTTATAACCCGGTATCTGAACTTTCTCAAAAAGATTTACTTTCTGAGTAGTCTTTTTCCGCGCATGCTCCAATAACTCCAGCTTCATTTCTGAGAACTCAGCTTCAATACCGGTACGAGCCAATTTCTTCAACAGCTCAATACCATCGGTAAACCAAGCAGGGGCATTAAACAAACTATAACGCCCAATCTCAAATTGGACCTCATTCAATACAGGAACTATTACTCCAGCAATCTTTCTTGTAGAAAGAGAGACATCCTTAACTGCGATCAATTCAGGATTAAACTCATTCCACAATGCGACCATACTTTCATAGCTCTGTATCTCCTGTTCAAGCTGAAGTTCCAAATTAACCACCTCGTCTTTAGTTCGCTTCACCTCAATACGTAAAGCACTTTCTTTACTTTTAATTGTAGGTAAAGAACGTTCACGCATTTTCAGTTGCTTCTCTAATTGCTGAAGAGAGGTTTTATTATATTGAAACTTTATTGCCATATTTTATCAGATTGTCAATTCTTCCAATATTTATCAACCAACGCTTGCTTAATATTTACCTCAGCAGGCTGGAAATATTCAGAGAATAATCCCCATGCAACATCAAGCATTTCGGTCGTATCTAAGTTTACATCAATAGCCAATAGTTTACTTGAATAATCTTTAGCAAAAGCCAATGCTCGATTATCATAATCGGTCAAATCAAAACCATTTTCCATCTTCGTCTTCGCATTTGCAGCATCAGCATACAAACGAACAGCTGCATTCATTACTTGAGGATGATCTTCACGTGTCTTCTTACCAGTTACTAACTGTTTCAAACGAGACAAACTGCGGAATGGGTCCACAATAACCTTACCAACGTCACTATCTTTACGTAAATACAACTGACCTTCTGTAATATATCCTGTATTATCAGGTACAGCATGTGTAATATCACCACCTGACAAAGTAGTCACAGCAATGATTGTAATAGAACCACCTGAAGGGAATTGTACCGCTTTTTCATAAATCTTAGCCAGATCTGAATATAAAGAACCTGGCATTGAGTCTTTAGAAGGAATCTGATCCATACGGTTAGACACAATAGCCAAAGCGTCCGCATAGTTCGTCATGTCAGTCAAAAGTACCAAAACCTTTTCATTCTTTTCTACAGCAAAATATTCAGCTGCACATAAAGCCATGTCCGGAATCAAAATACGTTCAACAGAAGGGTCTTCTGTGGTATTGATGAAACTAACGATACGATCCAATGCTCCGGCATTACTAAACGTATTCTTAAAGAACAGGTAATCATCATTTGTCATACCCATACCACCCAAAATAATCTTATCTGATTGAGCTCGTAACGCAACCATAGCCATTACTTGGTTAAATGGTTGGTCTGGATCCGCAAAGAATGGAATCTTCTGTCCGGTTACCAATGTATTATTCAAGTCAATACCAGCAATACCGGTTGCAATCAATTCCGAAGGTTGCTGACGACGAACTGGGTTTACTGAAGGTCCTCCAATTTCCACATCTTTTCCTTCTGGAATTGGACCCCCATCAATAGGTTCTCCATACGCATTAAAGAAACGTCCGGCCAATTGATCTCCCACTTTCAAAGAAGGAGCTTTTCCCATAAATACAACTTCGGCATTCGTACGAATACCTTCTGTCCCAGAGAAAACCTGTAAGGTCACTTCGTCACCGATAATTTTTACTACCTGAGCCAACTTTCCATCCACAGAAGCCAACTCATCATACCCTACTCCTGTCGCTTTCAACGAACAAGTTGCCTTTGTAATCTGGGTAATCTTTGTATATATCTTTTGAAATGCTTTCATATAAAAAACTTTGTTTTTAATCGATAACAACGAATTGTTAACCTTCCAATGATCCCTTACTTGCTAACAGTTCCTCAAGTTGTTCATTAAACTTCTTAAACTGTTCGCTCTTATATTCTGAATAGTTCATCTGCTTGAATATATTGATCATCTTCTTAAAATAATCCATTACCTCAAGGAAAGAATCAAAATTGAATTCAGTATGACAGATCTTAACTACTTTATCCAACATAAACTCCTGACGTTCCAATGGGGTTACTGCGTCAATCGTATCAAATGCATCCTGTTGTAAAATCACAAAGTCAATCAACTCAGATTTCCAGAAAGTCACATGATATTCAACTGGCACACCATCATCACCCAAGATATTAATCTGTTCTGCGATCTCCTTACCACGCAACATTCGAGTTTTAATCTCATTAACCTTCTCAATCCAAGTCGGAGAAATATGTTGCGCAATATATTCCTGAAATTCTGGATACTCTAAGTATTTAGAATAACTATCAATCGGATTCACTGCCGGATAACGTTTGCGGTCAGCACGTTCCTGTTCCAACGCATAGAAACAACGAGCCACCTTCTTGGTATTTTCTGTCACAGGCTCTTTTAAGTTACCACCCGCAGGAGAAACAGTACCAATAAATGTTACAGAACCGGTCTGGCCATTATTCAAATAGACAAAACCTGCACGTGCATAAAAGTTTGCCACGATAGCAGACAAGTCCATCGGGAACGCGTCAGGTCCGGGAAGTTCTTCCAGACGGTTAGACATTTCACGTAGCGCCTGTGCCCAACGAGAAGTAGAGTCTGCCATTAACAATACCTTTAATCCCATACTACGATAGTATTCAGCAATAGTCATTGCAGTATAGACAGAAGCTTCACGAGCAGCTACCGGCATGTTAGATGTATTTGCAATAATAATAGTACGTTCCATCAACTTACGACCAGTATGTGGATCTACCAATTCAGGGAACTCTGTAAAAATTTCAACTACCTCATTCGCACGTTCACCACAAGCTGCAATAATTACGATATCCGCTTCCGCCTGTTTGGAAATAGCATGCTGAAGCACCGTTTTTCCTGTTCCGAAAGGACCTGGAATAAACCCTGTACCACCTTCTACAATTGGATTCACGGTATCAATCGTACGAACACCTGTCTCTAATAATTTATAAGGACGTGGTTTTTCTTTATAACAAGTAATCGCACGTTTTACAGGCCAGCGTTGTATCATATTTACTTCCCAATCTTTGCCTGCCTCATCTGTTAAAACAGCTATTACCTTATTAATAGTATATTGTCCGGCTTCTACTAAACTTTTAACCGTATATTCTCCTTTAAAAGTGAATGGGACCATAATCTTATGAGGTTGATAGTTTTCATCAACTTCACCTAACCAATCTCCGGCTCCGACTTTATCGCCAACCTTTGCCAATGGTTTAAAATCCCATAATTTATCATTATCCAAAGGGAATGTATATTCACCTCGTTTCAAGAAAACGCCTTCCATTTTATCAAGGTCGTTCTGCAAACCGTCGTAGTTGCGAGACAACATACCTGGTCCCAACGTCACCTCTAACATGTGTCCTTCAAACTCTGCCTCATCCCCTACTCGCATACCACGAGTGCTTTCAAAAACCTGTACAAAAGCATTTTTACCTATTACCTTAATAACTTCCGCCATCAGCTTCACGCCTCCTACAGAAATGTAACAGATTTCATTTTGAGAAACCGGTCCATCAACCTCTACAGTCACAAGGTTGGAAACGATCCCTTTTACAATTCCTTTCGTAGCCATAATTATTTATTGTTATTTTTTTTAAATTCATTCAAGGCATTCACGCTACCTTTCTTCATTGCTCCCACAATCTCGCGGAATGTCTTGTCCCCCGTTTCCTTATCTAAAGTCACCCAGCGTTCAATCATTTCCAACTTCAACAGATAAGCATAAACGCTTTCTATATCAAATGTTTTAAAGAAAGTCTGTTCTTCCAACCATCTCCATTTGAGTAGGTCTACCTTCTTTTCTCGAACCATCAAGTCGGATTCTTCTGCAATGCGTTGCAATTCGGGTAAATAGTCCACCAAATCTCCCAACCCGAAGTCACGAGCATTAGATGTTCGAAGCGCCTTCGCTACCTCATTGTCTCCAACAATATATTCAGCCTTGTCCAACCCATGTTTACGACAAGTAATCGCTGTCAACATGTTGTTAATGTTCAAATTCAACTCAAACCAATCTACCACGAACTTATTTGAGTTTCCCATTGCATACGCATAATAAAGAGCCGCTAAACGATCTTCCCAAGAGACCTCCTGCTTGCTTTCTCTATCCTCGTTCTCAAGATAAAGTTTGAAAAACTCTTTAAAATAGGGTGGTATCTGATTATTCTTAGGCGGATTTTCTTCCTCCCGCAATGCTTTAAATAAAGCATCTATTTCATCGTAGGTAATACGTCCCCGAGACTCAGGATTTACCTCTGAATGCTTTATATAAGCCATTAGATTCTTATTATCATACTTCAGATAAAAGAGATCTATCAACTTTTTATCCGCTTCAGTCAGTATACCCGCCAATTCTTCCCTAAATTCAGCGACTGAATAGGTCAGCTTACTGTCATCGAGCGTAATATCGGGGAGTCCTGCTATCAAGCAATAATATTTCCCCATATCAGAACAACATTTCTACGAGTTGCGGACGAAGAAATTCTTTGAAGAAAGCAATAAATTCCTCTTCCCCAAAGCTTACTTTATAAGAACCATCAGACGGAAGGATCGTGAATGAAGCGTCATGACCATTGACTTTTTCTATCTTCACTCCGTTATTCAATAGATTTTTAGCATTTGCTTCAAAATATTTAGTCAACGAATCTGCTTCAGCAGTCTGGATAATAAGAGCCTCTTTCTTAACCCATTCTTTGGCCATTTCCAAAACAACCTTCTGCATAAAAGCAGTATCAGAAACGATTGCCTTTACATTAGAGGATGTGATCTTTCCTGTAATCAGATTTACCACTTCACTTTTCAGTGCTTCTACCGATTGGGACGCAAACAACTTCAATTCAGCCTCCGTATTCTTCTTCAGCTCTGTTGCCTGTTTTTCCGCAGCAGCTACGATTCGCTTTGCTTCTGCTTCCGCTTCACTCAAAATGGCTTGTTTCTGAGCGTTTGCTTCGGCAATGATTCGCCCTGCTTCTTCGTTACCTTTCTCTACACCTTCTTTGTAGATTTTGTCAGTCAGTTCCTGAATCTTGATATCCATTTCTATATATTTTTTAAATTGTTTCCCATGTAACTGTATTAAACTGCCTACAAAGTTATTCTTTTTTATGAATTAAAGTAAGCACAAACAAAGATATTCTGATTTTTCTCACCTCTGTTATCCCAAAAGACGAAAAAGATGTCCTTATTCCATAAAAACAGAGGTAAATATAACAATATCAATCCCCCATTCCTCCCATAAACCAAGAAGCCCTTCTCTTTGTTATATCTCAAAATCAAATTTTCAAAGGTCAAAGAATATGAAAAAAGCAATTAAACTCATTCTCCCTATTTTTATCTGTTTCCTTGTCGGAGGAACGGCCGGCCATTTTCAGGAGAACTCTCTGACAAACTGGTATCCTCTTCTCTATAAATCTACATTGACACCTCCAAACTACCTATTCCCAATCGTCTGGAGTTTTCTCTATCTCTGTATGGGACTTTCTATCGGCCTCATCCTAATATCAGAGACAGAGAAGAAAAGAGATCTCCTCCAACTCTTCGGGATTCAGTTGTTTCTCAATTTTACCTGGAGTATCCTATTTTTTCATCAGCAAAATCCCCTATTCGGTTTCATCAACATCCTTTTACTCGACATCTACGTCCTGTTATATATCCTCAAAAGCTTCCCAATCAAAAAGGTCAGCGCCTATCTCTTCTTCCCCTACCTCCTCTGGCTCTGTCTGGCCACTTATCTAAACGGATACATTGTTCTATACAATTAACCCCAGATACCTTTCGACTCTGGGGCCCTCCTATCACTTTACATAGGCTTTAATTACAACAGGATTCGAATCCTCAGGGATTGGGAAGTTACTTGGAGACAAATAAGTACGAAGTTCCTCCTTTCCGGTAGGGCTTAACCTATCAACTGACAGCAACGCATAGGCTACATTCTGATCCGAAATATAGGTAGGCCAGAAAGCCGTATTTTGTATGAAGTTATTTTTCAAGCCACCCCCTCTTTGAGGCATTGCGATGGACTCGCTAAACAGAACTGCTCCCGTCTTTTTATCCACAATCATCCCTCTTAACGTTTTGGCATAGACCATCAAAAGATAGAAGCAGTTCTCACTCTCCCGTACATCGACCAGCTGTGCAAACTCCCTCAACAGCGTCTCTTTTTTATTCACATCTTCCAATAACTCCCTCGACGGAGCATATTCTCCCAACTCGAAGGTCCATTCCACCGCCCCGTCAGTTCCCGAAAAGGCATACAGCGACTTCTCATGTATATCTTTATACTTCACGTTCCCCTCCCGACTGTACATCAAGGGGACTGTCATCATCGTCCTATTCACCGACTCCTCATCCCGATGAATCGGAATCTCTTTCACGCATTTTCCGGAGAGGTCAAAGAGCTGAATCGTTGTCTCTACCCCCTTGTCTGAATAGAGGCGTTGCTCTGCCACCAGTTTGTCCTGCCCCAAAAGCTGTACGTTTGTTATCTCCCCCTTGCCCGACAGCGTCAATTCCTTCTCCAAGCGTCCCGCATAGTTCCAAAACTGTACCCGCCTTTGTCCGACATAGAAAACCAACCGTTCCTCCTTCGGGTCTACCGATACGGAATACAAGAGTTCATATTCTCCGGGACCATTTCCCACTTCTCCTATCTTATTCAAGAAACGTCCATCCGCCCGGAAACGGAAAAGCAGATCCCCCGAACGCACAAACAAATCTTTCTCATCTCCATAAAGTAAATAGGATCTGTTTGCCAACAGAGAAGAATCAGTCGTCTCCAAAAGCACACAATCTATAGAGTCCGTCAAATCACCCAACTCCAAATGCTTATCACTTCGCAAAGCTGCTTCAATCCGAAGCTCCTTTTCCTGTTTGACTACTGAGTTCTCCACACAAGAGACCGACAGGAATCCACAAAAGACAAAACCAATCCAACGCATACGCACTTCTTTCTTTATATTCTTTCCCTCTTTGACGCAAGAAAGTCTAGCAAGTTACAGTTTTTTTACATTTCCTACCGTTCCAAGTACAATTTTCTCACTCCGTAGCCCTACGAAATGACTTTCTACCGCTATTTCCTATCTCCGTAGGCCTACGGAACCATTCCGAAGCACTATTTCCGACCTCCGTAGGCCTACGATGGGACTATCAAGTGCTTTTTTATATCATCGGAGGCGGTAGATTTTAGTATCAAGCACTTTTTTATACCTTCTACCGCCTACGATTCTATTTTCAAGTGGTTGAAAATACTTTCGGAGCCCTACGATTCTATTTTTAAGTGCTTGAAAGTACTTTCCACCGCCTCCGATTCTATTTTTAAGCGCTTGAAAATAGAATCGGAGGCGGTGGATGATATTTTTAACCACTTGCTACTCATTTCGACGCAGGTTTTTGAAAGAATCATACGCTTTCTATTCCGGAACAACTTGTTTTTTAATCGGACATAGCGGATTCTTTTCCAGAATGTGCGTACCTTTGCCCGTAGAAACAAACTTAAATTAAATATAAATGAAAAGATTAGTACCTTTTATCCTGCTGATCTCTTTCTGTTGCACGTTAGGAACAGCGGCATACGCTCAAGGAAAAGCGGAAGCAAAACCGGACAGTGCAGAACTGAAATTGAGAGAAGCTTACACGAAACGGGAAGTAATGATTCCTATGCGTGACGGTGTCAAACTGTACACAGCGATTTATGAACCGAAGAACAACAGCAAACGTCATCCTATTTTGATGAGACGTACCCCCTACTCTTGTGCTCCATACGGGGATAACTTTGTACGTTCCATGCTGACCAGTCAAAGTACTTATGTCGAAAAGAATTATATCCTTGTATTCCAAGATGTACGCGGTCGTCATAAGAGTGAAGGGCAGTTCGAACAGGTTCGTCCGTTGAATAAAAACAAGAAAGGGAAGAAAGACAAGAAAAACATCGACGAAGCTACTGATACGTATGACACAATCGAATGGTTGATCAAGAATACCTATAGTAACGGCAACGTTGGAACATGGGGAATCAGCTACGACGGTTTCTACGCGACCATGACAGCGTCAAGCAACCACCCCGCTCTAAAGGCTGTCTCTCCGCAAGCACCGGTGACCGACTGGTTCCGAGGTGACGACCGCCATCACAACGGAGCGTTCACGTTCCTTCAGACCACCAACTTCTTGCCGGGATTGGAAGGGCGTAATTATGGTAGAGGCGTCATCCGCCAAATCGTAAAGAACGACGTTTATACCGATTTCTTGGCCTTGGGAACTTTCAAGAATGCAGACGACTTGGTTCAGGATACTACCGAAACGATGTGGAACAACATCAAGAATCATCCGACATTCGATACCTTCTGGCAGGAGCGTGACGCACGTACTTCATGCTACAATTTGAAGCCGGCGGTTTTGGTCGTAGGTGGTTTGTATGACTCAGAAGACTGCTACGGGGCGTGGGGACTTTATAAAGCCATTAAGGAACAGTCTCCGGAGACAGAATTGTATTTGACATTCGGTCCGTGGTGGCATGGTGCATGGACTCGCCGCGAATATCAGGGCTTCGGAAATGTCTATTTCGGGGAAAATACCTCTGCACACTACTTGGATAACATCCAATACCCCTTCTTCCGTTATTATTTGGAGAACGAAGGTGAAAAACCGAAGGAGCATGTCAATATCTTCTACTCCGGAAAGAATCAGTGGGAGGTTTATGATGAATGGCCTATCGCTAACATGAAGCCGACTCCCTATTACATTCATGCCAACGGCTCAGTATCCACAGAAGCACCGAAGGAAAAGAGTTCTTATACGGAATATGTTTCAGATATGTCCCACCCGGTACCTTACACAGCCAATCCGACTGCTGCGCGTACCAAAGAATATATGTTGGACGACCAGCGATTCGCAACGGCTCGCCCCGATGTGATTACCTTCGTGACAGAACCTTTGACTGACACGTTGACTTTGGCTGGACCTATCGAAGTAGAGTTAAAAACGGCAATTGAAAGTACGGACGCGGACTTCATGGTGAAGGTAATCGACGTTTATCCGGAAAAGTTCTCCTATCCAAAAGAGGCAAAGGACTATCTGAAGAATCATACCTATCCGATGAGCGGTTTCCAGCAGTTGGTTCGTGGTGAATTGTTCCGTGGACGTTTCCGTACCGGCTTCGACAATCCTCAGCCGTTCACACCGAATGAAATCACACCGGTAAATTATACGTTATACGATGTCGCTCACTCTTTCTTGCCGGGCCACCGCTTAATGATCCAGATCCAAAGCTCTTGGTTCCCGATCATCGACCGTAACCCGCAGAAGTTTATCGACACATACCACTGCACAATCGAAGATTTTGTCATGAAACAAAACATCAAGGTCTTCCATCAAGAAAATGCAGCAACGCGATTAATTCTTCCGGTGGTTAAGAAATAAAGCATACGCTTCATAAAAAAAGGGATCTACTTGGTCGGTAGATCCCTTTACTTTTTATACAAGGCCTTTCAAATCTAAAGCAGCAAATTGGATTTCATCTTCACAAGTCAGGAATAGGCGGTAATTCTTTTCGTCATAAACCATTTTCACTATGTTATATCCAACTTCTATTGTCTTCTGATAATTTTCCTCTAAGTCAAAGACAAGAATAGCATCCGGATAAAAGGCTTTAATAGGAGGAGTTTTTATAAAGGCAGTCTTCCCCAATCCACAAGTCGCAAGTATTTTATCGCCACAGAACAGTTCCCTAAATTTGCAATTTCTCCGGGCCCTTGTCCACGAAAAGCAAAGCTTGTAACATGGCTGAAATCGTCCTTTCGAAAGACATGAATTAATTCATCCGGAGTTTCATAGTCAGTTATTATCAGATAATCCTCAAAAATATAGGAACGGGCGATTCGTCCAATCAAAAGATCTCCAAATGTAACCTCTTTGACCTTGTCGCGTACCTTTACTACATTGTCACGCTTACCTTGATGTTTTTCCGTACCAGAATCCTTAGCACATCCCCCAATAAGGAGAAGTAATAGAATGGGTAATACCTTCTTCATATTAGATTATTTATTGTTTTATTTCTCGCAAATACACGAAAACATTTTACGATATACGAATTAAGCATACTTTTCTTTCATCGAGAATAAAAATTTCTTCGATAAGCTGCTTGATTTTCCTAACTATACAAATCAAACAGCCTGCCGAGGAAATTTAAATCGACTCCTTTAGTAAAGAAGCCTGAACTTTATAGATAGCTATAGCAAATTTGACGCCAATTCAGAGAGCTGGCTACGTTCTCCTTTAATGAGGTTGATATGAGCAAACAGATCCTGCCCCTTCATCTTATCGACCATGTAGGCTAAACCATTACTCTGTGCATCCAAATAAGGAGAGTCGATTTGTTGAATATCTCCGGTAAAGACCATCTTTGTTCCCTCCCCGGCACGTGTAATAATAGTTTTAATCTCGTGTGGCGTTAAATTTTGCGCCTCATCAATGATACAGAATGTCTCCGACAAGCTTCGACCGCGAATGAAAGCTAATGCTTCTATTACCAACTGACCGCTTTTTTGCAAATCATCGACTTTACGTGCGTCAGCGCTGCCCGGAGCAAATTGCCCCTTAATAACATTCAAATTATCGAACAACGGTTGCATATACGGAGCGACCTTTTGTTTCTCATCCCCCGGTAGGAAACCCAAATCCTTGTTGGCCAAAGCAACAATCGGACGAGCTAAAAGGATTTGCTTGTAGACATTTGCTTGCTTCAAGGCTGAAGCTAATGCCAATAAGGTTTTACCTGTACCCGCCTTTCCGGTTAAGCCTATCAACTTCACTTCAGGGTCGTTCAACACCTCAAAAGCAAAGCTTTGCTCGGCATTACGTGGTTGGATACCATAATTACTGCTCTTCTCAACGCGTTTAAACTTATTCGTGAACGGATTAT
Organism: Parabacteroides sp.; assembly: GCA_017481945.1. Classification (GTDB taxonomy): domain Bacteria; phylum Bacteroidota; class Bacteroidia; order Bacteroidales; family Tannerellaceae; genus Parabacteroides. The sequence continues at coordinate 14,484 of JAFUOJ010000018.1, read as the reverse complement.
AACGAGCCAATATGGAATTTCGTTGGCTCTTCAAGATAAAACATTCATTCGGTTCCAACTTAATATCAAACAACTCGGCGTCTAATCCGGCTGGGTTGGCGTACATCTGGTCAATCAACTCGGGATCAATATTCTCATAAGTATCTTGTGCTCGCTCGAAGATGTTTACATTTATAACCTTGTCATTGATGTAATCCTCTACCTCGATTCCTAAAGAGCGTGCCTTCATACGTAGATTAACGTCCTTCGTCACAAGAATCGTCTTTACCCGTTTGTCTTTCTCGGACTCTGCCACAGAAAGGGTACATGATAAAATCCGATGATCCGGTGTTCGTTCAGGAAACGACTGATAAATCTTTTCTTGATACTTATCTCCTGTGACCACATGCAGTGTTCCTTTTCCCGGTCCCAAAGAAGCGCCTTTTAAAAAGAGATCATTACTGGTCAGCGTGTCCAACTCGCGAACGAACTCCCGTGCATTGTAATTGATTTGGTCATTTCCTTTTTTGAATTTGTCCAACTCTTCCAACACAACGATAGGAAGATAAATATCATTCTCCTGAAAGTTCTCAATACACTTGTAGTCGTGAAGAATAACATTGGTATCCAACACAAAATTTTTCTTTGCTCCCATGATCTTTCGATTTAATGATTGTGCTCTAAAGTTAGAAATATTTCTGACATAGTTATTCCTTTCCTAAACAGAAAAAGTGCAAATAGACCAATAATCCCACTTTTTTTACCAATGCCTCGAAGGTTTATATAAATTATGTATTTTTGCAAATCAAGTAAATTTAAAGAGTAATTAATACATCAAACACATAAACAATTTATGAGAAAGATATTTTATTCATTACTTGCCGTATGTGCATTCGCATGTACCCAAGAAAAAGTAGTTGAAATAACCATCAGTAATCCTTCTGCAACAGATCGTACAAATGAGATTACAGAAATCAACTCGGATGTCATTACGAAGTTAGAAAGCAACTCTTTCGTCATTTTAGATAGCAACGGTTCACAGATTCCTTATCAAATCACATACGATAACAAAATCATTTTTCCTGTTTCTATAAAAGCCGGAGAGACATATACCTACAAAATAGCCGCAGGAACACCGAACGAGTTTAAAACGATCACTTGCGGAAGACATTATCCTGAACGGGTAGATGATATCGCCTGGGAAAATGACCGTATTGCTTTCCGCACCTACGGACCGGCTTTACAGGCGACGGGTGAAAAAGCGTACGGTTGTGATATTTGGGTAAAACGGGTAGCCGAACCTGTTGTCGAAGCCCGTTACAATACGGAACTTAACCCTGAAACAAAGGCTAAGATTGCAGAACTGCGTAAAACAGATCCAAAGGCTGCAAAAGAACTATCCAATTCAGTCTCTTACCACATTGATCATGGCAACGGATTAGATAATTATAAGGTAGGTCCAACATTAGGAGCCGGTACCTCTGCTCTTTTAGTAAATGATTCGATTGTTTATCCATACTGCTACAAAGATTATCAGATCTTAGACAATGGTCCATTACGCTTCACTGCTAAATTGGTCTACAATCCATTAACTATAAACGCAGACAACAACGTGATTGAAACCCGCACAATTTCTTTGGACGCCGGTTCACAATTGAACAAGATAACCGTTACTTACGATAATCTATCTGCGGCTACTTCGGTCGTAACAGGTATTGTCTTACACGAGCCAAGCGAAGATTATCAGGCAGAAGCGAATAAAGGTTATATCGCTTACGCAGACCCTGTAGACGGTGACAACGGACAAACCTATATTGCCGCTGTATTCCCGGAGAAACCCAATGAAACTAAAGTCGTAAGATTCTCCGACAAAGAAAAAGCTGAACGAGGTGCCAATGGCCACGTATTAGCCTACAGCACCTACGCTCCAGGCAAGACATACACCTATTATAGCGGTGCCGGCTGGAGTAAATGGGGATTCACCAACTCGGAAGAATGGTACAAATACGTGCAACAATTCGCGCAGAACCTCAAAGAACCTTTAAAAATCACGATTCAATAACAATCCGACAAATAACAAAGAAAAAGGAGGTAATCATTTTGCATAGAGATTACCTCCTTTTCTTTTCTCCTTCTATTAATTGTCAAAATTGTATAATATTCATACTTTTGCAAAAAATATTACATTATGAAACTTTCTAATATTAAAAGAAATCTATCTTTAGTACTATTGTTCTTGGTTTCCATACCAGGGTATGCACAATTCTTAAGAACTTCCTATTTTATGGAAGGTAGTCATTACCGTCAACAACTAAATCCGGCATTGACACCAGATCGAGGCTATATTAATATACCGGCTATCGGTTCACTCAATGCCAGTGTTAATTCTTCCTCTTTAAGTTTTCAAGATGTGATGGACATTATTGAAAATAGTGAAGACGGAAACTATTTCATGAGTAACGATTTCATTAATCGTCTGGACGTAACCAATAATTTAAATGTCAACCTAAACACAGACATCATCTCCGCAGGATGGTATAAAGGGAAAAACTTCTGGTCTATCAACATCGGGGTACGTAATGATATCGGAGCCTCTATTCCTAAGTCTATGTTTCAATTCATGCGTAACATGGACGGATTAAACATCGATGACTGGAGTCGATTAGCTCATATTAATGAACAAGTAGGAGCCCAATCTCTCGAAATCAATTCCTACATCGAAACGGGTGTCGGCTATGCCAGAGATATAAACGATCGTTTGACCGTTGGTGGTAAAGTAAAAGTTTTATTAGGAGTTGGAAACCTAAAAATGAACATCAACAACATCAGCGTAAGCAGTAATCTTAGCGGATATGAAAACATTGACTTTAACAATCCTACTTACGAACAACTACAAAATCTTCGCGGAGAAGCGAATATCAATGTGGACGCGACTCTTGAAAGTTCATCCAAACTTTTAGAGCTTACCCAAGAGAATGATTACATCGACGACATTGATTTTGGTTCTTTCGGTTTTGCAGGATATGGAGCCGGTGTCGATTTAGGTGTTTCCTATAAACTCCTGAACAACTTAACTCTTTCTGCTTCTGTTCTTGACTTAGGATTCATCAAGTGGTCTGAAAGCCATACAAGTATTGCCACTGCAAAAGCAAACCACAACTATAACCTAAGAGACGAATCGGACAGATATGAATTCGTGGATATGGTAAGCAGCGGAGAGGTCTTGAATTATGACTTGCTACAGATGGAGGTGAACGAATCAGCCAAAGAGAGCAGAAGCACAGGACTTACCTCTTCTGTCGTTGTAGGAGCCGAATACGCTCTACTAAACAATTGGTTAGTAGTAGGTGCTTTATACACCGCTCGTTTTACCAATCCGAAAACATTAAACGAATTGACATTCTCTGCCAATGTTCGTCCTTCTAATGCTTTCAACTGCGCTATCAGTTATTCTGTGATACAAAGTGCTGGTAAGAGCTTCGGTGTTGCAGCCAAATTAGGTCCTCTTTTCATTGGTACCGACTATATGTTCTTAGGCAAGAACAACACAAAGAACTTAAATGCTTACATCGGACTTTCCATCCCATTAGGGAAAAAGAAGAGTAACGAAATTTAAAATCTCTCTTTACGCATAAAGAAATGGGATATTTCTCATCGAGGCTGAGAAATATCCCATTTTATCATTTGTAGTGAAGTATCTCCTACTTTCCTTCTACGATCTTTCGTACCATCCTACTCAAGGTCGGTGTCGTATCCAACTTGCCCTGCAGCTTTAATGAGCAAATCACCCAACTACCTTTTCCCTCCTGCTTCTCTCCGACTACCATTTGTTCTCTATACGTCAATACCGGTGTCATTTCCGGAGCAGTAAACAGACGGTAGTAATGTCGTTCCGGAGCCTGCAATGCAGAAGAGTAGTTATACTTCAAGTCTGTTGACTCCGACCCGGCTAACCAACGATGGGATACATTACGGAAGACAATCCAACTATCTTTATCCGCAACATCCACTGATAGATTTAGGTCAAACAACGAAGACTTACTACTCATCGCCTCTTTCAGCAATAGGGCACGAGCTCCCGCCTTGACTGCCGTCGCAATCTTACTCTGCATAGCTGTCTCCAACATACTATCTGCCACGATCACCAAATCAGTCGGCAGGATCTCGCCAGAACGGACCACCTCTGTCAAACCAAACTGTTCAAGAATCGCTTTCGTATCATCGCTCTCTCCTACGACATAAACACGTGGCTGTTTGCTGCATTTCTCTGTCGGATAAACTACGCTCTCCATCTTATCTTCGTGGATAGCCTTACCTGTCGCTTTGTCGAAGAGGCCGACACGAACAACCATTGTTGATTTCTGCTTCACTGTTGGTACCTCTACCGGCAAATAACCTTGGAAAGAGACCGCCTCCTGAATCGTTGGGACGACAGCCGGTACTGAACCGCTATTCACCACGCGACCATTCAGCTCCAAGGTATATTTCAGAACCGCTTCCGGTGTCTCATGTGTATCGTTACATACCCAGACCTTCACCGGATACTCCTGTCCGCCAAAGAAGGCTGTACGTTCACTCTCCACCTGTACAGACAGCGGCGTCAGTGCGTCCCGATAGACAAACCAAGCCGGCTTCGGAGTCCGTTCGCAATCCATAATTGCCTTCATCCAACAGTTCGGCCAAGCGTCTATAAAGAGATGGATGGCAAAAGAATTCATCCTCGGCATACGTCTGAATGCACGCGATACCAAACCGATACCCCAAGCCTGATGTTGATGGCTCTCACGTACCCAGTCCTCCATCGTATATTGTGTCTCGAACCAGTTCCAGTGCATTTTCCAAGTCTGTGCTCCGGTATAAATACCAAACATATATTGCGGATTCCAAGAACCGTCCGCCTCCTTCTTCAACCAGTCTGCCGGGTAACGCCGTTTCATCAGCTCCGGGAAGTCCAATCCTTCTGCTCCAAACTCACCACAGCCATACATCCAGCCTTTACTTACCTTCATCCAGGCTCCCCGGCCCATCTCCGGCAACCCGATTCCATGCTTATCATACCATATATTATAGCAATGATTATCCGGATAGCCATTATTCGGTGCCTGATAGTCTCCATCGACATACTTCACTGCCCGCTCCGGATTCTCATTATGTACTACCACATCCAGCGCGTCGAACAGCCGCTCGTAGGCATATCGGCTAATCGCATGTGCCTGCTTTTCTGCCATCGACTCATTCAAGTAGCTCATCAGGATCACAGAGGGATGGTTGCGCAACACTCGTTCGATGTTTCCTGCCTGCTTCAGAATCTCGGTGTACTGCTTCTGGTTGATATAGGCAAACAGCGGTAGGTCGGCTTGCATCATCATACCTACGCGGTCTGCATATTCGTACACCTCCTTCGGGACAATGCGTTGTGTCGTGCGGATAAAGTTGATATTCGTCAGCTTCGCCAACAGCAGGTCGTCCGTCAAGCGTTCCCAATCATGCGCCATCACACTTTTCTGCAAGAAGCCCATCGTGTTCGTCCCTCTCAACCGTACCTCTTTTCCATTCAGATAGAAGCGTCCTTTCGGCAGACTGGTCGTACTGATGGTAAACTGGCGCATACCGAACTGCTGCTTTCGTCCGTCCAACGCCTGCCCCTGCTTGTCCAACAGACGTACTTGCATTTGGTAGAGCCAGGGGGCACTCGGTTCCCAGAGCTTCAGCTGTTCTTCCGGGATAGATACCACAGTCTTATTCAGTACCCGGCCGCCCTCTACGCGGATCTCCTTCTGCTGACTCTTCACGACTGTCGCCCGGAAGTTCTGTCCATACAAGCTGTACTCCAACTGGAAGTGGTCTGCGTCATCGCCATTCTCCAACTCGACTTCGACCCACAGCTCTACAGCCGATTGGTCTAACAGCGGACGGCAGAACATATCCGCGATGTAGGGCATACCGCGTCCTTCGATATAGAGGTCTTGATAGATTCCGAAGCCTGCCGGACAGCAAATCCAGCCGGAATGTGGGTCGTCCCAACCGGCGCTATTACTTGCTGCCAACTTATTCCCCCAACGGCGTGGGGTCGCCTCGCCTCCTAACATGGAATAGTCGTTACGCACCTTCACCAAGAGCGTGTTCTTCCCCGGGCGCAGGTACTTCTTGATGTTGAACTCAAACTCATCCAACATCCCTTCGTGGTACCCTACGTGATGTCCATTGATATAGGCGTCTGTATAGTAGTCTGACCCATTGAAATGCAGCATGACCGCCGGCATCGCCATCAGTTCGGCAGGCAGTTCAAACTCCTTCCGATACCAGGCTGTCGCCACCCCATGCGGCCCATGATAGTAAGGCATGGCCACCTGCTCCCACTCGCCACCGCCTTGGGAGAGACGGCTGAAGTCCTGACAGTCCTCCTTCGTCTCGTAGCGGAACTGCATGCTGTCTATGCGAATCGTCCGGCGTACCGCCTGAAAGGCCGGTGCCACGTCCTGCAAGAAGGGGGCATATTGTTGTTTCAAATCGCCCAACGCCTGTTCCATCTCCTGCTTAGAGGTGATTTTCTTCATCGGTGTAAAGCGATACTTCTTCGAGTCTGCCCAGTTCAATCGTTGGTCGGCAGGCAGCTCCTTCTCTTGGATCTTCTCCAAAGGTCGGTCTCCCTCAACTACCTGCTTGTTGCTGGCTATCGCTGTGTAGAAATCCTTTTCTTCCCGTTTGTCTTGTGCCTGCATGACCTGTCCTGCCAGCAGACAGAGGGCCATCATGACCCCGTATCGACTCTTCCTCTTTTTCATAATAACATCTTTTATAACTAATCTTTGTCGCAATATTCGCAATAAATCCTGAGATGTACAAGTAAAAGCCTCATAATACGAACAAAGGCGGGACCCTCTTTCAAGCGTCTCGCCTTTGTCTCCTTTTCAGGAGGTGAAATCACCCTCAAAACGACATCGGTATGTCGACCGCCTCGACATCGGTATGTCGGCAATGGGGACATCGGTATGTCGGCGGCAGGGACATCGGTATGTCGTCAGGGGTGACATCTATATGTAAATCGAGGAGACATTGGAATGTCTTTTTTAAGTTGAAAAAGGGGTTATTTCAAACCTCTGTTCTTCAACAACGGCTCTGTGTTCGGTTCCTTACCGCGGAAGTTCTTATACATATCCATCGCGTCATCGATACCTCCCGGAGTCAATACGTAAGTGCGGAACTTAGAGGCTACTTCCTGATGGAAGATGTCACCTGTTTCCTGGAAAGCTTCATACGCGTCAGAGTCCAACACTTCAGCCCAGATGTAGCTATAGTAACCTGCTGTATAGCCGCCACCCATCGTGTGGTTGAAGTAAGTCGTGCGGTAACGAGAAGGAATCTGGCGAAGCAAGCCGCGTTTGCCTAAGGTTTCCTGTTCAAACTTCATAACGTCCAAATCAGCCGGGATTTCTTTCAAGACATGGAAGTCCATATCCAACAGAGAAGCTGCCAAGTATTCAGTCGTAGCGAAGCCCTGTCCGTACTTGCCGCTCTTGTCCAACTTGTCGATTAATTCAGTCGGCATGACTTCGCCTGTCTGATAATGTTTCGCATATACCTTCAATACTTCCGGTTCAAACACCCAGTGTTCCATGATCTGAGAAGGCAGCTCAACGAAGTCGCGAGGCACGCCTGAGATACCGTAGTAGTGAACATCTCTGAAGAGGCTATGCAAGCCATGACCAAACTCGTGGAAGAGGGTTTCAGCTTCGTCAGCACTCAAAAGAGCAGGCTGGCCTTCTGCAGGCTGTGTGAAGTTGCAGACGATGGTTACGACCGGAGCGACACGCTTGCCGTCTTTGTAGGTCTGTGAGCGATAGCCGCCACACCATGCACCGCCGCGCTTGCTGGCACGTGGGAAGAAGTCAAAGTAGATCACGCCTAAGTGCGTACCGTCTTTGTCCTTACATTCAAAGGCTTGTGCTTCCGGATGAGGCAATGGGATGTTTGCAATCGGAGTGAATGTGATACCGTATAGTTTGTTGGCAACATAGAAAGCACCGTCACGCACGTTGTCTAACTTCAAGTAGGGACGTAACTGGTTTTCGTCTAAGTCGAACTTCGCTTTCTTTGCTTTCTCGAAGTAGTAACGCCAGTCCCAGCCTTCAGCTTCGAAATTACCCCCCTCCTTCTTGATCTCAGCGTTGATGTCGGCTAACTCTTCTTTAGCCTTTGCCAAAGCAGGAGTCCAGACTTCATCCAAGAGGTCATAGACATTCTTTGAGGTCTTAGCCATACGGTCTTCCAAGACGAAAGAGGCATAGTCTTCGTAGCCCATCAATTTGGCTTTCTCCAAACGTTTTGTGATCAAGTCACGTACAACCTTGTTGTTGTCAGCGTCATTACCGTTGTTACCACGATTGATATAGCCTTTGAAGATCTTCTCACGCAAAGCGCGGTTGTCAGCATACTGAAGGAAAGGCATTACGCTTGGGTTATGCAACGTGAACAACCATTTGCCCTCCATGCCGGCTTCTTTAGCTGCGATAGCGGCATTGGCGATCAGGCTTTCCGGCAGACCGGAAAGGTCTTCTTTCTTTTCGATAACCAATTGGAAAGCGTTGGTCTCTTTCAACATGTTCTGGCCGAAAGTAAGTTGAAGCATAGAAATCTCGCTATTCAACTTGCGCAACTGTTCCTGCTTGTCAGCCGGCAGATTAGCACCACCACGAACGAAGTCTTTATAGGTCTCTTCCAATAACTTCTTCTGTTCCTTGTTCAGGTTCAGCTTATCTTGGTTTTCATATACCTTCTTCACACGAGCGAAAAGGGCTGGGTTCAAACTGATGTCATCCCCATGCTTAGACAATAGCGGAGAGAGTTCGCGGCTCAATGCCTGCATTTCGTCGCTTGTATTGGCACTGTTCTGACCAAAGAAGACAGAACTTACTTTGCTCAACAGGCGACCGCTCTGGTCAAGAGCTAAAATAGTATTCTCAAAGTTCGGTTCTTCACTCTGATTAACGATGGCTTCAATCTCCTTTTTCTGTTCTTCCATACCTTGTAAGAAGGCAGGCTTGTAATCTTCCAAAGTGATCTGATCAAATGGAGGAACCTCAAACGGTGTAGTGTACTCAGCTAAGAAAGGATTTCCTACCTTACCTGTCTCTGATGAGTTACATGCACCCAACATAACAGCCAAACCGGCTACAATAAAAGCTTTCTTCATTCTTTTGTTTTTTATGTAGATTATTAAACAACTTAATTCTGAGCGGCAAAGGTAAGCAAATATGCTCAATTTCTGCACCTTTGATATGAACAGTTCCATAAGATTCCTATCAAAGAGCATAAAAAAGCAGCCAACGGAGAGTCGGATTCTCTCCATTTGGCTGCTCTTCCTACCGTACATGAATATTTACTCTTTACTTCACAGGAGCCTCTTCGCCAATCTTCAGAGGAGTAATGTTGTTCTCTGCACCCGGGTAACCGATGTTCTGATTGATAACTCCCATAGTATTAGTGGTGATAGCACTATTCGGTACCGGCCACAATACGTGATGAACACTTATCCGGTACGTACCGTAAGCGATAGTCACATTATCGCGGAAGAAGTTATTATGTGTAATCACCCAATCGTACCAGAAGTTATATCCCTTCTCCTTTACGTTGGCACCTGTACCACCGGGACCTGAGAAGTTGTCTAACTTGTAGACGTGACCGTTAAATACTTCACAAGGTTTACCTGTCTTAGCAAAGATGTAAGAGATACGAACCAACTCTACGTGGCGGTTCTCTTCATAATATAATTCACGAGCACGTTCTGCCAAGATTTCACCGATATTGATGTCAGAAGCGGTTAAAGGATCTGCTCCTGCACGCTGACGAACCACATTCAACATAGCGGCAGCGTTGGCAGCGTCATTCTTCCAATAATAACATTCTCCCATCAACAAATACACTTCAGCCGAACGATAGATATACCAAGGAGACTTTCCACCTTTAAAGTCTTGTGTTACCTCTGGGTCCGGAACAAACAGTTTATAGTGAGGCCACATATACCAACAGCGAACGGAGTCGGAAACGCTAATTCCTGTCGGACGAACCAAATGCTTGCCATACCATTCAGATCCCTTATTCTTCAAAGAAGACTCATTATAATAGAGGTCTTCCATGCGACGCCAGCTCTCATGATTGAACGGCCCACGTAAGTCGTTCTTCTCCTTCTCTGTCCAAATCTCATACTGATAATAATTGGTTGGACGTAATACGCCGATACCACGACCTACATTATAGTCATTATCGATTTCAGAGTATTTATCATCCTTATGCGGAGTGATTGCCGTACCGGTTTTACCATCCGGAGTTTTAATAGCAGCTCCTTTAGCCCAATAAGGAAGTGCGTTACGCATTGTAAACATCTTTTCCGAACCTTCAGTCTCCGGGTAAGAAACAACATACATAAGTCCTTCCGTATTTGACATATCCATCTTAGCCTCCACACTATGCAAATCATGCATTAAGTTGGTAGAAGGTTTCGTTTTATTGGTTGTAAAACGCTCTGTCATCAAAGGATGTTTAGCAACAATCTCTTTACCGACCTCTATGGCACGATCAAAGTCACCTAAACACATACAAACCTTCATGAGAAGTACTCCACAAGCAGACTTTGACGTCTTACCTCTATCCACTTCGTCATTTACCCATTGATAAGCAAACTCCAAATCTTCCTGAAGCTGTTCAAGAATACTCCAACGGTCATGTGAATAAAAATCCAACTTCGGGGAGGTTATCTCTGCATCCAAGAAAGGAACATCTCCAAACTGATGAGTCAATTTATAATAGCGATAAGCACGTTGGAAATAGGCAGCTCCCAAAACGGCATTACGCTCGGCTTCATCTTTGTATTTACCATTATCAATACGGCTCAATACAATATTGGCATATTTGATTCCTTTGAAACCTTCATCCCAATACCATCCCAACTTATTCTTGGCATTACTCAATACTTGAGTGGGTAACATGTAGTTATCAAAGTCGACAAGAGATCCGCTTTCATCTGTCTTACCATGTACTGCAACATCAGAAGTAAATATCTCTGTCAAGATAGGAGCATATTCCGCAGCATATTCATGACGCATATTACGTTCACAGGCAACAATAGCCGAATACATACCATCCGCATCAACATACGTATTTTCCGGTGTATAGAATGATAATGGCTTTGGTTCCAACCAACTATCATTACAAGCTGTTGTCAATAGAGACAATGATGTGATTATCCCTATAGCATATATTTTTTTCTGCTTATTCATATTCTTAATCCTTTATTAAAGAGTAAAATTAACACTAAGATTATAAGACTTCATCGTATAGTCACCGCCTTCAACATCGCCAAAATCCCATCCTGTAATAACAAATGGATTACGGGCACTGACTGAAAGACGCATGTTCTGTACAGAGAATTTCTTCAAGAATGACTTCGGAACATTATAAGACAATGTAATATTTTCCATACGGGCAAATGACTTCTTCACATAATGATTGCCTCTATTGTAGGAACCGATACGAGCATAATCGTTAGTCGGATTATCGACAGTCCAACGAGGGATATCCACAATTGTATAACGGTCATACATACCACCGGTATTAGCAGCACGATTAAACGTTCCATACTGTCCAATCTGTGAATACATCATGAAAGAAAGACTAAAATCTTTATAGGTAAATTCATTACGCCATGACCAATAGAAACGAGGTGTTGTGTATCCTTGGAACACTTTATCATCATTATTCATCACACCATCATTATTCTGGTCAATATACTTGAAGTCACCCGGTTTACAACCATATTTAGCAGCCTCTTCTTCTTCGCCCAATTGCCAAACACCATCTCCTTCATAATTCCAGATCTGATCCGGGTCATGACCGATAAACCAGCCATTACTTGAATCATCGACCTCTTTCTGTCCTATTACATTTCCATTTTCATCTAAAATGTCTTCCATATCCCCATAAAGCTTCTTTAGTTTACGGCGGTTAAAGGAGAATGTACCGGATGAAGTCCAATTAAAATCACGACCTGTAATCACATCTCCATTCAAAGAAAGTTCAAAACCTTTATTACCTAACTTACCTAAATTAGCTTTCACACTTGAGAAACCAAGGATAGAAGGCAAAGAACGGTCAACTAACAAATCTTGTGTCTCAGATACGTAAGTCTCTACAGATCCACGTAAACGGTCATTCAACAAAGCAAAATCTAAACCTATATTATAAGAAGCGGTTCGTTCCCACTTCAAATTAGCATTCGCCATACGATTTACATAAATCTGAGAGGTCAAATAGATATTACCATTCTGATCTATATAAGGATGTAAACTTGAATTCAAAGAAGCCAAAGCTTCGTACTGACCGATGTCACGGTTACCATTTTCACCCCAAGAAAGACGTAACTTTCCATAATTTAACCAGCTCTGTGTCTTTTCCATAAACTTTTCGGAAGTAAAGACCCATCCTAAAGCGACTGCTGGGAAAGTAGCACGTGGATTACGTTGTCCGAAAGCAGAGTAACCATCTCGACGGACAGAGGCTGTCAACATATATCTATCTTTAAATGAATAGAACAAACGCCCCATCAATGCGTCACCGGTTCTATAAGTATCATTACTGGAGACTGTTGGTACTGTTCCTGCACCGATATTATGATAACTCAATACATCACTCGGCGTATATTGATAATTATTAGCAGTAGTACTCCAATATTGTTCCTTTTCAGCATTTGCTAAGAAAGTAGCTTCTACACGATGATCTTTACCAAATTCCATCTTCCAGCGAACAATATTATCCAACAACCAACCAAATGTCTTTTGATTTGTTCTTTCTGTCTCACCTCCCTTACCAGACCATTCCGGATGTTCTGAAGATTGATGGTTATAATATTCATACCATTTATAAGTCGGTGTGAAGTTCATCTGATATTCCAAACCAAATGGTAATTTAACTATACCATAAATATTTGCATTCAAGGTATGAGTCATTTTTTTACGATCTATATAAAGATTATCAAAGAATGGGTTCTTTGAATTATTATCTCCAGAAGGATACATACGATAAGGACTATCAGGGTCGTCAATATCATTAGTCGTGTAAGGAGAATTATGTTCTCGTTGGTCTGCATCAGCAGCTAAGGCACTTTCATCTTTTGTAGTAAAAGAGGAAGTTAAACCAATCGTTAAAAACTTCGTTATTTTAGACTCCATATTCAAACGAGTACGGAAAGTTTTATAACGATCTCCGGTCTGAATGCCTTCACGATCTGCATAACCTAAAGACCAATAATAAGAGAAATCATCTGTCCGATTTGAAATACTGGCTGTATAATCCTGCTGCAAACCTGTTTGAAAAATAATATCATCCCAATCTGTCTCAATACCATTCAAGTAATTCTGTACTTCAATGTTTGAGAAATTCAAACGAGAAAGCCAAGTAGTAACCAATGTATTTTCATCAGGTAATACAGTAGCAGGTGTTTTCTGGTCATAATTATACCAAGACAACAAATCTATTCCGGCTTCACTTAATTTACGAGGATCAGAATACATACCGGGTCTGGCTGCCATCTCTTCCTGGGTCAATAAACTTTCAGAATATTCTTGACGGAATTTAATAAAACCGGCACCATCTACTACTGCTGGCAGATGAGAAGGTGATACCATACCTATATTTGTATTGAAATTAACAGTTGGTTTTCCTGTTTTACCTTTCTTAGTCGTAATGGCGATAACACCATTGGCCGCTTTCGCACCATAAACTGCTACAGAGCTGGCGTCTTTCAATACATCCACAGACTGAATATCCATTGGATTAATATCATTAAGACTTCCATTAAAAATAACTCCATCTAATACATACAAAGGACTAGAACCTGCGGACAATGTGTTTTTCCCACGAATCTGAACATCACTACTACCAGCCGCATTAGTAGACATTTTAATAGAAAGACCGGCGGCATTGGCTCGTAAAAGATCCTGTACAGAGCGAGGACTCTCCTTTTCTAACTTATCTGTTTTTACAGTTGAAATAGCCCCGGTCAAGTCTTTCTTTTTTGCCGTACCATAACCAATTACAACTACTTCCTCTAAACTCTCTGTGTCTTCCTTCATTGTTACATTAATAACTGTTTGCCCAGCCACCTGAATTTCCTGAGTCAAACACCCAATATAAGAGAAGACTAAGATCGGTTTATTTCCTCTCGTCGAGAGTTTGTAATAACCATTTGCCTCCGTGATGGTTCCGTTCGTTGTTCCCAACTCCATCACATTCACACCAATCAAGGGTTCTCCCCATTGATCTTTCACAACACCAGAGATCGTCGCATTTTGGGCAGATAAATGAATAATAAATAAACCCATAAAAATGGCGATCAAATTGATTCTCAATAATTTTAAATCTTTCTTTCGCATTTTAAATTCAGGTATTAGTAAAACATAAAAAAATTGTTCAGATATTAAGTTAACTTTTTACTTAGTTCTCCAAGGACTA